>CAZOUP010000026.1:0-42303 GCA_964583035.1 uncultured Akkermansia sp.
TCCCGTGTCCATCTTTGCTGCTTTCACCGAAACGAGGGAAGTCGCCAAAGCCTTCGTTGGCGTGTCGATATTCGAGATCTTCACGGAGAAGGGCTCCGCGCTGACGGTGCCGTTGAAATCATGGAGCGTCGATTTACCGGCAAATTCGATGTCGCAGGTGCCTGACCACTCGGATGATTGGGCAAAAGCGGAGATTGCGGGGGCGAATGTCAGCGCAAAAGCAAGGCAGGCTGAGGCAAGGGACGGGGTTAGGAGACGGAAGTTCATAGATCTATCCTTAGAACGCATTAAATTCTCAAGCCCTTAGAACATAAAGCCGCATCATCCCGCCGAAGAGTTTCCGGGACTCCCCGACTTGGAATCCGGCGAAGCGAAAAGCCTCTTCCAGCGCGGTTGGTTCGGGGAAGCTCTGAAGGCTCTTGGAAATGTAGCCATGCACCTCGATATTCCCGTGCAGAAGAAGCCCCCAAAGTCCGCCCCAGAATCGGAGAAGCCGGTATTGGAACGCCTGCTTCAGCGGTGTTTCCTCTTTCGAAAAATCGAGAAACGCGAGCGTCCCTCCCGGCTTTACGACGCGGCGAAATTCGGCAAGTGCCTCGGCCAGATCAGGCGCATTCCTGATCGCATAACTGCCAGTGAGGATATCGACCGCATTGTCCTCCAGAGGAAGCCGGCACATGTCCGCGCATTCGAAACGAACGAAGTCGCTTTGGTTTCGCTGATTCGCGATATCGATCATCTCCTGCGTCAGGTCTATCCCGATGAAAACCCCTTCCCCGTAGCGATCGGCAAGGAGAAAGGTGACATCTCCGGTGCCGCAGGCGATATCAACGCAGACAGGAGCGTGCTCGTCAGGGAGAGCGGCGACGAGCGCTTTTTTCCATCCCGCATCTTGACCGAAGGAGAGAGCCCTGGTCGCGAAATCGTAGCGTGAGGCGGATTCAGCAAAATGCTTTTCGTTAAAGAGCCTCTTCCCTTCGCTCGTTCCGAGGTGGTCATTGGCCCTGAGATTAAAGCGCGATTTCATTCTAAATTTCTTTCTTCAAGTGGCAGGGCGCGGCGAGGCGAAGGAAGGCGGGTAACACAAGAAGATCACAGGCAAGAGCAAACCACATCGTCAATCCAGCAAGCAAGGCGAAAAAGATCGTTGGCTGAAAGCTCCCGAAGATAGCGACCCAGAATCCAGCCGAGAGAGCCATCGTTGTTGAAAGGAGGACAAAGCCCGTAGACCGGGTCGTTTTCCGAATCGCGGCTGCCCGTCCCGCATGACCTGCTTGACGGTAGGCTGAAAGATAGTGAATCGTGTCGTCCACCGCGATGCCGATGACGACGCTGGCGATCATTGCCGTCCCGGTGCTCATCGCGATCCCTGAAAATCCCATCACCGCCGCAGTCAGCAACAAAGGCACAACGTTCGGAATGATGGCGAGAAGCGTGTAAATCACTGAACGAAAGACCACTCCAATCGCAATCAGGATGAGAGTGATCGCGACGAGGAAACTCTTGAGCTGCGATGCGACGAGCTGATTCGATTCCACAATGACGCGGTAGAACCCACCCACGAGCCCGACCTCAAAGCCTTCGCCGAGCTTGGTGTCCGCGGTTTCACGAATTGAGGACACCAGGTTCGAACCTTCGAGTGTCCCGATCGAATCAGTAAAGACCGTGATCCTCGTTTTGATAAGGTCATCGCTGAGATAGCATGGTGATTCTAACTCTTCTGCAACATCACGGAGAGACACCGCGCCCCCGATCATTGCGGACACCTCACTTGGCACGATGTCGGTGAAGCCGAAGACCTGGCGAACATGCTCAAGTTCCCTCAGTGCTTCCTCGAACTCGATGAGCTCTTCAAGCGATTCAAGCGGTTCGCCATCGAGACTCTTCAGGAATAGCTCAATTTTCGAGGTCCCGGCAAGATACTTATCGATGAACAGGGTGTCCTGCACCAGAGGATGATCATCACCAAGAAAATTGAGAAGATCCGTATCCGTTTCGATACGTTTCATCCCCATGAACCCGACCACGGCGATGAGGAGCGCGACAAGAATGATCTTCACGGGATGATTCACAGTCAGACCGGCAATCGCATCGAGAACACGATGAGCTTCCGCCGCATGATGAGGAGACTCATCGGGTTTAGTGACTGGCGGCTTCAGAAATGACAACCCCACGGCGATACCGACCACCCCGAGGAAATAGGAAATCAACACCCCGAGAGCGGCAAACATGCCGAAAAGCCGCACCGCAGGGGTCTCGCTAAAGAGCAGGCTGAGGAATCCTACCGCCGTGGTGAGTGAGGCAAAGAGGCACGGACGATAGAGATTTTTAACCGCCGCGAGAACACGCTTCTGTTTATCTGTTTCCGCTTCATGGAGCCAGTCGAGATAGATATGGATCGTCGTCGCGACCGAGAGTGTCATAATTACCGGCGGCAGCAGCGAGGTGATCATGTTCAGGCAATGACCGCAAAGGGAATAAATTCCCAGCGTCCAGCAAATCGTGATCACCGACACGAGAAGAGGAAAAAGCATTCCGGAGAACCGACGTGTCACGAAGAGTAAAACAAGTCCGAGAACGAGAAGTGAAAGCGGAGCGAAAACCCGCTGGTCCCTCCGGACAAGAATACCGACTTCGTATTTCTGAATTGGCAGGCCGGTCGCCGCAACACGAATTCCGTCCTTCGATTCGTCCGCCGCGATGGTTTCAATTTCTTCAATCAACGCACTCAGCTTCTGACCTTCGTCAGAAAACTTTTCTACAATGAGACGAATCCCGGTCATCTTTCCGTCTTCCGAAAGCAACAGCCCGCGCTGGCTCTCGGGAATCTCAAAATCAAAATCGACGGCGCTGATGACCTGTTCGACACCATCCAAAGATCCCAGCGTCGCGACGATCTCCGTGACGCGCGCGCGACCCGCCTCGTCCACGAGACCTTCATCGTAGATCCCCACGAGAATAGAATCCCCTTCGTCAAAGGTATCCCGAAAATCAGCTTCAAGCGCCTTCTGGACTGGGTTGTCCGCGTCCATAGAGCGGTTGTCCCGGTCCACGTCCAACTGAAGACAGTGATACCCGAAGAAGAGCGTCAGCCCTCCAATCAAAATCAAAAACGGCCCGCGGCCCCGATCAAGCAAGTACTGCATCAAAGACGCCTGTTTCGATGGTCAAGCCCGGTCCGAATGCCATCGCGCATACCGTATCACCGTCTTTGGTCGACTCATCAGCAAGAACTGATGCAAGGACGAAAAGAACGGTCGCACTGCTCATGTTTCCATAATTGGAAAGGATCTCTCGAGAAGCTTTGATCTGGTCCGCTGTCAATTCGAGGCTGGTTTCGATCTTGTCGAGAATAGCGCGCCCGCCGGGGTGCACCGCCCATCGTGTAATGTCGTCGGCAGTGAGCCTCGATTCGGAAAAGACCTCTTCAATGAGTCCTTTAATCCCCGCCCCAATGATGCGGGCGACGTACTTGGAGAGAACGATGTTAAATCCGTGATCTCCAATATCCCAGGCCATGTCTTCGATGCCTTCACGGGCGAGGTTGCAGGCGAACTGATTCACCTTGTAAGCGCGCTGTCCGGCAGCGGGGGGACGCGATGAAACCAGGGCCGCCGCCGCTCCATCCGCAAACACCGAGTTCGCGACGATAGAATCGAGATCATCTTTGTTCTGGAGATGAATCGAACATAACTCAAGACAGACCACGAGCACCGTGGCTGAATCGTCCAGATCACAAAACTGGGACGCCATCTTCAGCGCGGGAAATGCCGCGTAGCAGCCCATGAAACCGAGATGATATCGCTGCACCTTTGGTGAAAGATCCAACGCGTCGATGACGAGTAGGTCAGGCCCCGGATTGAAAAATCCCGTGCAGGAAACGGTGATGACATGAGTGATATCTGACGCCTCAATCCCCTGACAATTTGCCACCGTATTGCGGGCTATTTCCGGGATCAATCTTTTCGCCTCCCTCACATAGACATCATTCCGCTCTCCGGTAGTGGGCTCTTTCGCCGATCCATCCGCTGTGACAAACAGACCGGGACCATTCCTGCCCTCAAGGAAATCAGGGACAACACTGTGACGTTTTTTGATCCCTGATTCCCCGTAGACCTTCCTGATGTAACGCCGCGTGCGGTCGCTTTCAGTACGGGAGCTCAGGATTTCGCTGGCTAGTTCCTGAGGGTAGCTGATTTCAGGAACGAGGGTTTCAAGGTGACGGAGGTAGGCCAAAATAGAGGGTGGAGGGCAAAAGTTAAATAAAGTCGCAAGCTCCAACCCAACTCAAAAACCGCCCCGGGAGCGAAAACGCCATCGAAGTGGAGAAAGAATCGTCCAGTGCGGAGCGAATCGTACCGGGTAGAAAAGTGGAAGCAAGAGTGGGAACAAGGATACGTCTGCCGGCATTTCTGAAGAGTGAAGCGGTTAGACGAGTGAACCCGCGAAAAGGACGACTCATGATCTCTGCTTTTCTGGCGTACTCGCGGAAGGCGTCATCTTCGCTCCAACCGTCTTTGATAATCGAGAGAAGTGTCGCGGAAGCGAGTTCCGCCATGAGAATTCCGTGTGTCATGCCCATGCCCGCTACCGGATCGAGCGTCTCTGCGGCATCTCCTACGAGGAGGGCTGAGTCTTGAAAAAAGGGACGTTTAGTGGAGCTGACCGGCCCTACCTGGAGCGGTTCGGCCATGGGAGCGCCGACGAAACCGATTTTCAGGCATGCTTCCGCGAGGAGTTCGCCGCGCACCTGCATGTTCTGAAGTGACTTCACCTGCTTCCGCGCTGAGAGAAAGGTCACATTCAAGCGGGATTGGCTAACGGGCGTGCAGTTAATTTCAAACCCGTCTTTAAGAAGCACGACCACTTCATCGGGTGGCCGGAGATACTCTCCTTCAAGAATAAAGCTGATCCCCCAGAGCGGAGCATTCCTGCGAACTTTCGGAATCCCGAGCTTTCCCGCCGCCGGAGAATGCGCCCCATCTGCAAGAACGAGAAATCGCGAGTGCATCTCTTCCCCGTCAGAAAAATGGACCGAATAGCCCGAATCAATACGGGTGATAGAAGTGATGTTCGACTCAAAACGGGTTGTCACCGAAGGTTGCTCAGAGGCCTTTTCGATCAGGTGCGTGTCGAGATGATATCGCTCAATCCCCACTCCTTTAAGCGAACGATCACGCGTCGGGGCGAAGGGAACATTGCTAGTGCCTGTATCAACTCGGTATTGGTAATAAGGAACACCGGCGGAAAGCGTTTTCTTCGCCTGGAGCCCCATCCGCTCAAGGGCATCAATACCGATATTCGACAATCCCTCTCCACAGGCCTTGCGGCGGGGAAAGCTGTTTTTGTCGATCATAACCACCTCGACTGCCTCCATCCCGAGACAGGCGCCAAGAGAGGCCCCTGAAATGGAAGCTCCAAGAATGGCGACATCAAAAAGTTTCATAGATACGCAGCTGAAACGTGAGACCCCCGGGAAAGGATAGATATTTTTCACCCCGCCCGAAACGGTCCCTGAAAGAGGCTTTGATGAAACATAGCCTTGAAACCAGTTAAGATAAACTAACAAAAAATCAGGATCTCGGGAACATGCCATGATCAAACCGCCAAAAGCGAAATGGAAACCTCCCCGCGCTTCAACCCTGTTGCCCCTGTCATCCAAGCCTGTTAAGTTCGCAGACTGCTTCTCCACTCAACATGTCTCTCACACTCAATTTCCGTAAAGCAAAGCTCTCCGCGATGTCTCTCGCCAAGGTGGGCAACCCGATGCGCAATGAACCTTTTCAAACCTCGCAGACGCTTTGCCAGTTTAAGGATGAAGAGGCGGAGTTACTGACCCACTGCTTTCTTAAATCGTTCAAATCATTGGAGTTAAACCAACTGGCGCATCACGACTCCGTCGAAAAGAACGACCTCTTCGCCTATGCGACCGCCATTTTTGAGGACAACAATTCGCTGCTGGAAGAGGGCGCGAAGATCGCGAAGCACCTCCATGCCCGCTCGAATCATCCGAACATTAAGTCGGGCGATCTCTGTGTTGCCCTGATCAATAATATCGGAGTCGGGGGCGAAGCGACTCAGGCGATCAGCATCGTGAAGTCAGAGAGCAAGGTTCCGTTTCTCCAAATTTCCGAGCGTGACGGTGATCTCGTCCTCACGACGGAGCAGGGCATTTACCCCGACAAGATCGACAAAGGATGTCTCATCATCAACCACGGCAAAGCGGACGGTTACACGGTCTACCTCTTCGACAAAGCGAGTGGCGGCACCAACTTCTGGGTTCGTGAATTTGTCGGAGCGAAGCCGGTCAAAAACGACGACTTCCTGACACGTCGCTACTCAGAACTCTGCGTCGCCTTCGCCGAGAAGGGCCTCCCCGAGGAGACCCCGCAGGAAGATCGCATGGCCGTCGCGAGCAAGGCGATGAACTATTTGAACGAAACCGAAGAGTTTGATCTCGATGAATTTGAGTCAAAAGCCCTCAGCAAACCGGAGCAGGTCGAGCAGTTCAAAACCTTCAAGCAGGAGTTCGAAGAGGAACGCGGCGAACCGCTCAAGAAATCGTTCACGGTTTCGAAGAAGGAAGCGGAAAAGGCGGGTAACCGGCTCAAATCAAGGCTCAAACTTGATGTCGGTGTCACCATGCAGTTCGGTCCTGGTTTCATCCACGAAGCAGATCGTTTTTTTGAGCGGGGATTCGACGATGATAAAGGGATGTCTTTTGTGAAGGTCTATTTCCACAAAGAGGTTTAGCCCGCATATTTTATACTTCGAGAGCATTCCACAGCTACTGGGTTTCCAAGTCATCAACGTGCGTCTCGGGTAAGTGGCTGGTCGGTCACCCGAGGTTATCAATATCGATCATGGGAGCCCGCGTCAGCATTTACGGCAAGGAGCGCTGGATGGACAATGTAAATATCGAGAGGCTCTAGCGGAATCTGAAGCATAAGGAGTTGCAGTATGGGGCTACGATATAGTGGAGAACGTCACTGACAGGATTGAGAATTAGATGACAATTTCAACCATCATCGTAGGTGTCAATCACTGGATCACGAAGTGGGTTGGAGTCACGATCGACCCGAGTCACCGGGAAAGGATGGAAAGTCACTAACTGAACATGAATTTCTGCGGCAGGGATATAGGCTAGGGCGGCCTAAAGAGGCCTTCGCCTTTCCCGCTCCCACCGGAAGATGAAACTCATCCAGCGCCGAGCCTATGGCTTTAAGAATTTTGAAAACTACCGCTTGAGAGTCCTCGCAGAATGCGGTTAAAAACTAAACTGTCCCCAATCTTTGGTGGAGACCCGGAGAACCGGAGGCCCGAAAAAAGGCGAGGGCGGGAATCGAACCCGCGATAGAGCTTTTGCAGAGCCCGGCCTTACCACTTGGCTACCTCGCCGTCACTTTTAAGCCCCGAAATGAGGCAGGGCGGTATTTAAAGGGCAATCGCTCGTGCTGTCAATCGGTTAGAATGACCTCAGATCAATCAAATCCGGGGATCCCAGCCTTGATTTTAATCTTACTCGTGATCTTTCCTCGCTAAAGCCCCGCGGAGATGAAGATCAGGAGCTTCTAAATGATCATCCCCGCCGCAACGGTCTCATTACTCTGCAAATCAATGAGAATAAAACTGCCGGTCTGACGGTTTTTCCGATAGGAATCGTAGAGCAGCGGTGCGGAGGTCCGGAGGGTGATCCTACCGATCTCGTTCAGGCCGAAGGAGCTGGTGTCTTCGATCTTGTGCAGCGTATTGATGTCCACTTTGTATTTCACTTCCTGAACAAGCGCCTTCACTTCTTTCGTGGTGTGACGCAGATAATATTTCCCGCGCGGCTGAAGCTGCACATTGTCGGAAAACCAGCAGACCATCGCTTCGATCTCCTGGCCTTTTTGAGGCGGATTGTTCGGCTTCGTGATCATGTCGCCGCGGCTGATGTCGATCTCGTCCTCCAGCGTCATGGTACAGGAGAGCGGCGCAAAGGCCTCCTGCTGCGGGCCGTCGAGTGACTCGATTGCCTTGATTTTGGTGGTGAAGCCGGATGGCTGAACCACGACTTCGTCGCCCGGCTTAAAGACACCGCCGGCGACTCGTCCGGCGTAGCCGCGGAAGTCGTGGTGCTCATCGGAATGAGGACGAACGACCCACTGAACAGGGAAACGGGCATCGACGTGATTTTGATCAGAGCCGATGTAAACCGTCTCAAGTTGATAGAGCATCGTCGGTCCCTGATACCATGGCATCTTCTCCGACTTGTCGACGACGTTATCGCCATGAAGTGCGCTGATCGGGATCGCGGTCATGTCGACGATGTTGTTGAGACGGGATGCGAACTTTTTGAAGTCCTCGGTGATCTCATGAAAACGCTCTTCGCTGTAATCGACGAGGTCCATTTTGTTCACCGCAAGGATGACATGACGGATGCGAAGAAGATCGGCGATGAAGGCGTGGCGGCAGGTTTGCTCGATAACCCCGGTCCGTGCATCGACAAGGATGATGGCAAGGTTTGCGGTCGAGGCACCGGTGACCATGTTCCGCGTGTATTGAATGTGCCCCGGGGTGTCGGCAATGATGAACTTCCGCTTCGGCGTCGCAAAATAGCGGTAGGCGACATCGATCGTGATCCCCTGCTCCCGCTCGGCACGGAGGCCGTCGGTGAGTAAAGCGAGATTCACATGCTCGTCGCCCCGCTTTTTCGAGGTCGCTTCGACGGCGTCCATCTGATCGTCGAATGTATTTTTGGAATCGTAAAGGAGGCGACCGATCAAGGTCGATTTTCCATCATCAACACTACCAGCCGTTGTAAAACGGAGCAGGTCCATGTCGAGATAACCTTCGTCGTAGGGGACTTCGTGTGACATTGGGAAAGGAGGAAAGAATTAAAAGAATAAAGCAGGTAAGAATAGTGAGGTCGCAGAGGTCTAGAAATAGCCCTCTTTTTTTCGGTCCTCCATTGCAGTTTCGGAGCGACGATCGTCGGCGCGGGTACCGCGTTCGGTCTGGCGGGCGGTGGCGACTTCCTGGATGATCGCATCCATGTCGGAAGCGTCCGAGTAAACGGCGCCGGTGCAGGTCATGTCGCCGATAGTGCGGAATCGGACGGTGGCGTTCTTCTCGACTTCCTCGCCAGCCTGCGGAATGACAACGTCAGAAATCGCGAGCATGGACCCGCTGCGGTGCACGACGTCGCGCTGGTGAGTAAAATAGAGATTCGGCAGCGGGATCTCTTCCGCTTTGATGTATTGCCAGACATCCATCTCGGTCCAGTTCGAGAGCGGGAAAACGCGAAAGTGTTCGCCGTGATGCTTACGTCCGTTGAAGATATTCCAGAGCTCAGGGCGCTGGTTCTTCGGGTCCCACTGCCCGAAGTCATCGCGGTGGGAAAAGAAACGCTCTTTGGCGCGGGCCTTCTCTTCGTCACGGCGACCACCGCCAAGACAGGCGTCATACTGGTTTTTCTCAATCGTGTCTAACAAAGTCACCGTTTGCAGGGCATTCCGGCTTGCGAAGGGGCCTTTTTCCTCCTGAACTTCGCCTCGATCAATCGAGTCCTGAACAAGTCCGACGACAAGTTCAGCGCCGATCTCTTTCGCGTAATCATCACGATACTGAATCGTTTCGTCGAAGTTGTGACCGGTATCGACGTGAACAAGGGGAAAAGGAATTCTCGCGGGGTAAAAAGCTTTCCGGGCAAGATGCGCCATGACGATAGAGTCTTTTCCGCCGGAGAAAAGAAGCGCCGGCTTTTCAAATTGGGCCGCGGTTTCACGAAGAATGAAGATCGCTTCAGACTCGAGCTGAGCGAGGTGGTTGACCCGATAGGAGGTTCTTTCTGTTTCCATGATAAATTGTTAGTCTTTCGACAAGGTTGATTTGGCAGCGACAGCGGCTCGCAATTGAGCGAGGCATTCGTCTTCGCTGTGAGCCTCAGTGTCAATGATGAGGTCGGCCTGATCAGGCTCTTCGAAACCGGAATCTTTTCCCGTGAATTGCTTCACCTCGCCTGCTTCGACCTTGGCATAAAGACCTTTGGGATCGCGTTGAGCACAGGTTTCGTAGGAGGCTTTCACATAAACTTCAAGCAGGTCAGCATCGCCGAGAACTTCGCGCGCCAATTTCCGCAGCTCGTTGTTTGGCGTGATGAATGAGGCGATGGTGATAATCCCCGATTCGACAAAAAGCTTCGCGACCTCTGAGACACGGCGAATGTTTTCATTCCGGTCTTCATCAGAGAAACCCAGGTTCTGGTTGAGCCCGGACCGGATGTTGTCGCCATCGAGCACTTTCACGAGGCGACCCTCAGCATGCAACTGACGCTCGAGGAGATTTGCGAGCGTGCTCTTTCCCGAGCCGCTCAGTCCATACATCCAGACGACCATGCCACGCTGCGAGAGAAGCGCCTCCTTCGCCTCGCGGGGAAGCATTTTGTCGAAGACAGGGTAGATGTGATCGAGATTTGAACTCATGGCGGGAATTTGCACTCGAAAACTAAATTACAAAATCCATGTCTTCATGGAGTCCACACTCGCGCTTTAGACCGAAGAACCGGGTTTCCTCGACGGTCATGCCTTCGGTGAGCTTTTTCGAGGTGTGCCAATCTCCAATTGAAACATAGCCTTCGTCCCAGAGGGGATGATAAGGAAGGTCGTTTGAGGTCAGATATTCGCCGATCTGCATGTCGGTCCAATCGATAATGGGATGCACTTTGAGGAGGCCCTTCTGACCGGCGACGACGGGAATGTTGCCGCGTGAGCTGCTCTGTTGGCGGCGAATCCCGGCGATGGTGGCCTGAATTCCAAGTTCCTTTTGAGCTCTATTCATCGGCTCAACCTTGTTCAGCTGGTTATACTTCTCGATTCCTTCGATTCCACCTTCCCAAAGCTTGCCCCATTTTGCCTCCTGCCAGGCGGGAGAATAGTCACTGCGATAGACCTTCAAATTGAGATTCAAACGCTCCCTGAGGCTGTCGATAAAATGATAGGTCTCAGCAAAGAGGTAGCCAGTATCGACGAGAATCACGGGAATATCAGGCCGTTGACTCGTCACCATGTGCAGGAGAACCGCAGATTGTGCTCCAAAACTGGAACTCAGAGCAATGGAGCCTCCAAAATGTTCAAGCCCCCAGGCCACGCGATTCTCAGCGGTGGCGCTCTCGAGACGAGCCGCCTCCGCCGCGAGATCTGCGATCCCGGCTCTGGAAGCCAGCTCGCTGACCGACGGCCCGGATTCCTCCAGCTCTGTTGTGGGTGTAGTCATGTTATTTTACCTATTCTTGATAGGATTGGTCAACTTTAGACGAGCAGAACAAACACTCCTTGCGGTTTTCCGTCAAGTTTTTTGGCTGCGCGGAGATTGAAGAGTGGCGATATGCCTCTAGATTCCACGCCGATCCGTAGTTGACTGAGAATCCACAGCCATCACTTTTCGTCTCGAAACCAAATTCATTTAGCAAACCTACTATCATGTCAGTACTCGTCGGAAAATCCGCCCCCTCATTCAACGCGAACGCCGTGGTCAACGGTCAGGTCGTTGATAATTTCTCTCTCGATCAGTATCATGGGTCAAAATATGTGATCCTCTTTTTCTACCCGAAAGATTTCACTTTTGTCTGCCCAACCGAGCTTCACGCCTTTCAAGACAGCCTTGCTGAGTTTGAAAGCCGCAATGTCGCCATCGTCGGGTGTTCGACTGACACTGAGATGTCCCATTGGGGATGGCTTCAGGTTCCCCGTGCTAAAGGTGGGATCGAAGGGGTGACTTACCCTCTCGTTGCCGACACGAACAAGACGATTTCCGCAGACTACGATGTCCTCGTGGGCGACTACGCGATCGACGAATTCGGCGAGCTGATCGTCGAGGGAGAACTCATCGCTTACCGTGGTCTTTTCCTGATCGATAAGGACGGCATCGTCCAGCACCAGCTCGTGAACAATCTTCCACTAGGTCGCTCAATCAAAGAAGCGCTTCGCATGGTCGATGCCCTCCAGCATTTCGAAGAGAACGGCGAAGTCTGCCCAATGGACTGGGAAAAAGGCTCCGAAGCGATGAGCGCAACTCACGAGAGCACGGCGGCTTACCTCGCGAAAGGCTGATACCAAATCAGAACCAAATTTCGAAGATGGCGCGGGAGGGAAACCTCCCGCGCCATTTTTTTGCCTTCTTGATCTTCCCTATTCTCCCGTCGCCCCGGCGGATAAAGGGAAAGGCTTCAGAGAATAAAGAGAAGTCTAAGGCGGTGGATCCGCATTGGCGTCTGATTGATCGGGGAGAAGCAACATCAAGCTAACATCCAGGATCAAGAAACGGTGTGCGGCACTTCGATCTCACCTCGCAGAAAGGTCACGGCGCTGCCACTGAGCGCGACACGGCTGCCGACTACTTCGCAGCCTACCTGTCCGCCCCGGAGAGAAATCTGCAAAGCTCTCAATTTCCTGCGCCCGAGCTCTCCACTCCAATACGGAGCCATGGTTTTGTGGGCCGAACCGGTCACGGGATCTTCATCGATCCCGTATTTCGGAAAGAAACAGCGGGAGACAAAATCGCAATTATCCGCCGCATCGGCTCGCGCGGTGACGATCACACCGCGGGCATCGAGCTCCGCGAGACGACGAAAATCCGGGGTCAGCGCGCGAACCTCGCCTTCATTTGCGACTACGGCGAGGAAGTCATCCTTTCCCCGGTAAAGCTCAACCACGGAAATTCCGAGCGCGGACGAAACCTGATCGTCTGAGACGACTGATATTTCATCGACGGGGCAATCCATGCGATATCCCCCGGAAACGTTCTCAACCTTCAAAACACCACTCCTCGTTTCAAAAACGATCTCCTCCCCCGCAGTTCCGAGTTCGCTGAAAATCACATGCGCCGCCGCGAGTGTGGCATGGCCACAAAGATCGACCTCGAAGACGGGGGTGAACCACCGCAGGTCGAAGCCCGACTCCGTCCGAACGAAAAATGCGGTCTCGGAAAGCTGGTTCTCCATCGCGATTTTCTGCATGATCTCATCGGTCAACCAAGCGTCCAAGGGAACAATTGCTGCCGGATTTCCCGTGAAGACGGCATCGGCAAAAGCATCGACCTGGTAGATTGGAAGGCGGGTTAATCGTATGCTCATGGGGTGATGGGGAAATTTGACGTCAATGAGCGGCTCGCCTACCGTTGCGTTCGGGTTTGCCCTCTCTCCCGTTGACTATTGAAGACTCTCATTTCCAGTCAACTACTTCGGGTCACCGCGCTGCTCCTGGCGATCGGGCTTTTTGGCGTTGTCGCTCAGGAAAACACCGGTGTGGGGACTGACGAATCGAACGCCGCCCCGTGGACAGAAACCGACACCCGGCTTGCGAACCATTATCTGAAGCTGCTCCAGGGAGAGCCGTCATATGGGAAGGTGCTCAATCTGCTCTGGGAGCTTTACGAAAAAAAGGACCAGACCTCTCTCCTTCTTGATTACATTGGAAAGGCGGCCGCCTCGAAGGCCCTCGTCCCGACCCTGATCCACGCCCATCTCCTCCGGAAAAACGATCAAATCGACGGAGCCCGCGAGGCCTATGGAATGGTCCTCGATCTCGATCCGGCCAATCCTCACGCCCTCCGCGCCTCCGCTGAAATAGCCGACCTCCAGGAGCGCTCCAGCAGAGCTCTCTCGCTCTACACTCAGCTCGCCGAAGTCGTCCCCGTCACCGATGAGGAGGGAGTGGCGTTTCGCCTCCGCGCCGCCGCCCTTCACCGGATGCGGGATCAGTCGGCCGAGGCCCTTGCGATCTGGAAGTCTCTCCTCAACGCCTACCCTGGCAATGACTCTCTGCGAAACCAGATCGTGAGCCAGCTCCTAGAGGCCGGGGAAACCGATGCCGCTCTTGAGATTCTCACCTCGCTCGCTGAATCCGGATCTCCCCGCGAGCAGTTGGACGCGCTCCTTGAGCTCACGACTCTCTATGAATTCATCAGCGACTTCGACGGGGCCGTTACCTCGGCCACCCGCGGTCTCTCTCTTCTCCATTTTAAGAACCACGACTACGCCGCTCTCTTTTCGCAACTCGTCCAGATTCACGAGCGCTTCGAGCGGTTGCCTGATCTGGAAGCCACGCTCTCTGAACGGGTCGGGGATGAAAATCCAACTGAGCAATCACTCTTCGATCTCGCCGAGTTTTACCGTCTCACGGCCAGCCCCGAGGACGAGGAAAAGACGATCGCGAAGCTCGTCGCCCTGCTGCCGGCTGACCTCGATTACCGGCTGCGTCTTACCCGCATTCAGATGCGAAATGATCGCTACGAGGCAGCGGCAGCAACACTGGAAACCGCGCTGACCGATCAGGCATCGGTCCCGCTGCATTTGATCCTCCTCCGCGCCCAAATTGCTTTGAACGACGAGGACCGTGTTCTTGCACGTGAAATCGTCGAAGATTACCTCGAAGAACAAAGCCCCGATAAAGACGAAGTCGGGGAAATCGTTGCTTTTGCCCGGGAAAACTACCTCGATGAGCTGGTTGAGAAACTCCTTCGCGATTCCTTCGATGATGCGGTGGCGTCCGGCAATGGTGCCTCCGCCCCGGCAGAACTGGCGCGATTCCTGAACGAGCGGGGCCGGACTAATCAAGCGCTCGAAGCCCTCGATAATTTTGTCGAGGGAGCCGGCGAGAGCACGATCGAGCGGTCGCGGCGGCTCTACCAGGTCTCTATCGTGCTGCGGGAACTCGATGAGGTGTCCCGCGCCCTCGCCTTCCTCGAAGAAGCGATCGAGCTGACCCCCGAAAAGCAGGAGTATCTCACGATGCGGGCCGATCTCCTCGTTGAGTCGGGCCAAATTGAAGAGGCTATCGCCCTGCTCGAATCGCTCTGGCAAAAGGAGGAGGCCTACGAGAACCGCGGCGATCTCGATCAACGTCTCTTCAGTCTCATGCGCGGTCACTTTTCGACGGAACCGAAAATGACCGACGATAGCAGCGTTCTTCAAAACGGGAAAATCCAGAGTCTCGCCCAGTATCGACGACTCGCCGCTGCCGCTTCGCAGATCGGGCGTTCGGGGGACGAACCGCCGCCCGCCGAGCTTCTCGATTACTACGAAACGATCAAGACCAGCGCGAAGAGTATGCCGACCGCCCCGAACCGCTACCGGGCGGCGTGGTGGGCCATGAAGCTGCAAGACAATCAGGAATGCTACGAGCAACTCACGAAAGCCACGGCAGAAGCGGGCCAGCCGATTCTCGAAGTCGAAAAAATGCTTCTCGAACTCGCGATCCAGAACGAGCGCCCCACCCTCATGGTCAGGCACCTCACGACGCTGGCGGAAATCGATCCGGATAACGAAGACGAGTATCTCCAGAAACGGGCCGAGATGCGTTTCGAGCTTGGGTTTGAAGATGAAGCGATTCGGGAACTGAAGCGGATCGCGGCGAAGCCCGATGTCTCGCTCAACACGCTCAATACTCTTGCGAAAGTGTATCAACGTCAGGGCAGTTCCTCCCGCCAGGTCGAGGTTTGGGAAAAGGCCTACCGGGAGGCCAATGTCTTCGAAAAGAGACGCATCGTGAAGCAGCTCTCGACGACCCTGATCGAAACCGGCAATCCGGAAGGAGCCCTCGAAGCGCAACTCGCTCTCATCGAAAAGGAGACCGATGCCCTGCAGCGACGCAAACAACTCGACACGCAACTGACAACGGCCCGCTCCCATTTTCTCCTCGAATGGCTTCTCGGGAAGTATCGGGAACTCGCGCAACAGAGTCCCTTTGACCGCTTCTACCCCGAAGCGCTCGCCCGCATCCACCGCGCCGCCGGGAATGAGGTCGAAGCCTTCGAGGCGATGAAAAAAGCCTACTACATGTCGGGACAGGATGATGGCCTCCTCAACGAGCTCGGCGATCTCGCCGATCAACTCGGTGATCTCGATTCTGCGATCTACTATCGCCGCCAGCTTCTCGCGAGAGAAGATGGGGAGCAGCTCGAAAACTGGCTCACCCTCATCGACATGCTGGAAAAGGACCTTCGGGTGGGCGAAGCCGACCGCCTCCGTTCGCGACTCGAAAATCGATTCGGCCGCGATCCTGATTTTCTTACCGAACTCTCAGAGCACTATCTCGCCGACGGTCGCTGGGAAGCCGCTTCGCGAGCGCTTGCCAAGACCGTGGAACTCAAGAGTTGGGATCTCGACGCACGCCTTCAGCTTGGCCTCATCCTCGTAGATCGGGGAGAAAATGAGAAAGCCGCAGAGGTTTTCGAGTCGATTCTCGAAGAAACGTCAAAGGTGGAATACCCGCCCGGTTTTGAGGAAAGGACGCTGCCACTCCTTCGGGTCGCGACCCTGCCGAGAGAGGATCGTGATGCGCCCGGGGCCGAGCTTGACCCTTTTGTTTTCACCGTCGAATCCTATCCCTTCTTCCTCGGCGGCGAGATGCAGGACGACATTGCCGAAGCCCTCCAGGATCCCCATCCGGAATTTCAGCATCAGCCCTCCGCTCCCCATTTAATCCGGCTGCGCGCTCTTGAGGAAGCCGGCGCTCTTGCCTCCGCCCGGGGCCAAGGCGGTGAATGGCTTCGAAGCTGGCTCGACCCTTCAATTCCTTTGATCGATAGGCTCTGGGCAGCGCGACACGTCGGCAATCATCATGCCTTCGGCCTCCTTCTGAAAGAACTCGCCGAACCGGAAGGACACTACGAACTTTTCACGCGAGCCTATTGCCTCCTCCTCGCCGGCAGCACGAGTGATCTCCTCGCGTGGGTCGCCCCTGCTCCGAAGCAGGACGAAGGACAGCCGCCTCGCTCGTGGTATGTCACGATGGCAGGGCTGCTCCTCCTCAAAGATGCGCCGCTCGACCCGCTTCGGGATCAAGGTTTTGTTCTCGATTCCCTCTCGGCGCTGGAAACCCCCGGGACTGTCGCGACTCACCTTTTCTCGGAGTTACGAGAATCCGGTGACTATGAAACCGCCTACCAAATCGGGCGAGGCTTTGCCGAAGAAACCCTCGCTGAACACGGGAGCTTTCTTGTCGCGCTTTCTCAGGTCGCGGGCTGGTCCGGGCACCCCGAGGCCCGCGAGCGCTTCCTCGATCAATCGCTCGGCACGATGCGGGCCCGCTCCGGCTCGGGGGCTTCCGGCTCCTTCCTCCTCGCTTTAACCGAGAAGCTAAGTCTTCTCGATGATGACGCGGCAAGGAGAGAACTCCTTCGAGCGCTGGAGCAGCAGCCTGATCCCGGGGGACTCATGACGCCGTCCGACGAGCTGGAACGCGAAACGTTGATCGAGCTCGCGGGGCGCGACTTTGATGAGGCGACCGATGCGATTGGCCGCCTCGTGCAGCGGCAGCTCGATGTGATTCGCCCCTCTCATCCGGACCCCGATCAGGTGCGTCACAACCAAAGCCAAAGCTGGCAACTAATGCGGCAGGTTCTCGAATTTTATACCGAGCGAATCCCGATTCGAGAAGACAACCGGAACGCGGTCCTTGCCGCCTTCCATGGTAATCACCGCACTGTCCCCACCGATGAAACCGTCATCGCTGAGTTCGAGCAATTTGAGATCGACCGGAAATTACTGGGATTCGAATGGCTCGGTTTTCGGGAAAGGGAGGCGCTCATCGATGAAATGCATCGGCTCTTTCTGGAACCGGATAGCGGACTGGAACTCGCCCGCGCGCTCGGCAATCGCGGATTCCATCGCGAAGCGATTCCCGTCTACCTCATCGAGGCAATGAGGCTGACTCGAGATTACGCACCACTCCAGGGGGTCTTCGAATCATGCCTCGAAGCACTCGAGCCGGAGCCGGCCCTGAAAGTCATCAATCAGATCAATGCCCGCGAGTTTCCCGCCCCTCCGGGTCTTACCGCTGAATATCTCGCGGAACAGCACGCCGTTTTCCTGCTCATGAACCGTGACCTGGAGCGACTCATTTCGCTGGGGCGCGCCCCGACTGGTGCCAAGGGTGCACCACCCGTTTCAAGCCGCTCGCATTTGCCCTATCAGGCGGCGCTCGTCGAAGCCTACCGACTCATGGGGCATGACGATGCGCTCCTCCGTCTCTTGACCCATTTCCGCAACGAAGCATCAATCACCACCCCGCAACTCCTTCTCGGGGCAAGCGTTCTTGAATCGCAGAACCGACCCGTGGAAGCCCTTGAGTGGATCGATGCCATGCAGCGCGACGGTTCCGAACCCAGCTATGACCGGAAAGCGCTTCTTCGCTCCGCCGAACTCCACGAAAAACTGGGATGGAAAGATCCCGCCGCCGTTGTCACTCTCGCCCGCGAGAGTCTCGAAAATCATCCCGTCTCGCTGACGAGAACCCTCGCCGAAGCAACCTTTCGCGCCGGTGCCACGGAAGAAGCCCTCGGGATTCTGACATTGCTCCGTCGCCACACTTCAAATCGCGTCCACCGCGCTGCGATTTCCTCCCAACTCATCTGGCTGAAAACGGAACTCGGCCTGAGCCCGAAGGAACTGGCGGCAGAATGGGAATCCTACTTTCAAGACTTCGAATATGAAATCGATGAGAAGGAAATCGATGACTCGCTCCCCTGGTCGAACGCTGCTCACTTTGTCGAATGGATCGTCAGACAGGAGATCGCGACGAATGAGTGGGCCACTCTTTTTGAGACCGTTCCCACGAGTGAGACTTCGACGTGGCTCAGAGAGTTGCTCCGTGCCTACTTCGGCGGAGACTTCGAGAGTGACACCGTAGCCCTGCTCACGGATGCACCCGACCTGATTCGTGACCGGATCCTCGAAACCCTGCCTGCCTTTGGTGAGAGAGGGATCACCGTTGCAAAGACTTGGGTCGATGCCTCCACTTTCGCGGGGACGAAATTCTTTCCGCACGAACCGGTTCGACAGATCCTGTTCTTTCATCGCATCGGAGACCGCGACCGAATTCTCGAGGTGCATCAAACGCTGATGCGTGAGGCGCAGTCGGACCTTTTCCATCAGGCCGGACTGGATTCCTGGTTCCCCACTTTGAGCACGCGCTATCGCCTCCCCGGCCTTTTCGCCCGACTTGGAGAACGTGATCTCGCCGCCCGTCTCTTTGCCCGTTACCACGATGTCGCCGCCAGCTACCACTGGAACCACCAGGCATTCCTCGAAGATTATGTGTCATTCTTAATCGAAGAAAGACAGTTCGAAGTGGCTGAGTCCGTCATGAAACGGGTCGTGCAAAAAACGATCCAGGTTGATCTCCGCCTCATGATGAAACTTTACCACGAATGGGGGAAATTGGACGAATGGGAAGGACGCCTCGCCGGGGTCAACCTTAGCACGGGGCGCCTCGCCCTCCTCCGGGATTGGCGCAATGCTCTTGCCGAAGGGCGGGAAATGGTAGAATATACCAACTCATGGTAACCCCCCGTCATCCCCTCGCGAGCATCGCGATGAGAATTCTCTTCGCTGCTGCGGTCCTCTTTCTATTCTGTCAGTGCACGACACGCACTGTCACTGTTAAGAAGTCTACGGTGAGCTTTGCGGACGACAACGACGAGGATGAGATGCGGTCAAAATTTGCTGAGAAGGGATTTTCCATTGGGGAAGACGGTTCAATTGTTGCTGATAATCCCGATCTATATTCTGGAAGAACGCCAAAAGGCTTCAAAGGAGAGGTGGGGAATAAAATGGCTAAACTTGGGGAGAAGAATCAATCTCTGAAGGAATTCGATACGCCAGAGTATCTTAGGGTTCAGGATTTTCGAAGCACACGAAACCCGACTAATTTTGAACGTACTGCCCCGGAATCCGATTCTCAATTCGACATGAGTCGCCAAGTTTTCAAAGCTGAAACTGAGGATTCTAGCCAGTTCAAAAAATTTGCTGAAAAAATCATAGGCATTCCGACGAAGGAGTCACGGTTTGCACGTAAAAGCTTTGGTGACAACGCCGTGACTAACGCGGCCGTCGCGGAGGGCGTGGGTCAACAGGCTGGTTATCACGCCAATGCCGACATGTCAGTGGATGACGTTAAAAAAATGTTGAGCCCTGGAGTTTATGCAGGACGCCGGGGTCTGTAAGAGATTTCCCGGTACCTGCGCTTGGCTTTTGCAGGGTTTGAACCAGCGGTGACCGCCCCGGAACAATGTGCCACTTCCTAACCATCAGGCCTCCCCGGAAGACGGTTCCAGATGTTCTAAATTAACTTCGCCGCGACATTCACTTTACGGAGCATCGAAATCAATTTCTTACTGTCCATACGCCTTCGGCTTGGGTGTCAACCGCAGTGACGTCGCGCGGTTGCTCTTGCGACTTCCACCGTTTCTTAAGTGATTTCCAGAAAGATGAACCAAACTGTTTAAGAAATATTGCAAGAAGGGCTGGTCTGATGAGAAGATTCAGAGAGCGATTGAGAGCCGCCCGAAGGCCCTGGCTCGCCCGTCAGGGTTGCGGAATGAAATTCTCAATTTAGTTACCGAGCTCGCTCGGGATTTTGGAGAGCTTCGGCTTCTTTTGCATTAGTATTCGGGGAACCCTCAAACTGAGAATTTCAGCGCGAGCGATCTCGGAAGCGTTTAATTAGGGGGCTTCCAACGGAACACGGCGATGCTCAAGGCAGAGACTACACTAAAGATAATACAATTCGGAAAAAACGGTGGCGGAGAACCGGCTGCCCGCTCCGAGTTAAGTTGACCCTATTCACTCACCCATTTAACCCTGTTGCGAAATTGTGCTGCCAGGATCCGTTGCCAGACGTCAGGCGATAGTCACGATTTCCACTCTCTCCAACTTTTGTATGTCCACTTTTTGGGAAACGGTCACTATTCCGCTCGGCGAAACGCGCCACTGGCAAATCAGTCTCCTCGACCTTTGGGTTCAGCGGCGCGAGGGAGAGTGGAGAGTCTGGCATAAAATCAAGCAGGGCGCGGAATTCGAAGATCGATATTCCCTCGCTGAAATCAGCGCGGAGCCGGAAGAGTCGGGCCACATCAGATATGCATTCGACGACGACCAAACCGACCTCAGAATTGAGCCCCGTTTCCCGGATCGGCCGATTATCTCCTACCCCGGCTCCCCGGTCATCGTCCCCCCTCAATGCGAGGCCAGTTTCGTCTGCGGAATCCCCCTCGGAATCGAATTAATTGCCGGATCAGGAGCCTCCTCCATCCCTCTCACGACTCTCCCCCTCCGCCGTCTTTCCAAGACCTGGTTCGGATCACCCCAGGAGGGAGAGGCCTGCTATTCATCCTCGACCGAAGCCGTTCGCGACTTTCGTGAAATCGCCGCGAACAAATACCGGGCACTATGCCCTCTCAAAGTCACTAACAAGACTAACAGCCCACTCCCCATTGAGCGCATCTGCATTCACGTCGAACATCTCCAATTACTCAACGGCCGCGAAAACCTATGGACGAATGAGGTCTACGTAAAAAAGGAGTCCGTTTACGAAACAAGTCAGGTCTCCTATGGTTCAGGCGCTCCCTCAGTGGATCCCGACGCGACGATGAAACTGAGCCCCCGCGTTGTCCCTCCCCACAGCCGTCTATTTTTGAAAACCTTTAATCAACTGAAGACCGCTCTGGGGAGCAGCTAGAAAGCGGAATTCAAATTTGCCATGTCAGTGAACCAAACCGTGTTGGAGAACCTTGATCCTCTCGTGCAGCTCGTCATGAGCTGGTCAGGCCCTGTGATCGCGAGCCTTGTCGCCATCCTCGTCGGCCTTGTCATCAGCATGGTCCTGCGGGCCGCCATTCGCCCCTGGAGCCGAAAGCTTTCGCCCCAGGCGCTCCTCGTAATTCGGAAGGCAATCACCTACACCGTGACTGCGATTGTCATTATTACAATTCTTCAGCAGTTCGGCTTCAAACTGACGGCTCTCCTCGGCGCCGCGGGAATTGCAGGCATCGCAATCGGTTTTGCTGCGCAAACCAGTCTCTCCAACATGATCAGTGGATTGTTTCTCATCTGGGAAAAGCCCTTTCAGGTGGGCGATGTCATCGTCATCGCGGGGCGCAAAGGGGTCGTGGAATCGATCGACCTTCTCAGCCTGACTTTGCGAACTCTCGACAACCTTTCCGTCAGATTCCCCAACGAAACCCTTGTGAAATCTGAACTGGTGAATATCACGAAGCATCCCGTAAGACGCTTCGATATTCTCTTCGGCGTTGCTTATAAGTCAGATCCCGAGCATGTTTTTTCAGTCCTCCGGAGAGTGGCGGCTGACAATCCGTTCGTCCTCGACGAGCCCAAACCTCTGATCAGTTTCACCGGATTCGGCGAGTCGGAGCTCAGCTTTAAGTTCGGGGTCTGGCACGAGAAAGATGACTGGATTGCGATGAGAAACGCCATTTTAGCCGACCTTAAAAAGGGGCTTGAGGAAGAGGGCATTGAAATTCCCTACCCGCACCGGGTCATCGTCTCAGCGGGCAACGAGACCGCCGTCATCGACGATTAAGAAGAGATCAAAGCTTTAGAAGCGGACCTTCACCCCACCCGTCGCGAAGACTGCGGTGTCAAGATCCTGCTGGAAATTGTAGTTTGCTCCTTCAATCTCAATTTCCTGCGCAAGCTGGACGCCGGCATCAAGGTAACCCCACCAGGGGCCTGCGAAATTGTGCTCTGCACCCACTCCGACGCGAACGCTCTTGTAATTCAGATCGACATCCTCGACGCCACCCGCAGGGTCAGTGATGTTCCAGCCGGCACCGCTGAGAACAGCACGCCCCGTGAAAAGCCAATCGTCAGCAGGCGCGTAGGCGAGCTCGATTCTCGGGAACGTCAATGCCAGCGACCAGTGTGCATTCGGCTCGAAAATAACGCCGATGGCAGGAAGGACGC
Organism: uncultured Akkermansia sp.; assembly: GCA_964583035.1. Classification (GTDB taxonomy): domain Bacteria; phylum Verrucomicrobiota; class Verrucomicrobiia; order Verrucomicrobiales; family DEV007; genus Arctic95D-9. Next base: position 22,742 of record CAZOUP010000026.1, read on the forward strand.
GCTCTTCGCCAAGGTCGCGTGAGTAGAAGGCACCAAACGCGACTTTCGTGGTCTCGTTGAGCTGATACGAGAGCAGCGCCAACGAAGTGAGGATGAAATCATCTGAAGTCATCGTCTCAAAATCGGAATAAAAACCCGGCTGAAGACGAACCCACATTTTCCACTTCCGGTTGAAATCTTTCCAGAAATTGAAAGGAACATCAACCCGATGAAGATCGAAAGAATTGTTGGCAAGAGGCAGCGGCGCGCCTGAAAAGGTAAGATTATTGAAGCGATACTGAACTCCGGCGGTGATGCGAAAGGTGTCGCGCATCACGATCGGTGCATTTGCCTCAACGCCGAATTCGTACTGAGAAAGCGAGCCGGCCCCGTTGGAAAAATCGGCATCACCCGTCCAGCTGAAGTAGCTCCCGCCAATCGCAAAATTCGGGATGAAAGTCTCCTCGGCGGTGTCATCGGCAGACGCCAAAGATACAAGGCTAAGAGAAGCAATGGTTAAGAGTCGATTCATGTTAGGCCGTCAATACGCCTGATCTGTGCCATCGGAAACAGAAAGATGCCCTTTTTGCCCACGCGAAAAGGGGGCGCAAACAGACACCTAATACAATTCCACCGGGGAGCGCTTGCCGTCTTCAACCGAGAGTTCTTCCGCCCGTTCTTCGCCCAGCGTCTCGACGCGAAGATCCCAGATCTGGCTGTCGATCTCCTCAAACCGCTCCAGCGACCACGCGTAGGGCGGCTTCATCTTCATTTTTGTCTTCTCGATGCGACGCAACGCATCATCGACGACCGGATTCGGCAGCGTCTTCATGACCTCTGCGGCCTCTTCGACGAGCTCGACGCGGTGACAGATCATCGCAAGGTCGTTGCCCGCCTCGATGCACGCCGTGATCGTTTCTTCAAAAGTGACCTCATTGAGAATCGCCCCCATGTCGAGATCGTCCGTCATGACGAGGCCGTCGTAAGCGAGTTGGTTCCGTAAAAACTGCCCGATGATGTTCTTCGAAAGTGAAGCCGGCCAGCGCGGGCGATCCGCATCCCAGCAGGGATAATGCGAGTGACAGGTCATGATGCTGTCGAGGTCGGGCAAAAGCGCGCGGAAAGGTCGCAGCTCGGTTTCCTCCATTTCCTCCAGCGTCTTATTGATGATCGGAAGCTCGTGGTGCGGATCGCACTCCGCCGAAGCATAGCCGGGAAAGTGCTTCCCTGAGCTGAGGATCCCCTCTTTACGCATCTCAGCATTGAAAACCGACGCATTCTTGATGACCTCATCTGTCGTTTTTCCCCAGCAGCGTCCTTTCAGCGAATTGTCCGCCTCATCGTCGAAGGAAAGATCCAGAACCGGGCAGAGATCGAGATTGAAGCCAAACATCCGCAGAATCTGCCCCGTGAGACGGCCATGCTTCGTGATCAGTTTGAGATCGCCCTTTTCGCGAAGCTGCTGCGCATTCGGCGGCTCACTTCCGATAAGGCGCAGCCGCGAAACACGCCCCCCCTCCTGATCAATGGTGATGAATGGCTCGATATCGCTCAGATCCCGCAAGTCATCGATTAGCTTCCGAAGCTGCTCCGGCGACTCAATATTGCGACCGAAGAGAATAAACCCGCCCGGCTGAAGCTTTTTAAAACGCCTCGCCGTTTCCGGATCGAGTTCTTTCCCGGGAACTCCGGTCAGTAAAAGTTGGCCAAGAGGAGCGCTGCTGTTCATGAGCGAAAGATACGGCGCTGTCTGCCTAACTTTCAACGTCCAACATTGAACTCTCAACATTCAACCCTCCCTCCCTTGAACCTTGAGATTTGGACGTTCGGTGTTGAAAGTTCCCGGCAAAGCCGGGCTACTTATGCATCACGTAGACCCCGCGGAACTTGGTCTCGGCGTAGGAAGCCTACGGCGTGGTGCGCTTAACTTTCAACGTTCAACTTTGAACGCTCAAGGGTGAAGACTCTCGTCAGCGCTGTTCCTCCTAAATGAAAAATTCAGACCCTGAAGCCTGGGCACTTCAACGTTGAGCGTTGGACGTTCAATGTTCAGCGTTCGCCCACCGGGTGTCACCCCTTATGCATCACATAGACGCTGCGAAACTCGGTCTCGGCGTAGTCATCGGGCTTGTCGCCTTTCTCAGGATTCGACTGGGTGTAGCAGCCGACTTTGAAGTAGAGCCCTTCCGCTTCGACTTTCCACTCCATGACCTGGCTGCCGCCAATGAAGGCACGGATGCGACCGTTGTCGGCGATGATCATGAGCTTAACAAAGGTGCCGAGCTTGTAGTCTTCGATAAGCATGAAGTCCTCTTCCTCGTGCCGCTCCAGAAAAAGTTTCTTTCCCTCAAGGCGAACCATGAGGATGTCATTTTCCTCGTCATGAATCTGAGCGGCAACGACATGCTGCTTTTTCTTCGGCACTTTGTTGATCGCGAACTCAATCGTCATGTTGTGGACCCCGCTCGTCGTGCTCCAGCTCGCCTTCGTCTCGCCGTCTTTGTTCAGTTCACGCAGTTCGCTGCGAGGATACTTGGAAGTCTTCGTTGTCGCTCCTCCGCAGCGGGCGCGAAAGACAACGGAATCTCCGGTTTCGGAAAGGTGGAAAAATTCCGGGTCCTCAAAATAGCGCAGGAGCGGCATCGTGACTTCGTCCGCCGCGCCGTCCCCATCATCATCCATCGGAATCGTCAGTTTCCAAATCCCCAGGTTAAACATGTCGCCGGCAAAATTCTTGGCATCGACAGAAGTCACCAGGATCAGGAACGCAGCAGCTGGAATGAAAAAACGCATCAGGGGAGTCAGATTTCCGGATGAGACCTTAACCCAGATACGGGAACGCACTTCCAGATAAACTCAAATTCGCATTCCAGTAATTCCAGAATTTATACGCAGAGGTCGTTGTGAAAAACGGGTTCACCAGCAATCGGGTAAACACTCGTGACTCCCAAAGAAAGTGCGACACGGCGGGGAAAGAAACGCTGATCGGCGCTCATGACCGCTGATGCTCGTCGCTCTGAGAACTGATCACCGACCTAAAGTCGACGCCACTCATGCCCATCCTGCTCCAACAACTCATCAGCCTCCTTCGGCCCCCACGATCCTGCCGGATACTCGGCCATCTTGGGAGGGTTCGGCGACTTGTGCCATGCATCCTCGATCTGGTCGACATAGCGCCATGCATTTTCGACCTCGTCCTTCCGCGCAAACAAGGTCGCGTCGCCCGCCATCGCATCGAGGAGAAGTCGCTCGTAGGCTTCCGGGCTGCTCTTTCCAAAACTAGTCTGATAGCGGAAATCCATCTTCACCGGCTGCAGAGTCGCAGCAGGGCCGGGACGCTTCGAACGCATCCCGAGAGAGATGCCTTCATTCGGCTGAATCCGGATCACGAGAACATTGCCCGGCATTGCCTCTGCGCCTGCGGCCGCGTTAAAAAGTACATTGGGAGCCTGCTTGTAGTGGATTGAAATCTCGGTGCCTTTTTTCGGGAGACGTTTGCCCATCCGCATGTAGAAAGGCACGCCTTCCCAGCGCCAGTTATCGATCATGATCTTCAGCGCGACAAAACTCTCCGTCATCGAACCGGGGTTGACGCGGTCCTCGCGGCGATAGCCAACCTTTTCCTCACCATCGACGGTGCCGGCTGTGTATTGAGCGCGGACGACACTTCTCGCGACATCGTCAGAGTCTTTGAACGCGCGAAGTGACTTCATCACTTTGACCTTTTCATCACGAACTCCGTCGGCAGAGAGATCGGCCGGTGGCTCCATCGCAATGAGACTCAGGAGCTGCAAAAGGTGGTTCTGCACCATGTCGCGCAGGGCGCCCGCAGTGTCGTAGTAGCCACCACGTCCACCTTCCATCCCAAGCGGTTCGGCGCAGGTGATCTGGACATGATCAATAAAGCGATTGTTCCACAGCACTTCAAAAAACTGATTCGCAAAGCGCAGCACCATGATGTTCTGCGCCGTCTCTTTCCCGAGGTAGTGATCGATCCGGTAAGTGTCTTTCTCCTCAAAAGTCTGATTCACGACTTCGTTCAAATGCTGAGCCGTCGCGAGGTCGGTTCCGAAAGGCTTCTCAACAACGGCACGACACCAACCTGTCTTCGATTCATTCAGCGTCGCCCCCTTGAGATGGAGAAGGATGTCATCGAAAAATTCCGGTGCGGAAGCGATGTAAAAAAGTCGATTCGGGCTCGCGCCGTCGGCTTCCATCTCGTCGAGACGGGTCTTCAGCGACGCGTAGCCATCCGCATCGGTAAAGGTGCTTTGGTGATACGTAATGCTCTGAGAGAACTGCTCCCAGAGATCGTCATTGTGACCCTGACGCGAAACCTGCTTGTTCAGTTCCTTGAGGCCTTCGCGAAACTCTTCGTCCGACTTTTCGCGGCGGGCAAAACCGACGACGCGAAGTCCGGCGGGGAGATCCCCGTCAGCGGCGAGATTGTAGAGTGCCGGGATCAGCTTGCGGTGCGTGAGATCACCGGTCGCCCCGAAGATAACAAGGACACAGGACTCAGGGTGATTGCGGAGGCTTAAGTCAGCCTCTCGAAAAGGGTTCTCTTCCATCTCCCGCATGAATCCGCAGATTTCGAGCCATTGCAAATGAATTGACCGTTGAATTGAGATGGAAAGTTTTCATTCGGGGTTCAATTTAGTCCAAACCAGAGCTGCCCATGCGTGAGAGTTCTATCTCGAATCCCATGAAGCTACCGCCGAAATCCATCAATACCGCAGCAAACTAAGGCATGAGTTCAGGGGGCATTTAGACCGCCGTCGCTACTGTGCCGCCGCTTATCGACAAATCGGAAATACCTTTCCGCTGCCGGTCTCATACGGCGCAAGGTGATTGAAAAGCCGGCTGTGCAAGAACGCTGGCGGAGGTAGGTTCCGGCATGTCGGATCAAGAGCAGGACTAGGCATTAAGCCAAGTCGCCGTCGAGACCGTGGCAAAACAGAAGGACCCGATGAAGCGGGTCCGTGACGCACGAAAAGAATTTTCGGCCGAGGGAATCTTGATTCCGGGGGATCAAAGCGGTGATCCCCCGGCGCGAAAGGATTAATTTATCGCTATCCCTGCTGAGAGTTAGGAATCGGGCTCCGAGTGTGGTTCAAAACCTCGATTCCGCCCTTTCTAGGAAACCTGAATTCGGACCATTCCCCATTGCTTGTAGACTTAACTCTCTTTGGTCGGGGACCTGATCCTGTTCAGTTGACCGCGTCTCTTCCTAAGCGCATCTTTCGCGATGCTTCCCGCCCGTTGCTTCGTTCTTCTCCTCGCGATGCTCTTTTCTGCTTCCAGCCTTCATGCTCAGCTTTTGGCGGAGTCGATTGAGGCGGCGCAGCGGTATTCGGCCAGTCATAGCGGACGGGCCATGATCGTGCAGGAGGGTGGAAACCTGCGATTTGAAAAATACTATAACGGTTACACGAAAGGTGAACCGCTCCACATCTATTCGGGGACGAAGTCATTCTTCGGTGTCCTTGCTGTGATCGCTGAGGAGGATGGTCTCTTCGATCTCGATGATCGCGTTGCGGAGACGATTGCTGAGTGGCGTGATGATCCGGCGAAGAGTCAGATTACGATTCGGGAGACTCTGAATTTCACTTCGGGATTAGAGACGGGATTTGAGGAAATTTACGGACGCGGGTCCGAGGACAAAATCAGCCGGGCGGTCGGGTTGAAGGCGACGCGGGAGCGGGGAAAAAGCTTCATTTATGGCCCTGGAAACATGAATATTTTTTGTGAAATTCTGCGGAGGAAATTGAAAAAGAAGGGCATTCGCTACGAGGATTATTTGATGAAGGAACTCCTTCGCCCGCTCGGGATTCAGGTCTCCCGCTGGCGCGAAGATGCGCAGGGAAACCCCGTTCCGTCGGCGGGCATGTACATGACCGGGCAGGAATGGATCAAGCTCGGAGAAATGATCAACGCCGGGGGGCGCGCTGGCACAAAACAAATCGTGAAGACGGACAATCTTCGTCAGTGCTTTCAGGGAACGGGGATTAATCCTGCCTTCGGCCTCTGTTTCTGGGTCAATGGAAACGCCGGGCGAGCCGGGGCGCGCGAGGTCGATGTCGAGGAGGAGTTGGAGATCGATCCCCTTCCGGAAGACTGGCGGGGTGCCGTCATCTCCAACCATGCGCCGCGTGATTTAATTGTTTCGTTAGGGTCCACTTTCCAGCGGCTTTACCTCGTGCCGTCGATGGACCTTATCGTGGTTCATCATGGAAAGTCGGGGCGCGATTTCCGGGACTTTGAGTTTTTGAAAATACTCTTCGCGGGCGTGGGAATTCCTGAGGCGATGACAGAACCGGAGGCCGAGACGCCGCGAACGGTTCGCCCGATCTTCAAAAATTTCTTTAAGCCTCCGGGGCCGTCTCCGCAGGAGTAGGGGTCTCCGTTTCGGGAGCCGGTTCGGTTTCGGGAGTGGGGTCGGCCGGGGGCTCAGGCGCGATCGCGGGCTCTTCCGGCAAAGCGTCCTGTCTCAGAAAACGCATTAAATTGGACTCCCCTTTTCTCCATTTGTAACCCGTCCCGAAATCGAGCGGTTTCTTGCGGCTTTGATACGCGGCCCGCAGTCCGGGTTGTGGGTATTCGGCGAAGAGTTCGATGGGGCCGGTGTAGACGCCGTAGAGATCGGCATACCACTCGTCGGCTTTGAAATATTTGAAAGGAATCCCGGAGTCGTCCTGAACGATTTGATCGCTGTATTCGAGGAGGTGGTGGCGGACTTTTCCAAACCAACTGTCGTGCATGAGAAAAGAGGCTGCTTTAAGGTAAGCGTTCCCTTTGGGTTGAGTTTCCAGCCAGGTTTTGAATCCCGATGACTCAAAGCCGCCGTCAGAGAGGTCGGAGGAAAAGTAGTAAACGGTTTTGGTTTGTTGAAGACGTTGCGGCCCGAAGTCAATTTTGACGCCGTCAGCATCCTTCGAGTCGAGACCTTGGGAAGTGATCGTCCCGTCTTTATTCAGGTCAAGAAACTCAATCCCTTTGATGTATTGCCCGGAGCGGGCGAGGAAAGTGAGGATGATGGGCGTCGTGCCGCGGAAGGTTGCGAACTGGAGGTCATCTTTCATGTCTTTCGTCCGGAAGAAGCTCAGGTTGATGATTTCCCCGAGAGCGTTGCGGACCTCGCCAAGCGCTTTGGCGGCATTGTCAGGGGTCAGTTCGCTGAGATCAGGGACTTCTCCGACCGGCTCAAGGCCACACATGATGAAGGTGTCGGCACTTGGGAACATGTGGTAGGCGTGGAGAAAATCCGGTCCGCTGAAGAGGTAGCGAACGGTTGAGCCATTGACGAGTTCCTGTGTCAGGCTCGCGTTTGACCAGGTCGTCATCGGGAAAAGAACGCGCTCCTGATGGCTTTTGAAATCCTTGTCGAGTGATGCCTTGTGACTGGTCCAGGAAGCTGAGGAAGTCAGTGGGTGATCTCCCTGGTGAGGGAAGTCTATCCCGGCGAGAAAGGCGATCGAGTCGTTGAGCGGCCCGGGCGAGAAAGTTTCGTCCTCGGACCTCAGGGTAACGGGAAAGGAGAGAGCGATGAGGAAGATTGAAACGAATCGGGACATCAGTTGAAAGGGATTGTATTTGAAGTGTATTCTGTAATTGAAAATAATTCGAACAGCATCTTTCATTCCTGACACTCAAAAGAAGGTCAGGGGATTCCGTTTCGACGCCCGCGGATCGGAGTTTATTGAGATTTAATTCGGATCGGGGAAAAAACCGCGCAATCGGATGTCGGGTCCGATCTTAGCCACTTCGATATCGGACAGCTCCGCGGTGATTCCATCGATGGGTAAAAGTCGGGTTTTTCCTCCGCCGAGCCTCGGGGCGAGATAAAGGATCAACTCATCGACGAGGCCGAGCTTGATGGCGTGCGCGAGGAGGCGGCCACCTGATTCGAGCATGACCCCGCTGACACCTTCATCGGCGAGGGAACGGAGTGATTCTTCGAGTGACTGCGACCAGTGGACGCGGGTGCGGTCTTTGTGCTCGTCGGTGAAAAGATGATGGGTTTTCGGAAGGAGGTCATCCGAAGTGAAAATGACGCGGAGCGGCTGAGTGCGTCCTTCTGCGTAGGCACCGCGCAGGGTCAGGGAGGGATTATCGATCCGGAAGGTCTCGCCCCCGATCATGATCGCATCACATCTGCGTCGCCATTTTTGAACATCGTCACGCGAGGCGTCGCTGGAGATCCACTGGCTTTCTCCCGGGCCGGGGGTGGTGCGCCCGTCAAGGGTCGCGGCGGTCTTGGCGATGACCCAGGGAAGGCCGGTCGTGATGCGTTTTGCGAAAAAACGAATGAGCTCATCGCCCTCGTTTTCAAGAATGCCTGTCGCGACCTCGATCCCTGCATTCCGCAAGGTCTCGAAGCCTGCGCCGACATGATCCGGATTCGGATCGGTCGAGGCGATGACAACCCTGGAAAATCCGGCGTTGAGAATGGCGGCAACGCAGGGCGGCGTGCGACCGTGGGTGGAACACGGTTCGAGGGTCACGTAGATCGTGGCGCCGTGGCAGGCATCGGCTCCATGCCGTGTCCGGGCGTCAGCGATCGCGTTCACCTCCGCGTGAGCTTCGCCGGCACACTGGTGCCAGCCCCTGCCGAGTTCCGCTCCATCGCGGACGATGACTGCTCCAACAGGCGGGTTCGGGCTCGTGAGACCGAGTCCCTGTGCGGCTTCGCTGAGAGCTTCGCGCATCCACTTTTCATCCTCGGTCAGGGGTTCGGGCATGAGCGACTGTAATCTTAGGGAAGGAAGTGCGCCAGTGTCCGCTTGTGGGAATTCCCGTCATTCCGTTTCTCTTCCGGATTGCGAAAGCGGTGATCCCGCCGCTCCTTAGGTGATGGTCCGTTTTATTTTTCTCTTCGCGATTTGTTTTCTCTCAACCGGGGCCTTCGCCGCGAAACCGAACGTGATCATTGTCTACACTGATGATCAGGGCTCGGTGGATGCCAACTGCTATGGTTCGACCGATATTGAGACCCCGCACATCGATGGACTCGCGGCGACCGGGGTGAGGTTCACGCAAATGCTGGCTCCCTCCGCGATTTGTTCGGCGTCGCGTGCCGGGTTGTTGACCGGTCAAATTCCGGCCCGTGCCGGAGTGCCGGGGAACGTTTCCTCCGAGCGCGGTCATGAGGGCCTTCCGGGGTCAAAATTTCTTCTTCCGGAGCTCTTCAAGTCGAACGGCTATGCGACCGGGCATATTGGGAAGTGGCACCTCGGCTATACCCCGGAAACGATGCCGAACGCTCAGGGCTTTGATTATTCCTACGGGCACATGGGGGGCTGCATTGACAATTACTCGCATTTTTTTTACTGGCAGGGGCCGAACCGGCATGATCTCTGGCGCAACGGCAATGAGATCTGGGAGGACGGTGCATTTTTCGGGGACCGGATGGTCGAGGAGTTGAAGGGTTTTATTGAGGTCAACAAGGAGGAGCCTTTCTTCGTTTACTGGGCGATTAACTGGCCGCATTACCCGCTCCAGGGAACTTCGAAATGGCGGGAAAAATATGTCGACCTCCCTCACCCTCGCGACAAATATGCGGCGTTTATGTCATCGACGGATGAACTTCTCGGTGAACTCATCGACCATCTTGAGGCGCTCAGTCTCCGCGACAACACGATCGTGATTTTTCAATCCGATCACGGGCACTCCGTCGAGGAGCGCACTTTCGGCGGCGGAGGTTCGGCGGGTCCCTACCGTGGTCACAAGGGTAATTTGTTCGAGGGCGGGATTCGGGTTCCCTCGATTGTGAGCTGGCCCGGTGGCGGGATTCCCCAGGGCGAGGTTCGAGACGGTCTCGTGACGGGGATGGATTGGTATCCAACCCTCGCTGAATGGACCGGGGCGACGATCCCGAAGGATCATCCTGTCGATGGCCAGTCCATTGTCGGAGTTATCGAGCAAGGCGACGAGACTCCGCATGAGGAAGTCTACTGGCGTCTCGGGGGGAATCCCGACAAATCCAAGTGGGTCGTTCGTCAGGGAGATTGGAAATTGCTAGGGAATACATCGGAGGAGGTATGCCCGGAAGACTGCGAACCGCTGACGGCGGAAGATAAGAAACTTTTCCTCGTGAACTTGAAAAAGGACATCGGTGAGCGAAAAAATGTCACCGGTGAGCATCCCGAAAAAGTTAAGGAGCTTCTTGAGATTCGCGCGGAGTTTGAGTCGAGTCTTTCTAGCGAGCCGTAATCCTGCTTTGTGAAAGATCGCCTCGTTATCCCTGAGATTCTTGACTCGCTGCCGCACGATGATCCGGACGCGATGCGCGCGCGCCATGACCTTCGCAAGGTGAATTTCCTGATGGGAAACTATCGCTGGGTGCGTCGTCAGGTCCTCGGTTCAGGACTCCAGGAATGGTTTGAGTTGGGAGCCGGGGAGGGCCGACTTAGCGCTTCATCGGAATTCCGAGCCGAGAAGCTGACCGTCACCGGGGTTGATTTTTCGCCACGACCGGCTAGCTGGCCGGAGGCGTGGGCCTGGCTTCAGGGCGATCTCTTCGAAGCGCTGGAGACCGGAGGAGACGGGGAATCTTCCGGCTGTATCGCGGTATTGTTTCTTCATCATTTTGAGAAGCCCGCGCTGAAGCGATTGGGTAGCCTGCTCGAAAAGAGGTTTGTCAGGCTCGTGGTTGCTGAACCGGCTCGATACCGGATCTTTCGATTCCTCGCCTACGCTCTTTTTCCTTTCGTGAACGGTGTGACCCGTCATGATATGCAGGTGAGCATCGGCGCGGGGTTCGGTCTTGGCGAGTTGGAGGCGTCCCTCGACTTGGGTCCGGATTGGATGATCACCGAGTCGGTCCACTGGCTCGGTGGCTATCGCTTTGATGCGCGGAAAAAGGGAGAATGAAGCCGATCAAAATTGCAGGGGGAGGTCTCGCCGGTCTCGCGCTCGGGATTGGGTTGCGTCGCCGTGAGGTGCCGGTGGAAATCTACGAGGCGTCAACCTTTCCCCGTCATCGGGTCTGTGGGGAGTTCATCTCCGGAGTGAGCGATGAGACACTTGATGCCCTCGGGATTCGCGAGTCGTTGGAGGATGCGGAGTCACTCGTGAGCACCTCGTGGTATGATCGACGGCGTCAGCTTTTTTCGGCCTCACTTCCTTCCCCGGCCCGCGGAATCTCGCGCTATCGACTCGATGAGCGACTTTCGCGGCGGTTTCAGGAACTGGGCGGCGAATTTTATGAGGGGCAGCGTTTGGCTTCGCCTTCGGTTGATGACGAAGGCCTTGTTCGCGCGACGGGGCGGGCCGTGGAGAAGGGCAGTGAGTGGCTCGGCTTGAAGGCTCATTGGTTGAACTTCGAGCTGGAGTCGGACCTTGAGATGCATCTTGGTGATGAGGGATACATTGGGCTCAGTCGTGTCGAAGACGGACGGGTCAATGTCGCGGGGCTCTTTCGGAGACGACCGGAGGTGAAGGCGAAAGGGGGTGAGTCCCTCGTCGCTTACACGGAGGCGTGTGGGCTGCGGTCGCTCGCGGCAAAGATGCGGGCCGGGGTGTTGGATCCGGAATCCTGTGTCGGGGTGAGTTCTTTTGGCTTCGGATTAAAAGGGGGCGATGACGAGGGAGGGTTCCGGATCGGAGATCAGCGGGCGATTATTCCTCCTTTTACTGGAAACGGGATGAGCATGGCTCTTCAGTCGGCGGAGTTGGCAATGCCGCATCTGGTGGGTTTCTCGTCCGGTCAAAGTCCCTGGGAAGAGAGCCGCTCAAGGTATGTCGAGGAGTCGGAACGCTTTTTTGTGAATCGCTTGCGAGCCGCTCGGTGGGTTCACCCGTTTATTTTTTCCTCTTTCGGCCAGCAAGTTGCTGGTGGGCTCGGCCGATTCGGACTCCTTCCGTTCTCACTGCTCTATCGGGCTGTCCGATAGTTATTTCATTTTTTATGAACATTTGTTACGGTTCTCTCGTCTAACAATCTAATGGAGGACCTATCTGACCAGTGGAAAAGTTGGCTGAGTGAATACAGCGGGCGACTCATGCTCTTCGCGAGACAACAGTCAAGATCTGAAGCCGACGCCGAAGATGTTCTCCAAATGGCGCTGGTGAAGACTTGGAAGACCCATCAGGGCGCACCCGACAAGCCGGTCGTGAGTCTCGCTTATACCAACATCAAACGCTGTGCGATCGATCTTGCCCGGAGCATGGACCGTCGTCGCAAGCGCGAAGACGAGGCGTTTCTGGATCGGGGGGAAATGGTCTCGTGGTTTCAGCTTCCGGAGGACGACACCGCCCGGGCGCTGCAGGTGGCGATGTCGAAAATCCCCGAGAAATTCCGTGAGGTCATCACCCTGAAAATCTGGGGAGAACAGACCTTTGAAGAAATCGGAGAGACTCTCGAAATTTCAGCGAATACTGCCGCATCCCGCTATCGTTATGGGATGGAGGCTCTCCGCCGCTGTCTCACGAAGGAGAAGCTGGAGATCGGGATGTGATTATTCACAGAATCGGATCAGGACAGACGTCGCGGCGATCGCATTTGATGCAGAATTCGCCCATGAAAAGATTGTCGAACATTTCCATGAGCGGTTCGACATGCTCTTTTTCTTCGACGACCATGCCGCATTCGAAATTCCGTCGTGTCGCGGACTTGGCACCCATCCCGGCGCCGGTGAGATTGGCGGAGCCGAGGAAGGCGCGCTTGCCATCGACGATGACGCATTTCATGTGATTGCGCGGACAGAGGACCCGTTCGAAGCGATCAGAATTGATGAGGTTCGGGAAGCGGTCGAAATCCTTCCGGAAACGCGGTCCGGGTTCTTTCGCGTGGACGAGACGAATCTCGACGCCGTCGCTGACAAGATCGTCGAACATCGCGAGGAAAGTGTCGAACTTCCTCGCGGTCCGCTGGTAGTGAAGGTCTTTGATGTCAGCGGTCGCAATCCAGACGAATCGTTTCGCAGACGGAATCAGATCTTTGAAAATCGCTTCGTGAATCTCTTCATTGAAAACAACCTTCATCTTTTGGAGCTTTCATCCCCCAAGCTCCAACATTGAACGTTCAAAGTTGAGCGTTGGACGTTGAAAGTTCGAGCCGCAAGGCGACTAGATATGGATCGCGTGTCCGAAGGCTTCGCTGGTGGCCTCGTGAATCGCTTCGGCGAGGGTTGGGTGAGCGTGGATCGTGGCTTCGATCTCTTCGTGGGTGGCTTCGAGATTCATCGCGAGTCCGACCTCGGCGATAAGCTCGGTCGCCCCTCCGCCGATCATGTGAGCACCGAGGATTTCGCCGGTTTTCTTGTCGAAGATCATTTTCACGAAGCCTTCTGAATCAGCGACGGCGAGGGCGCGTCCGCTCGCGGCGAAGGGAAATTTTCCGACGCGATAGTCGAGTCCCTGCTCCTTGCACTTTTCTTCGGTCAGTCCGATGGAGGCAACTTCAGGGTGGCAGTAAGTGCAGGCCGGGAAAATGCCGACCTGTTTCGGTTTGTGACCTTCGACAAAGATTCCTTCGATCGCCTGGATTGCCTCAAAGCTGCCGACGTGGGCGAGCCAGGGCGGACCGGTGATGTCGCCTGCGGCATAAACATTGGGGACGCTTGTCTGGTAACGGTCGTCGGTGTCGATGTAGCCGCGCTCAAGTTTGAGTTGCTCAGCATTGTTCGGTAAGACAGGAGCGATGCCGATGGCGACGAGCACGATCTCGGACTCGATGACTTCACTCTCGCCGCCTGCGGCTGGCTCAACCGTCAGTTTGACTCCGTCGCCGGAAGTATCGGCGGAAACGGTCTTGGTCGAAGTCTTAACTTTGATGCCCTGGCTCGTGAGTGATTTCTCAAGTGTCTTGCTGACCTCGTTGTCCTCAATTGGAAGAACGGTGTCGAGCATTTCGACGACGGTGACTTCGGTACCGTAGGCGTTGAAGAAATAAGCGAACTCAATGCCGATGGCTCCGGCTCCGATGATCGTGATTGATTTTGGCTGTTGTGGCAGGACCATCGCTTCGCGGGATCCGATCACTTTTTTCCCGTCAAAAGGGAGGAATGGAAGTTCGCGGGAAACACAGCCGGTCGCGACAAGGACGTTAGCGGTCTGATGGATTCCCGTTTTTCCGTCCGCGTCGATGACTTCCACTTTTCCGTTCGCGGCCAGTCCGCCGATGCCGCGGATGTAGTCGATTTTGTTTTTCTTAAAAAGGAACTCGATGCCGCCGGCGAGTTTGTCGGAAACATTCCGCGAGCGGGTGATGACTTTATTCCAATCGTAGCTCAAGTCAGAGAAAGAGAGTCCGAAGTCGTCGGCATGATGCGTCAGGGTGTGGTAGAGTTCGGCGTTTTTGAGGAGCGCCTTTGTTGGGATACAGCCCCAGTTGAGACAGGTTCCGCCAGCGCGTTCTTTTTCGACGCAGGCCACTTTTTTGCCGAGCTGTGCGGCCCGGATTGCGCCGACGTAGCCCGCAGGGCCTCCGCCAATTACGATGAGGTCATAAGTTGCCATGATGTATTTTTGCGCCGGAGGCGCAGTGAGCAGTTAAAAGTTTGAAGGTAAAAAGTAGGAGGTGGGGTCTTGTCTTCTTCTTAATCTCGCTCTTGAGATGGGAGTATGAAGAAGATTAGGCGGAGGAAGAAGAGTTTGCCTTGGGAGTGCGAGGCCTCTTAATTCGTGTTGTGTTAGGATACGAGGAGAACCGGGGTTTCGATGAAGCGTTTTAAGTGGGCGAGGAAAGTCGCGCCGACGGCTCCGTCGATAACACGATGGTCGCAGCTCATCCCGATCCACATGCGCTGACCGGGGACGATCTGGTTGGCGCTGTTGACGACAGGTTGCTTCGTGATCGTGCCGACCGAAAGGATCATCGCCTGCGGTGGGTTGATGATCGCGTCGAAGTTGGAGATCCCGTAGGAGCCGAGGTTGGAAATAGTGATGGTGCCGCCCTGCATTTCATCGGGCGCGAGTTTCTTGTCCCGGGCACGAGTGGCGAGGTCCTTGATTTCCGCCGCAAGTTCTTTGATCGATTTTGTCTGAGCGGAGCGGATCACGGGAGTGACGAGTCCTTCATCGATCGCGACGGCGATGGAGAGATGGACTTCGCTGTATTGCTGGATCGAGTCACCCATGAAAGAGGCGTTCACTTCCGGCGTCGCCTGAGTCGCGAGGACGGTGGCGCGCATGATGAAATCGTTCACCGTGTATTTCGGGCCGCCGTTGGCGACGCTCGCTTCGTTGACTTGCCCGCGCATCGTCATGAGTGGCTCGGTGTCGACTTCGATATTGAGATAGAAATGAGGGATCGTCGTTTTGCTCTCAAGGAGGCGTTGCGCGATGACGCGGCGCATTCCGGAAAGGGGAATGTTTGCATCGATCAAGCCGTCGCTCGCGGGGAGGAGTCCGAGATCGGATCCGCCACCGCCACCAATCGGGGCACTCTCAACATCTTCGCGGATGATGCGGCCACCGGGGCCGGTTCCTTTAACGCGGCTCAAATTAACGCCGCGCTCCGCCGCGAGTTTGCGGGCGAGGGGTGAGGCTTTGACACGACCGCCGGTAGAGACGGGGGCCGGAGCGGGAGTGCTCGCTTTCGGGGGCGTTACCTTCGCAGGAGGTGCCGCGGCTGCTTCGGGTTTTGCCTCCTTTTTTTCTGTGGGTTCCTCGGCAACAGCGGGAGTGGCGGAGGCAGGTGGCGCGTCGGCATCTGCCGGCGGCTCTTCGCCTTCCTCCAGAATAAGGGCAAGAGTCGCGCCGAGCGGAACGGTCTCTCCTTCTTTCACATAAATCTTGTGAAGGATGCCGTCGTCGAAAGAGGGCATCGCCATGGTGGCTTTGTCGGTTTCGACTTCGGCGACTTCTTCGTCCATGGAGACGGAGTCACCTTCTTTCTTGAGCCACTTCACGAGCGTTCCTTCGCTCATGGTGTCGCTCAGTTTGGGCATCGTGAGATAGGCTGCCATGTGATCGGTGTAAAACTAGAGGGTATAAAGAAAGCTAAATTGTGGATTTGTTAGACTCTAACAAATTGTCAAAGCGCGCTCGACGATTTCCTCTGCGGTCGGCAGTTGGAGCTTCTCAATCGGCGGGCTGTAAAAAGCGGGAGCGTCGGCGCTGGTGATCCGCAGGACGGGAGCGTCGAGATCGTCGAAGGCCTGCTCCATGATCATCGAGGAGATTTGAGCGCCGATTCCGCAGAAGGGCTTGTTCTCTTCGATGTAAATCGCACGGTGAGTTTTCCGCACCGTTTCCATGATTGCTGCTTCATCGAGGGGACGAATGCTGCGGAGGTCGAGAACTTCGGCGTTGATATCGTACTTCTCGGCGAGAATGTCGGCGGCGAGCAATGAGGTCACGACGGCACGGCCGTGAGCGATGAGAGAGATGTCGGTGCCCTCTCGTTTCACCTTTGCTTTGCCGAGAGGGATGATGAGTTCGCCGTCTTCGAGTTCGTCGTTCGAGGGGACTTCTCCAGTCATGCCGTAAAGCACGGTGCTCTCCATGAAATAGACCGGATCGTTATCGCGGATCGCAGATTTAATCAGTCCTTTCACGTCGTAAGCGTCGGATGGGGAGACCACCTTCAGTCCGGGCATGTTCGCGAAAATGTTCTCCGGAGTGTGCGAGTGCGTCGCGCCGACATTCGTTCCGCCGTTTGCAGGGCCGCGGACGACGATCGGACAATTCGTAAGACCGCCTGACATGTAACGACAGGTCGCGGCGTTGTTCATCATTTGATCGAAAGCGACGTAAGCGAAGCTGAAAAACATCAGCTCCATGACGGGACGGATCCCAAGCATCGAAGCACCGATTCCCAGGCCGATGAATCCGGCCTCGGAAATGGGTGCGTCGATGATGCGCTTGTCGCCCCACTTTTTCCAAAGGCCTTCGGTGACTTTGTAGGCGCCGTTGTACTCGGCGACTTCTTCGCCTATGATGATGACATTGTCATCGTGGGCGAGTTCTTCATCGAGTCCTTCCCGGAGGGCTTCGCGATAAGTGATTTCTCTTGGCATGTTCAGTAAATGAAAAGTTAACCCTCTTTCGCCGAGGCTTCAGAGGGCATGCAGGGTGCTAAATTGTCAGTGGTTTACTGGTGGAAGAAGTGACGTCCGGTGCGTCCGGCTTCGGTGTTGTTATCAACTTCCCAATAGATGTCGTCAAAAATGGCAGACTCGTCGGGGAAGGGCGACTTCTCTGCGAATTCGGCAGCGGCGTTTGCTTCGTCACCGGCCTCTTTGTTGATCGCCTTGTAGTCTTCTTCGGTGATGACACCTTCGTCGAGGAGGGTTTTTTTCCAGAAGTCGATCGGGTCGTGCTCCTGCATGTATTTCTGAATCTCTTCTTTTGTGCGATACTTCTCGGCGTTCGCATCAGCAACGGAATGACCTTTGTGACGATAGGTCATGATTTCGATGATGGTCGGTTTCGATTCCTCGTGAGCACGCTCGACGGCTTTCTGTACTCCGGCGCGGATTTCATAGACGCTGACACCTTCGATCTTGTCCCACGCCATGTTGTAACCTTCGGCACGCTGGGCGAGGCCGCCTTCAGGGAAGGCGGAGGAGCGGGCCTGGGAGGTGCCCATGGAGTAGCCGTTGTTTTCGATGATATAGATCACGGGGAGATCCCAAAGAGAGGCCAAGTTTAGTGACTCGTGAAAGGCCCCCTGGTTGATCGCGCCGTCACCGAGGTAGCAGAGGCAACATCCCCTGAGGCCTTTGTATTTTACGCCGAAGGCGAGACCGGCTCCGAGAGGGGTTTGTCCGCCGACGATTCCGTGACCGCCCCAGTAGTTTTTGTCCGGTGCGAAGTAGTGCATCGACCCGCCTTTCCCTTTTGAGCAACCGGTTGCCTTTCCGAAAAGTTCGGCCATGCATTCGTTCATGTTCATCCCGACGGAGAGAGCGTGCCCATGATCGCGATAGGCGGTGATGACATGGTCGTGCTCGCCGAGGAGGGAGATTGATCCGACCGCGACTGATTCCTGACCGATGTAGAGGTGAAGGAACCCGCCGATCTTGTCGCCTTGATAATGCTTCAGTGAGGTCTGCTCGAAGCGACGAATCCGGACCATCTTGCGGAGCAATTCGATCTTATCTTCGTCAGTGAGTGACGCATTAATCGGTGCGTCAGCGTATTCAGCAGTAGGTTTCGATTTAGTCTTAGCGGCCATCTCTATGAGAAATATTCCTCCCGAAGTTGGAAGGGTGCGGACGTTAGCTTAAAGTCCCCCTGAAGGAAAACGGTAAGTCGTCTAAATTTGGTGCTTTTTTGCTGAATTCGATACCGTGTTCCACGTGGAACGTTTTGTATAATTTAGATGTTTGTTTACCCAAAAAAATACGATGTCCTGATAATCGGCGGCGGTCATGCCGGCGTCGAAGCGGCAATGGCGGCGGCGCGTGTTGGTGCCGAGGTGGCGCTGCTGAGTCAGAATCTGGACACGCTCGGTCAAATGTCCTGTAACCCTGCGATTGGAGGATTAGGGAAAGGCCACATGGTCCGTGAGATCGATGCGCTGGGAGGGGTCATGGCGCTGAACACGGATGCGACTGCGATCCAGTTTCGGACGCTGAATGCGAAGAAGGGGCCCAGCGTCCGTGCTCCTCGTGCCCAGTGCGATAAGAAGGCCTACCAGTTCCGGATGAAGTGGCTCATCGAGGGTCAGGAGGGGATCGAACTTCACCAGGGGAATGTCGCGAGCCTTCTTGTCGAGAATGACGAGGTGATAGGGATTGAAACCAGTCTAGGCCTCCGCATTGAGAGTGCTTCGGTCGTGGTGACGACGGGGACCTTCATGCGTGGCTTGATGCACGTCGGGTTACAGAATCAACAAGGCGGACGCATGGGGGATGCAACCTCGACTTTGAGTGATGATTTGCGACGACTGGGGTTCGAGGTCGAGAGATTCAAAACGGGGACGCCATGCCGTCTCAACGGGAAGTCGATCAACTTTGCAAAGTGCGAGGCTCAACACGGCGATACGCCGCCTCCTCTCTTTTCCTTCCGATCACCTTTCGAGCCGAAGGGCGAGAACGATATCTTCAGTTTGAATCACTGGAGTGACGAGATGTTCCACGTGGAACAATTACCCTGCTGGATCACCTACACCAATCAGAGAACGCACGACGTCATCACCGCGAATCTCGACAAGTCGCCGATGTACTCCGGGATCATCGAAGGGATCGGCCCGCGTTATTGTCCCTCAATCGAGGATAAGGTCGTCCGCTTCGCCGAAAAGGATCGCCACCAGGTATTTTTAGAGCCCGAGGGGCGGCAGACTCACGAGTACTACGTGAACGGCGTTTCGACCTCGTTGCCGTTTGAGGTGCAGTATGATTTTATACGCTCCATTGAAGGATTGGAGAGTGCCGAAATCATCCGGCCGGGATATGCGGTTGAGTATGACTACTGTCTCCCGACCCAGCTCTACCCGACCCTCGAGACGAAGCGGGTTGCCGGTCTCTATTTTGCGGGGCAGATCAACGGAACCTCCGGCTATGAGGAGGCGGCAGGCCAGGGTCTCATCGCCGGGGCGAATGCAGCGCTCAAGGTGGCGGGCAAACCGGACTTCATGCTCGGGCGCGACGAAGCCTACCTCGGCGTCATGATCGACGACCTTGTCACGAAAG
>CAZOUP010000027.1:0-42054 GCA_964583035.1 uncultured Akkermansia sp.
TAAGCGGTTCGAGCGATTTCCCGGAGGACGCGATTTTTTCGTGATCCGACTCGATTCTTATGTTGGAATCCCTATCGTGGGAATCACTATGATGAGATCAATTGTTATCGTTTCGGCACTGTTGGGAATCACTTGTGCGATGGAGGCCGCCGGGGGCTTGCGGGATTGGACGAATATGGATGGGAAAACAATTACCGCTGAGCTTGTCGAATTGAACGGGGGTGTCGCGACCTTAAAGATGGAAAACGGGAGAACTTATGAGGTTTCGCTTTCGACACTGAGCGAATCAGACAGTGAGTTTGCAGCGTCGTGGGCGGAAGAGCAGGAAGCTGCCGCGAAACGCGGAGAGATGAAAACCGAGTTGGCAGTAGTAACTGAGGCGATTGTCGAAACCGCGTTTAATGAGGAAACGCCACGAACCCGCAAGGGAGAGATCTCCGGATGGCAGGCCGGGATCGGAGAGTGGCGTATCGAAGAGGGCGCCCTCATCGGCGATGAGCTGCCGGAGGACAATCACGCTTCGTCGCTGACTTACCGACTGGAGGCGGATCATCTCATTATTTCTGCTCAGGTCAGGCTCGGTACGGCGGAGAATATTGCCTTCGCCTGTCGTGATACGGTGCCGCCGAATCTTCATCTCGGCCGGCTTTATATTTCCCCTGACAAATTGTGGATTCAAAGCATGTCAGGAATCGCGAAGACGACTACGAGCGAAAAGCTCGTCACGATCGACGTCGATCTGGACCCGGAGGAATGGTATGACGTCACGATCGAGATCATCGGTGATCAGTATCGGGCGACGGTCGGCGGGGAGGAGATCGAAGCGACGCATTCCCGTTTTGCCGACGCGAAAGGAATCGTTGCCCTCGTGAATAAGGGCCAGGGTGCGAGCTATCGTAATCTCTCGCTCTGGCATGCCGAGCCAAATGAATAAAACCGCCGCGGAGGCCTGATATGATAAAACTTTCGCTCGCTGCGCTCCTCTGCTTTGCTACCTGCCTGTCTCTCCTCGCCGATGAGAAGCCACCGCTCCGGCTTCTCACCTACAACATCCATGCCGGTATCGGGATGGATAAACAGTTCGACCTTGAGCGCATTGCGGAGGTGATCCTCTCGGTCGCTCCGGATGTGGTCGCCCTGCAAGAGGTCGATGTGATGACGACGCGGAGCGGGGGAGTCGACATCGCGACGCGGCTCGGGGAACTCACGGGGATGCGTTCAATTTTCGGAGCCTCGATAGAGTTCGGGGGTGGGCAGTATGGAAATGCTATCCTGACAAAACTTCCTCTCGAACGAACGCAGGTGATTCGAATTCCCCAGTCGGTGGTGAACGAGGAGCGGAGCATTCTCTCGGCTGATCTACTTTTTCACGGTGATTCGATCCGGGTCCTTTCGACTCACTTTTGTCATCGGGAAGAGAGCAACCGCGATCTGGGAGCGGAAGAAGTGTTGGCGTCTCAAGAGGGGAGTGATTTGCCGACCTTTCTCATGGGGGATCTCAACGCGCTTCCCGATGCTTCACCGCTCCGGAAACTGATCGAAGGCGGTTGGCAAATGACTTCGGATGAGCCACTGTCCACGGTCCCGGTGACAGATCCGACGAGGCAGATCGATTACATTTTGTTCCGAAGCCCCAGAGGAGAAACGGTTCAGATCACGGAAGCGAAAGTGCTCGACGAAGCTGTCGCTTCGGACCACCGGGCGCTCTTCGTCGAGCTTCGCCGGTAAATGCATTCGCGTACGCGGGATGAATTCCGAATGAGGGTGGCAATCACTGCCGGGTAAAATTGAGGTAAATTTTGCACTCTGGTTTCAGTGGAAATTACAAAATTAATAAATTTTACTTGGAAATTATTAATAATTACGTAATATTTGGAAAAGTTAAGTAATTCTCTCAATTGCTTGGCGTTCAATACTCAATGACAACACCGCTTATGAAAACCTCATCGTTCACCTTCGTTCTTACGTTTCTTGCGACTGCTTTGGCAGGCGCCGGGGATTTTTCCGCCAAAAGCATTTCTCCAGTGCTCGACGCGAAAACGCCCATCCTCGATGCCAAAGCCCCGCTTGAGGCAGGTTCCTGCCTTTCCTACGACTACATCGATCTCGATTATGGGATGTCCGATTTCAGCAGTCCTTTCCTGGCTGATGACGCCAACAGCCTGGGGATCAATTTTTCAAAATCTCTTGGCGAGATCTTTTTCCTGACCGGTGGTTACACGAATGCCGGGACCGATTATCTCGAAGGGAATCAGTTTTTCGATCTTGAGAGCCACCAGTATAACCTCGGCCTCGGCGCTCACTTTGGTCTTTCTCAGTGTGTCGATCTTACGATCGAGGCGGGAGTTCAGCACAGCGACAACCGTTTCGGCGGAAACAACGCGCTGAGTTACGATACCTGGGCCTACTACGTCGCCCCCGGTCTTCGTGCCCGCTTTGGACGACTCGAAGGTTTTGCAAAAGTCTTCTATATGGAGCGCGAGGGCGTTCCAGCAGGCTTTGATCTGGACAACGACGGCTGGGTTTTCAACCCCGGACTTCTCTACCACCTCACCGATAATCTGGCGCTGAAGGCGGCTGCTAACTTCGGCGAAACTAACTCCGGTCTTACCGTCGGGGCGCGGATCCACTTCTAGTCGAAGCGAGTTTCACTTTCCTTTTACGAGGGTCGGAAGGGTTTTCCTTCCGGCCCTTTTTTTGTTTTCGCATTCGCGATCGGATCGAGGCAGAATAAAATCATGTTCAACGGTTCGTTTTTTTCTCTTCGTTTCGGCCTTAGTCTCCTCTGCACGGCTTCGCTTTTTTGTCTGGCAAGCGCGAGGGCTGAGTCCGTGCCCGATGGCCTCAAGGGGGATTGGACCCTGCAACTTGAGTCGGGATTGCCTGGTTGGATGAGAGTGATCGAGAAAGAGGGAAAGCCGGTCGTTTTCATGCGCCTCTACATCGGACCTGCGGGCCCTTATGAGGAAGTCGAGATGAAAAACGGGCGGCTCAAGTTTCAGATGAAGAAGCAAAAAAAGACCAACGGCCTCACCCAACTCGTTGAGGTTGGAATGATGGAGGGGCGACTCGATGGAAAGATCCATCGCTATTTTCCCGACGGGAAAGAGGAGTCCGAGACCTTCACTGGAAAGAAGATTCCACCGATGAGAGAGGAGGCCCCTGATCTCTTTGAGGTGAAATTCGGGGAACCGGTTTCTTTGTTCAACGGAAAGGATCTCACGGGATGGATTCCCCACGAAACTGACAAGATCATGGGGTGGCGCGTTGAGGACGGGCTTCTTGTCAATGCGACGCCGAAGACAGATTTCAGCGCGACGGGAGATCATGCCAATTTGAAAACGGAAGCGGTTTTTGATGACTTTCGGCTCGAGCTTGAATTTCTGATCGGTTCGGATCGCAACAGTGGTATTTACCTAAAGGGGACTTACGAAGCTCAAGTCGTGGACCGCGACAGTCGCATGCAGGGGCTGCAGGGTGTGGGGGCGATTTTTGGATTGATCCCTCCTTCCGAGAACGCGGGAAAAGTCGGAGGCGAATGGCAGTCCTACGACATCACGCTCGTGGACCGGCATATCACCGTGGTGCTAAACGGCGTCAAAGTGATCGACAACCAACCTGTCGAAATGCCGACCGCCGGAGCGATCAATACTGATCCCGCCGCGCCGGGGCCGATCTATTTGCAAGGTGATCACACTAGCGTCGCGTATCGGAATATTATCTTGACTCCGGTCATCAATCCGCTGAGGTAGCCGCGAGCGTCCCGCTCGCAGATTGGGTGATGTGGCTCCCGCCCCTACCGTCGCTTTTGTTCGAGAAACCACTCGTATAGTTTCGGATTCGCATAAGTCTGCGTGTGTGAATCGTGTCCCACCCCGGGGTAACGGGTTAGCCTTGCTTTGCCTCCGGCTGCGTTTACCGCTTCCACCATTTCGAGAGAACGCTCAACCGGGACGACATAATCAGCGTCACCATGGAAAGCCCAGACAGGAAGCGTGCCGATAGTCGCTGCTGTGGCAGGATCGCCCCCACCGCAGATCGGAGCGGCGGCTGCGAAGCGGTCCGCGTGGGCCGCGACGCCTGCCCATGTCCCGTATCCGCCCATGCTCAGGCCCGTCAGGTAGACGCGATTGGGATCGATTCGGTAGTTCGCGAGCAAGTGATCGAGCAGGAGAATGAGATCGTCCGGACGCCAACTGACCTGCCACGGGTAATTCGAAAGTGCCTGAGGTGAGGCTACCACAAAATCAAAGTCGTCCATTCTATCCAGAACCGGCGGAAGTCCGTTCGCTTTCACCTGTTCGACATCCCGCCCGCGACGGCTACTCCCGTGCAGATAAATGATGAGCGGTAGTTTTTCATCACTCAGAGCATAGCGCTTAGGGAGATAGAGCCAGAATTGGTCGTTTAAGTTGTCCGTTTTCGCCGTGACTTCCTGAGGAAGTTTCTGAACGGATTGGCGTGAAGTCGGTCCGTCATCAGCGGCACAGACAGAAAGAGGAAGCAGACAAGCTGCGATGAGGCAATGCCCGATCAATCGACGGAGTGAAGTGATCTTTGGTGAACCCATCAGAGAATAGAATCTTGAATTCTCCACAGGCCAATCGAAAAGAGAAATCCTCAGGCCCCCTTTTTGCCTTTCCCGTCGGGACGAAAGCCGGTTCCGGGTCCACGGCGTCCGCGATCCTCTGCGGGGTCTTCGGGAGTTTGGCCGATCACGATGTCACAGTGTGCGGCGAGCTCTCCCACGGTTGAGCCTTCGAGAGGTTTGAACTCGGTGATCAGCGCAGCGCGAGCTTTCGGATCGGTGACGCTGTTGAGGATGCGGTCCGTCTTGTTCAGCTCCTGTGATGAATCATAAAGCTGGGTCGTGAGGATGCGCTTCCCACCCTTGTTCACCGCGATGTGAAAGTGTGCCGTGCGCGGGCCGTAGGGAACGGGCCGGATCGCGCGGAAGTAATAGCGGCCATCAGCATCGGTAAGAAATCGTCCATAGCCCTGAAAGTTCGGGTCCCGCTCCTGTCCACGCGCTGCGCCTCCGGAGTGAATGTAGCAGCCATTGGCGTCGGCCTGCCAGAGTTCGATCACCACGCCTCGGGCCGGTGAGCCGTTTTCATTAAAAATCCGGCCGCTGAGGTGAGTGATCTCTCCGATTGAGGGCGTCAGTGAGTCATTGAGAAGAACGAGGTCATTGTCAGTGTCGAGTGGCAGCTCGTTCGGATAAAACGGTCCCTCAGTCTGAAATGACGTCAGAGAAAGCGCTTCCGCAAAAGCGCCCGGCGTCGCGAAGAGAGCTGCAGACCCGAGAAGGGCGCGCTTGAGGAACTGACGACGGTGGCATTCGGGACAAAAGGACGTTTTCATGAAAGATCGAACCATGGAGGACGGGAATGGTTGCGCCGATTTCAAAGGAAAGCCGGCGCGCCATTTCGTTTCGCGAAAAGAGGAGCTGCCGGTTGCTTCCCCAAAGAGTATCACCGATCTCCTTTCAAAGTTGCCGTCGATCCTAAAAACCACCTGAGGAAAGGCGGAAGATCGCCTCTTCATCGTGAAATTCGTAAGGGTAATCTGTGAGGCGCTTCAGGGTCGATCCTTCCAGCTTGCCGGTGGAAAAAATGGGAAGGATCGGAGTTCCGTCCTTTCGCTTTTTGTATTTCACGCCCTCTTTCTGGGCCATGAGCGCACCGCCCATCTGTCCGCCCGGTCGCTCGCCGACGAGAATGTCGATCTTCACGGCACCTTTAAAATCTACCCAATTACCAAAGACCGCCGGCTTGCCGTTGGCGATGGCAGGTCCGCCGAAGGGCTGCCTCACTCCATCGTCACGGAAGCAGGGCATCCAGGAAGCATCGAGGACGACTTTGTCATTGATGAAGACAATGAGGGCGTCATCGAAGTAGCCGACGAAGCGCCATTTTCCGTTCTCCGGGGGAGTGACTCGTCCTGTGTAGTGGACGAGCCAGGCCATTGGTTTGACTTCTTTCTCGACCGCAAAAGCGGCGGGGCCCTGTTCAGCCGGGATCGTCGGAATTGCGAGGATGCCGAACCGCAGGTCGATCGGAGCTTTGAAGAAACCGGAGAAGGCAGAGGCCGCGAATTTTGAACGGGCCGCCCGCTGCATGACGTCATTGAACTTTTTCGGGTTTGTCATGTCGCCTGAGGTCGGCTCTCCATTCCGATTCTGCTTTAAGTCGTAAAAGCTGCCGATGAGACCGGTCCCTGACTGACTCCCGAACATCGTCTCACCGGAACCCATTCCCTCGGTGCCGCTTCCAAATCCTCCGGCTCCGAAGTCGGCATCACCAATTCCGAGCGGCCCAGTGCTCGTGCGGGTCACATTCGGCAGAGAGATTCTCGCCATCGCGTTCGATCGCATGAGCTGTGCGAGAGGTGCTGCCGCCGCCGAAGCCGAAGTCGTCTTTTTCGTTTGCTTGGCGACTGTCTTTTTCTGCATCTCCTGCTTCCGGGCGGGAGGAGCGACCATCGCCGCGACGATCTCAGGCTCATCACGGCGTTCCGGGAGGATGACGACGAGGGTCGCGATCACGGCGATGAGAAGATGAACTCCGACAGCAACGAAGATGGCGGTCGCTTTGGCGGACCGCTGTTTGGGTGCTTTCAAGGTCGGCCCGTTTCTGACGAGAATGTCTTCCGCTTCCTCGCGCGCGGCATCCGGAAGCGGGATCGAAGTCTCCACGGGCGGAGCATTTTCCGGGACCTGCGAAGTCTCTTCGACAGTTTCCGGAGTGAAGTCATCGTCCGAAGTGATCCCTAAAGAGACCGCGACCCTAAAGTGTTGCTGCGCAGTCTCTTCATCGCCGCTCCATTGCAGGACCGAGCCAAGAAGCTGATGGCCATATCCATTAGCGGGATGGATTTGCACAAACTGCGAAACAATCGGCAGAGCATCCACGCCCGCTAATTCGACGACCCGATGCAATTCGTCTTCGCGCTGTGGAGGGGAAGGGGCGCCAATGACCAAGGCGATCGCTTCATCGCGATCATCTCTTTCCAGCGCTTTCTCGATGAGAAGAAACCGGATCGACCAATCTTCCGGGTGTTCGGACAAGGTTGATCGGAGAGAGTTTTCGATGGGAGTCATACGGACATCTTAGAAGTTCCGCATTTGTATCAAGGTCAGGGGCGGACTGCAATGCCTGATTCCGGATCGTGACGACCAGCTTTCCGGTGTTCGTTTTTGATCAAGTCTAGTCGGTCTGAGCCGATTCGAAGATACCCGCATAAACCTTCTCGTATCCGCTCACCATCGTTTCGATGGAAAAGTGATTCTCGACTCGTCTGCAGCAGGCATTTCGGTCGATTTCTGATAAGCGGTCGAGTGCTTCGACTGCTTCGGGAACGCTCTTCACGAGAAATCCGGTGACGCCGTCGGAGATGACTTCGCGGCAGGAGCCGAGATCCATCGCGATGACGGGGACACCGGCGGCGTTCGCTTCGGCGAGGACGAGGCCGAAGCGCTCCGGGATTGTGTTGAGATGGAGGAGGGCGGCTGCCTTGCTAAATAACTGATTCTTCCCCGCGTTATCGACGGACCCGATGTAGCGGATTTTTTCGCCATCGAGGTGCGGTTTTACCTGCTCGTTGAAATAGGCCTCGTCCTGAATGATGCCTGCGATGACGAGCTTCCTCCCACTGGCCTGCGCGACGGCAATCGCGAGGTGGACGCCTTTGTCAGGATGAATCCGCCCGAGAAAAATCAGATCGCCGCCGCCTTCTGCCGCGAGCGGGTAAAGTGAAAGATCGATCCCGTTGTAGACGGTCGCGAGGTAGTTCAAACCCTCGACCCGGTCCGATTCGCTGATCGAGACGAAGTTGCCATCGCGGTACTTCTCGTAGAGCGGCATGATTTTTGGGGAGGAGAATCCGTGGATGGTCGTGAGCACCGGCGTCCGAACGAGGCGGCTGTAACAGAGCGCCATAAAATCGTAGTGACTGTGGATGAGATCAAACTCGTCCGCATGCTCGAACATCTCCGAGAGATGGCGATACTCCGCGACCTTGGCGTCGGCTCCGGGTTCTTCCTCATAGCCTTTCGCGACGACGGCGTGGAGCTTCGCTTTCGTGATCGAATCCGCGGTCGCAAAGAGAGTCACGTCCCAGCCTCGTGCGACGAGTCCCTCGGTGATGTTGGAGGCCACGGTTTCCCAGGCTCCGTAGCGTTGGGGCGGGGTGCGCCACGCCACGGGAGAGAGGACCGCGATCTTTTTGCCGTGGTAATTTTTCATCTCACCCTGTCGTCGATTGATTGCGGGATTCGTTGGCGAGGAGGGCTTCGAGGAGATCGTCGAGAAGGAGGCTTGCGACCGCCGAGGTGAGGTCACTGACCGCGAAGGGAAGGATCAGTTTCTTTCCGTGCAGCATCGAACCGCAACTGTAAACGACATTGGGGACGTAGCCTTCGCGCTCGTTTCCTTCGGGAGAGAGTAGCGGCTCGCGGAGTCGCCCGATCACTTTCGTCGGATCTTCGAGATCGAGGAGGACCGCTCCGATGCAGTATTTCCGCATCGGCCCGACGCCGTGGGTGATGACGACCCAGCCGGCTTCGGTTTCGATCGGGGAACCGCAGTTGCCGACCTTCACAGACTCCCACATTTCACTGGGTCGGAGAATGATCTTTGCATCGCTCCAGTGGTGCGGGCTCTCGGAAAACATGATAAAAAGATTCTCGTTGTCCTGCCGCGAAAGCATCACGAAGCGCCCACCAACGCGGCGTGGAAAGAGCGCCATGCCTTTATTCTGCACCGCGTCGCCATTGAGAGTAAGGACGTGAAAATGGAGAAAGTCAGTCGTCTCAATGAGTTGCGGGAGAATGTCGTGACCGTTGTAGGCGGTATATGTTGCGTAGTAAGTCACGGTGCCATCGTCATCGACAAAACGAACGAAGCGGGCGTCTTCGATGCCGTTTGTTTCATTGGGCGAAACCGGAAAAATGATCCGTTCGCTGATCGCGAGTTTCTCTGAGAAACGCAGCTCGTAGTTGGAGTCAGCAAGCCACTGGATGCACTCGAGAGTGCGCGTCAGTTCGTGTGAAGCGGGCAGGGTTTCCGCGCGGACCGTCCCGACGCTTTTGTTCAAGTCACTCCGCGTGAAACTTTCCCCCAGGGTCGCCATCACCGCAGTGACGTGAGTATTTTCACAACCCATTTCGTGAAGTTTGATGCAGAAACGTCGCTTCCGGTAGCGGGGGTCGGGAATGATCTCGGGCTCGGTCACAAAACGCGAGACGGGGTCCATCGTGATTCTTCCCTCAGCCGAGAGCGTTCCCGCGCGAAACTCGATCGAGGAAATGTGTCCCTCGCCCGTGGCCCGCAGACTCATGATGAAACGTTGCTCACCTTCCTCCAAGTCACTCTGGTCGGGATGGGGCACCATCGAGGGATTGAAGAGGGCGGCCGATTCGAGCGCGTATTCTCCTGAGAAGAGCGCCCCGATGAGCAAGCGTCGCTCACGGGTGAGGGGGCGCTGGGTGAAAAGGTGATGCGCGACCTTTTCAAAGTTCCTCATGAGGATCGATTCGATGTCGAAATGCCGGTCGTGAAATTCCCGGCGTACCGACTCGAGTTGAGCCGCGACTTCCTCTTCGGTGAGGAGGAGGGCCCGACCGATGATCGTGATGATCAGTTTTTCGTCGGGGATGAAAGGGCGGAGGAGAACTCGTGCGCTTTCGGGGAGCAGGAGGACTTCGTGGCGATGGATGGGGATGGCGTTCAAAGGGAGAGGTCCGGGTTGGAAGGAGGCAGGGGAAAGGTGATCAATTGCTGGGCGCCGCACATGTCCGCGAGCGCGAGATGGTAGGCGAGGGTCGATTCGGCCCCCTGGTTTTCACTGACGCCATCGGCGTGAAGGCCGTCGCCGCAGCCACCGGTGCCAAAATCGTAAATCGGCGTGTTGAGATCGTTCCGCCCCAGAAACCACTCGAAGGCCCGTTTCGCCTCGGTGTTCCAGGACTCATCCCGTGTCGCGCGAAAGGCTTCGTGGGAGGCCGCGACCATGGCCTGAGCTTCGACCGGCTGCTGGTCAAAATCCGCACGAGCGCCGCCGCTTTCATAGAATCCATTACTGCCGATGGGGCGGAAACAACCGGACTGCGCCGTCTGAATGGAGGCGAGCCAGCGCAGGGATTTCAGTCCGATTTTGAGAGCCTCAGGATCAGGCATCCACTGGCCACTGAGAATCAGAGCCTGACTGAGGCGGGCGTTGTCATAGGTGAGACTGCCTTCAAACCACGGCCAGTCGGGAGATGACGAAGCGTGCCAGCGGGCCACGAGTTTTTTCGTCAGTTCGCGGCGCAGGGCATGAATGCCGGCATCGCCCGGTTCGCGGCGCAGATACTCATGAATCCCGAGCAAGGTGAAAGCCCATGCTCGTGGCGAGGTGAAGGTCGAGACAATCGGGGTCCCTTTTTCAAACAGTTGTGCGGCGAGACGGCGGTGGCCCGTATCGCGGGATCGACCGGCTCCGGTGCCGGCGGCCCAGAGGGCGCGACCCTGGCTGTCTTCGCTTCCGAAGTCCTCAAGCCAGGTCCACCCGTGACTCATGAAGTTCCGGAAGCGTCCACTTTCATAGTCGAAGGCGGCGGCAAGAAAGGCGAGGTAGCTCGTGGAGAGTTGGTTCAAATTTCCCGACCCTGAATTGTCTCCGAGTTCATCGAGAAGGTTGCAGAGAATGAAGGCTCTCGCGTTGTCATCGGTGCAATAGCCTTCGTGAAAATTAGGCACGTTGAAAATCGCGTGCTGGAAAATTCCCGTGCCATCGCTCATGCGGATGATGTGATCCAGCTTCCGGGGTGGAAGCGGATGCGGTCGGCTGTCGAGAGTCCATTCCGCAAAGGCCGTTCGAGGGGCCGCCTTGCGGTCGGCGCAGGCGTGCTGAAAGGACTCCAGATATCGCTCCGCGACCGCCGGCCAAATCATCTCGCGGCCCATTTCATAGGCTTCGCGGCGAATCCGTTCCATCCGTGCCGTGTCTTCGAGCAAGGAGCAAACGCCCTTCGCAATCGCTTCCGGATCGTGGAACGGGACCAACTCGCCCCGTCCCCCATCGAGCAGTTCTTTCGCGTGCCAATAAGGCGTTGAAACGACCGCTTTCCCCGCGCCAAAAACGTAGGCGAGCGTCCCTGAGGTGACCTGCGCTTCGTTCAAATACGGGGTCAGGTAGATGTCAGTCGCGCCGATAAATTCTTTCAAATCATCGAGCGAAACGAAGCGATTGTGAAAGATGACATGCTCCTTCACTCCGCAACTTTCGGCGAGTCGATTCAGGCTGAGACGATAGCGCTCGCCTTCCGTGGCGAGAAGCTGAGGATGCGTCGCCCCGAGAATCAAGTAGACCACGTTGGGGTGCCGCCGCACGATTTCCGGAAGCGCCGCGATCGCATGTTCGATCCCTTTGCCCGGTCCGATCAGTCCGAAAGTCAGCAGAACCTTGCGGCCCGCGACGCCGAACTGCTCTTTGTAAATTCGCGAATCGAGGAACTCCACATCGGGAATACCATGATGAATGATGTCCACTTTTTCATCCGGCACCGCGAAGGTTTCCCGAAGAATTTCAGCGCCCTTTTTCGCCATCACGATGAGACGATCAGAGCGGTCGATCAGTTCCTCCATGACCTTCCGCTGCGCCGCGTTCGGTTTCTGGAGGACCGTGTGCAAGGTCGTCACGACCGGCATCCTCACCTCTTTGAGGAGGGCAAGGAGATGGCTTCCCGCTTCGCCGCCGTAGATCCCGAACTCGTGCTGGACGCAGAGCACATCGGTGTTGCGAAAGTTGAGGAAATCCGCCGCCCGCCGATAGGAGTCGAGCTCTTTTTCCTGGATCTCAAACTGGACCCGCGCTGGGTAGGCGTAGCCTTCGGGACGATCATTGACCGCCCCGACGTAGCAATTCGCGTCAGGCGCCGCCGTCGCGATCGCGTCGCAGAGGTCATGCGTGAACGTGGCGATCCCGCACAAACGCGGGAGGTGGTCGCCGAGAAAGGCAATGCGACGGGGGGAGGAAGACGCGCTCAGGACAAAATCCTCTCTGGTGAAAGAAGTGCCGCAAAAAGTCTCGACTCCGGGAAGGTGGTGCGCATCATGTTGTGTTTATGTTAGGGTTTATGGCGCTCCTTTCCCCGGGATTATTTCGTCGTGTCGAAACAGGGCCCGATCTCGAAATCGGGAGAATGATAAGCGCCGCCGGGAACGAAAAGAAGGCGGGGCGTTAGATTTGTGCTGGCAGATCGTGAAGCTGCGGACCAACGCCCGACCTTAGGCGAGGGCCCCATCCTCGTCCATACAAATCGGGGTGGGGAGCTGTCGCTGAGTTTGGAAAAAATCAGACGGCGCGTTTTGCGTTTTCCCTCGCGAAACATTCCTGCAGCGGAACGTTCTTCGTCCCTTGCGAAGCCAAGCCTCACCGCTCCTTCGCCTCCAGCATCTTTCGGACGCGCTCCTCTTCCGCCGCAAGAGCAGCGCCGGTTACTGGTATCGGGGTGAAATTCGGGTCCGGCGTGATCGTTTCTCCTGCAGGAATTTCGCGGAGGCGAAGATGGCGGAACCAGACGTCCTGCCCATGGTCCTGTAATTTGATCTGACCGCCGCGTCCGGTGAGATCGCCGCCACGGATTCCTAACAGGTCCACATACTTCGCCCATTTCGGATCCCCGTAGTCGAAGGAGATCACCGCTTCGCCGTTGAGCCAATGCTCGATGAGACTGCCCTGGCAGATAATGCGCGCGGTGTTCCATTCGCCGACGGGGCGAGTGTTGTCCGTTTTCGGGGCCATGCAGAAAAACAGGGAGGCCGCCGCTTGTCGGGCGTTCGCACCATAGGGACTGCCAATGTTATCGAGGACTTGATATTCGACTTGGCCGGGCCGGTAGTAGACGCCGGAGTTACAGCCCTCCGAGACTTTCCATTCGAAGCGAAGCTCAAAGTCATCGGGTAATTCTGCTGCGGTGTAAATGAGATCGCCGCCTCGCTCTTTGCGGTAGAAAGCTCCTTCTTCATCGAGGATCCAGTTGCCGCTATTTTCCCAGCCATCGAAAGAACTGCCATCGCTTAGAAAGGTGAACCCCTGCTTTTTTTCGAGGCCCATGGGGCGACTGATCAGCATTTTGAAGCTGGATTTCGGGCCACGGAATTCTTTGGCGATGATGTCCTCTTCCGTAAACCGGGCCATGAGAATCTCGCCGTCGGTGCTGCGGTTTCGATCATAGGAAATATAGATCGTTCCGTCAGGCGCTTGAAATCCGTCTGGATAGGAAACCCCCTTCCGACCATCGAAGACCAGTCCGCCGTTCCAGCTTTCGCCGTCGTCGTCGGAGAGCCAGGCGCTGAGGATGACGCGACCAGTATGCGAGTCAATCTGATCACCGTGTTTGATGAGAAGCAGTTTGCCCGATTGGAGACGACGGATGAAAAATCGTGACACGGGGTGTTTGATCGCGGACTCGACCGGAGCATCCCAGGTTCGTCCGCCATCCACTGAGTTGCTCTCCATGATACCACGTCTTGTCCGGGCCAGCATCCAGAGCGTGCCGTCTTTCTTCTCAACAAGCATGTGCTCGTGCCAGTCCGGTTCGGGAAACGGCACCGCTCCGCGTCGCTGCCACGTTTCGCCCTCGTCGGAGGAGACAAAGACGTTCGCTCCGCGCAGTGGGTCGAGTTCCTCGAAGCAGCCCTTGAACTCGCGGAATCCGTCGCGCTGGTCGAGTGAGATCGGCAGGATCCACTCGCCGGTCGAGAGCAGGGTCGGTTTGTTGAGCATGACTCCGTTCCAGATTCTTTCCGGAGCTGACCAACTTGGATCGTCGGCGTCCGGGTTGTCGCATCGCGTAGCCCAAACCCCGGAGCGGCCGTCAAACATGTCCATCGATTGATTGAAAAAGAGCCAGAGGCGGCCTTTTGGATCAGTCCAGAGATTGCCGACGAGGATGCTGCGTTCGGCCCCGAGACCATCCTCATGCGAATCGAGGACAACGCGGGGATCAGACCAGTTCGATCCGTCGTCGTCGCTGCTCGCGAGGACAAAGTAGGCTTCGGGGCTGTCGCCGCCCGCGACCCAGCAGGCCCAGAGACGCCCGCCCTGGGTCCGCTCGATTCCGATCGTCATTCCGTAGTCGAGCTTGTCGTAGCCATATTCTGGAAGCGGGGAAGTGTTGACTACCGGCGGGACGAGGGCGTGATCCGCTATTTTCTCCATCTTTGCGATGCGTGCTTTTGCCTCATCCGGCGTTTCGATAATGGTGGCAGTGTCAGGGGCGCCGACGGTGAGCAGTTTGATCGCCGTGCCCTCGTCGAGCACGGGCAGCGCGGTTTTTCGAATCGCGAGTTTCTCACCGCTTTCCATCCGCTTGCGATAGGCGAAGGCGCGGTGGACTTCTCCCTCAGCCAACTGAAACTCGGGCGTTTCGACTTTCTTGAATCCCTCGTTAAGTAGAAAGACGGACTGGTTTGCCGGATTTTTCTGACTCAGTGTCAGGATGTAGACATCGCCTGCGGTCGTGCACTCGATCGTGTAACCCTCAATGCTGGTGTGGAGAAAGGATTTTCCGAGGAGGAATTCAGGTGCCTCGATGAGGGTGTAGTCACGGTTCGTGAAGAGTTTGACGCCCTTTTGCAGGGATTGAAAAGTCTCTTCCGTCCCCGCGGTGTTTCCAGGTGAAACGGCGAGGAAGGAGAAGACGGCGATGATGGTGGCGATGATGGGAACAGGAGAATTCATCATGACGATAATTTGGGGCGGGTGGAAGGGCTTCCGGAAAGGGGACCCGAGTCAGCACGCGGTATCATAGCGGAATCAGGAATCATGGCGAGATGCCTGGGCACCGAGATCGCGGTGCATGGATGAGCGTGAGTAAGGGCGGGTGAATCGCTGCTGTTCACCGCTCCGCGGGCTAAATCATTCCTGATCCTACCGCATTTTGCATCCGTCGTTGAACAGGGTAGTCGATGTGGTAAGCCGCCCCCTTCGACGGGTTCTCGTCCCAACGAATGGTCACAAACAAACCGCCGTTATATTTGGCGAAGCGTTCGTAGGGAAGAATCGAAAATTCATGACGCAAGTTTTCATCGTCGTGGTGCCGGGAAACCATTGGAAACAAGGGATCGTGGTCGATCCGTTCCGGTGGGAGCTGGGGAATTTGACCCGGAAAACGTAATGTTCGTGAGCCAAGATGTCTTTAACGCCGGTTCAAAAAACTGCAGAAATTGTACCATTTGCACCACCCTACGCTTCACGACACCGGCTCCCACTTCCCCATGCGCCTCAGTCCTTCATCCGGCCGACAGAACACCGAAGTCCCTCGCAGATTCCCAAACCTCAGCCTGTGCGTCCTTGTCCTGCCGATCCTGCTCGTCCTCCTGTTACAGCAGTCATTTGTACATCACCTGCACCAGTTTTTCCTCACTGTAGATGAGCACAGGTACGTCGGGTTTGGAACGTGTTGCTGAGCCGATGATGGCGACGTCGAACTCGGGGGAAAAGAGGAGGGACTTGGCAAGGTCCGGGTGCTGATCGATGAATGGAATTGCAGGTCTGGTGATCGGGAAGTGGGGCATGGGATACTGTCGCCCGGGTTGGGGGATGTACACACCGCCCAAAATTGAGAAATGTCGCCTGACCCCGTTCAATCGCCCCACCCTGGGAACTGACTACCCTGATTAGGGGCCGATTCGGAACAGGTGTTTCCGCCCGCGAATGTAGAAACTGTCACCGGCTACGGCCGGAGTGCAGGAAGCTTCCTCTCCGAGATCGGATTCCCCGAGAATCTCCAGTTCGCGGCCCCGTTTGAGAATGCGCATCTTCCCGCTGCGGTCGAGGAGGTGAACCCTGCCGTCCGCGAGGATCGGGGAGGCATAAAAACCGTCATCCCCGAACTCAGCCCAGAGTTCTTCTCCGGTTTTGGCATCGTAGCAGACGAAGGTGCCGTCGTCGGTCCCACAGTAGAGAAGACCCTCGTGGAGCAGGGGAGTGGAGACTCCGGACTTGAAGAAGTTGCTCTCCCACACGATCTCTCGAGTCTCCACGTCGATCGCGCTGAGATTGGCGGAATCCGCGGAGACGTAGACAAGCCCGTCAGCATAGACCGGAACGGAGGTCACCTCGCCATATCGGAGACAATTGACCCGCCAGAGTTCTTCTCCGGATTTCAGATCGTAGGAAACTACCATCGGTTCGGCTGCGAGAATAACCTCCTCGCGGGCGCGGATCTTCGCGACCGTCGGCATCGACCAGGAAGAGCCGAAATCCCGCTCAGTCTTCCAGCGTTCTTCCCCGGTTTCCACGTCGAGAGCGGCGACATACCCGAGATTGTTCTGATCATACTGAATCAAGAGATTGTCGCCATGGGTCACCAGCGAAGAGGCATGACCATAGAGATTCTCCGGTTTCCCGAGGTTTTTCGACCAAACCTGGCTACCCTCGAGATCGAAGGCAGCCAGGTCGCCATTCGCAAAGCTTGCGAAGATCCGAACGCCGTCCGTCGCCATCGTCGATGCCGCGTATCCCGCGTCTTCATTGACCCGGACACTTCCGGGGGATCCGGGAATAGGCTCCACCCGCCTTTCCCAGGTGATCTCACCACTTTGGGAATCGATGCAATAGACGACCCGGCTAGATTCGTTGGCACCGGTCAGGTAGAGTTTTCCCTCCCAATAGATCGGAGAACTGTAGCCGGGCAACGGAATCCGGGTCTTCCACTTGATTCCTTCGCCAGTCTCCCCATTCCAATTCATCAACAGGCCGGTGCTGGGAGATACACTGGCCGCAGGCCCCAGGAGGTTGGGCCAGTTTTTCAGGCGATCTGCCTCGGAGGCAACCTGTCTCCCTCTTTCCTTCCCGGTGGGTTTGGCTGCGCTGTCCCCGCTCGCTTCAGGAGCCGCCGTTCCCACGGAAGTCAGGAAAGCAAAGGTCACTACCAGTAACCCCATCGTGGCGATCACCGTAGACATGCGATTGGTTTCCTCCCATGGGGCCGCTTTCCCATTGGTCCGGTTGGTGTGAGGCAAGACAGTTTGAAAGATCTTCATCTTCATGATTCATTTACGGCAAAATCCCGTGCCCGAAGCGATCTTTCAACGCGACGGGGCAACCGTATATCCACACATCGCCCTGGTCGGGCATTCCCACCGGCAAGGAGCCGCGGTCGGCCGGAAACGGGAATTCCTTTCCGGGTAACCCGGAAGATTTCTTTCAAGTCCCCGGCACATCGCCGCGCAACTTGGCGATCTCAGCCATGATGTCCTTGAAACCATCGCGGGTCCGGATCGCCCTGTATCCAATGACACCAAGATTCTGTTCAATGGAAGGGTCGAAGACGGTCACGATAGGAGTGGCGCTGGTGGGAGAATTCACAATGGATTGAAAAACCGCTTTCGGGGTTTTGTGGAAATTCGATCCGTCGATGAAGACGATCACCGAGTCGTCTTTTACTGCCTTGATTGCCGTCAAACTGGCGGCGTTGGAGGGGCCTCATGTGGAGCCCGGTTCCATCAGGAGAAAAGTGATCGCCTTGTTCGCCTCGGCGGCTTCCTTTTTGACTCCGTCGAGATTCTCGAGATCTTCGAAGAAGATGACATAATCCGGGATAATGAGCGGTTCCGCGGCGTGGAGCGCCGACGCTCCAATCAGGGATAGTAGGACCAGAGCTATTTTCATGGTTCAATGATCGTCAGAAATCCAGGTAGGATCAAGCTTGAATTTGATACACGAGAAAGGACTCCCGGCGCAGCTGAGCGCTCTTAGGGCCTACCCCGGGAATGCCGGATCGCCGGATCGCCGGATCGCCGGACCACCGGATCGCCGGACCGCCGGTCTGATCACCAACCCTCCGGCAGATCAATCAGTGTTTCACGGAGAATCGTGCGGATCGCTTGCTTTTCGGGCACAGATAAGTAGGCAAAATCCGGGTCTGGTTGGTCGTCGCTGAGTGCTTCGCCGAGAATCTGGTAAACGTGTTGCCTGAAGAGATTGGGGCTCGCCTCGAAAACCTTACTGTAAATCAGATAGCTGCACCGGTATTTAAAGAGCCGGTTTTCCAGGTCGAGATCCTTCAACGAGTTCCCGTTCGATGCTTCCCTGCGATCGGCGAGGAAATCCTTGCGATATTGCGGGTCGACCCGGATTCCTCCTGCCGGAAATTTTGCTTCGTCGGCAAACAACAGGTAGTGAACGAGCTCCTCGGCGAGGCCGTGAAGCACCGCGACATCTTCTGCTTTCAATTCTCCCTTACCCCTATGCAGGTAGGTGCGCGCCCGGTAAGAGGCTTCCAGAACCAGGTGCAGGAATCCAGCCTGGTGCTCAAGGATAAGGTGCGGAAGAATGTCGCTGGTCTCGGCAGGATACGCCGACCAATCGAATTCCGTTCCCGGCTCGAGCACTTCGGTGACGATCTTTCCACCGACTTCCGTGCCCCTGAGATTGCCCTTGTGGTCGGTGATTCCGGGGTCACCGGTCACATGCCAGCCGCCAAAACGTTCGCTGAAAGGAATCTGGTGTCCGATTTGTTTGTCGCGGTACGTCACGAGTTTACCCCAGTTGTCACCGGGAATTACCGACCGAATGGAAAGCCCGGGAACGCGCCGGGTCTCGGCGACGGCGTGGCAGTTCATGCAGCGCCCCGACCGTTCGATCATGGGTAGCTCGCCACGTTTCGGTTTGTCGAAGATATAGAAGATTCCTCCCAGGTCGGGATCGAGCGAAATGACTTCGACCTTTCCTCCGGGAATGTAACCGACGTAGACGTCCTCGTTGAAATACACCGCCCGGGGACTGCTCCCCGAGATATGCCGGGTTTGCAGGCTGGTCCGCGAGAAAATCAGTAGCTGGGAGCTCGCCGGAACGTCAAGGTGGTCCAGGAGGCTGGCGATAAACGCACTTCCGCTGCCGTCGTCGAGTTCGCGACTCCCGGATTCGAAATCCGCAATCAACCGGGTGAACGGATCATTGAGTTCCCGGTCGTGGTAATCATGGGCCGGACTGAAAGGGTCGTAATAATTGATGTCCTGACCGACCAACGAAAGCGCCGCAGACAAAACGAGGAAACCCGG
Organism: uncultured Akkermansia sp.; assembly: GCA_964583035.1. Classification (GTDB taxonomy): domain Bacteria; phylum Verrucomicrobiota; class Verrucomicrobiia; order Verrucomicrobiales; family DEV007; genus Arctic95D-9. The sequence continues at coordinate 19,053 of CAZOUP010000027.1, forward strand.
AATGTGAATTTTCTTCATCCTGTCGAAGCATCACCCGGCGGAAGTGCGAAGACAACCCCCGGAATTCCGCCTTCAGGTCGACTCGATTCATCGAGGGTATTCGTTCGCCCGGGAGCCCAAACGAGCAGGCATGCGCAGGCGGTTCTGGATTGAGCCGATCTCCCATCCGCGGGTGGGGAAATCAAGAGGTCCAGCCGGATTGCCCAACCCGCCGCTGCCCGGAGTGTCCAGCGATTTGCGGGAAGCGGTTACCGTGTCTGGAATTGTTGTCTGCCCCCTGTGGCGCGGGAAGCCCGGGCTACTTTCCGGCATTCGAAGCCTTGGCATCCACTGCGGAGAACGCTGGGCTCGATGCGGAGTCAAGCAGCTTCCCGTAATTCCTGGATATCGACTCTTTTAGCTTGCCGACCTCGATGGGCTTGGTCATGAAGTCATTCATCCCAACTTTGAGACAGCTGTCTTTGATCCCGCTGAGCGCGTGCCCGGTGATGGCTATGATGAGCGGTTGGCGGACGAGATCTTCATCGGCGCGGATCAATTCGGCTGCTTCGGCGCCCCCCATCTCGGGCATCTGCAGATCCATAAAGATGATATCGGGACATTCCTTCTTCACAAGATCGACTGCCTCGCGCCCGTTTTCGGCTGTCAAGATTCCAACATAGCCAAGATTCTCGAGGATTTTCGAACATATCTTCCGGTTCATGGCCACGTCATCAACCACCATGATGCGTCCCGGATGTTTCCTCGCGAAGGCGCTGGTGCCCTGCTCAGAGAGGGGATCGTTCTTCGCGTCGTAGCCTTCCTCTCCACCCAGCAAAGTGGCGAGTGAATCCACGAAACCGTCTTCGCTGAGCGGCTTGAAACAAAAGTCGACTTTCAGTGCCCCGAACTGAGAGCCGCTCGGTTTCCGATCAGTTGCTTTCAGCAGCCCGAGCCAGGGTATCCCATGATGATTCAAACGGGTGCAGAAACGGTTCTGCTGTTCTGGAGGTTGGCCGCCCGGATCCACGATGACCGCGTCGGGGCGCATCTTGATCACCTGGTCAATCTGATGTTCCGTCAACTCGTGAGTCACGATGACCTGCAGGCCATAGCGCAGGCAAAGGTGATTGATGAGCGAAGCAAGCGTCGGGTGCTTGCAGAGGACCACGATCTTCTTCTGATTGAGGACCTTTTTGCGAAGCTGGCGAGCCTTGGCTGATACCGGATCCTGCTCCGCAAATCCTCCGCACGGCACTTCAAAAGTAAACTGCGAGCCTTTCCAGATCTCCGACTCGACTCTGATCTCACCGTTCATGACCCGGCAAATTTCACGGCTGATGGCAAGACCGAGCCCGGTGCCACCATGCTTTCGCGTGGTCGATTCGTCCGCCTGGGTAAAGGCCTCGAAAATCTTGTCGAGATGGTCCGACGCAATTCCTACTCCCGTATCGCGAATGGAACAGAGGAGAATGAGATCCTTTGTCCCCGAGCTGTGGACGACCTGTCGACCGCTGATTGAGACCATGACCTCGCCCTCGTAGGTGAACTTCACGGCATTTCCGATCAGGTTGGAGAGGAGTTGTTGCAGGCGCTCGCGGTCTGCAAAGATCGTTGCCGGCGTGCTGTCATCCACGTAGTGGCACAACTCGATACCCTTTGCCGCGGCCGCGTAGCTGAACTGCTTCATGGTTTCGTCGACGAGTTCCCGAACCATGATGGGTTGATTTTCCAGTTTCATCATGCGCGCCACCAAGGTCGAGAAATCAAGAATATCATCGATGAGGCGCATCAGTGCGTAGCCGCTGTTGTGCATCACCGTGACGAGACTCTCCTGATCGTCGTTGAGTCCGGTTTCTTTGAGTAAATTCAGGGTCCCGAGGATACCGTTCATCGGCGTGCGAATCTCGTGGCTCATGTTCGCGAGGAAATCGCCCTTGGCCTCCTCGGCATCCTTGAGTTCGACTCGCAGGTCGTCGAAGCGCTTTGAGATCCCGGCCAGCGCGGTAAGGACGTTTCTCTCACTTTCGGCAGCGATGTCCTCCGGATCCTTGCTCTCCTCTGTATCCTCATGCGATTCGTCTCCCTCATCGGACTCTGATTCCGTCGCCATCTCCGCAGCTTCGATCGCGAAATCGATCTGCTGGCCATCAGCGAGTCGGGCCAGTGAATTAACGATGCCCTCCAACTCTCCTTGAAGCCGCTCGACTTCTTCCTCCTTGGCCTGCACCAATTGTTTTTCGCGCCGTAACCGTCTGCGCAGCACCCCTACGGCGATCGAAAGCGCGAGCGCGAGGGCAACTCCGATCGAGGTCATCCAGTTCTCCAACAGGAGTGCCGGAACTGCATCCGCAATCGAAATACTCGTCTCGTCGTCACTGCCCAACGCAAGCATGGGAAGACCGACGGTCACAATGACCGCAATCCTGCGCCGCGCTGCAAAGGCTCGATAGACGGTAGATAGCAAAATGAGAAGTTCTTTAATTTTCCTTAAATTATAGCAATTATGGAATTTTGCAAATCTGATCTCTTAGATTCCATGAAAATCGCTGTGCGCTTGATGGCCATGCTTTCGCGTATTTCCACCATCATCTTATCTGCCGCTCTGATTGTCAGTGAAAAGGCATGAGAAGTGGAAAAGGGGACAAGCGACAGTTTTTTGATCAACTGAATCAAACCTTCACTTTGATCCGCGCCGCCGCCCCCGGGCCGCTTCCAAAGGGAGCGAAGTGGTGGTTTAAAATCGAGAAGCCTAACGGCACCAAAGCGGTAAGATCGATTCCGCTCCCGAAGGATATCAAGAAGGGGGGATCTAACAAAATCGAGACTTGAAATTCTGAGACGCTTCGAGGGGATAACGCCTTTCCCTCGGGGCTTCCCGTTTTCGCAGGAGGTTCTTACATTTCCTCGTAAAGTTCGCTATTTATATGACCCGTATGTGAGTCTTACGAACTTTCCGGTGAAGGATTCGATTTCCAGAATGTCGCAATTATCTCAATGTTAGTAAATTGCAAATACAAACGGGTAATTTCGTATTTGCATCGAAATGGCGACCCGTACGGGATTTCGATTTCAATTAGGAACTCGGGATGCTGTCCTGTGGTGGAAGACAGGGGTGACTCGGACTGGCGCACACGGGATTATCCTTCGCTGCGCTGCGCTGCGGATTGGCTCGCGTTGCTCGCGAAGAATCTGAACTACTTAGCGGTCATAAGCAAGCGAACCCTACGGGTTCTCGTCCCAACGGTTCGCAACAAAAAAACCGCCATGAAAGGCGGTGGTTTTTGGCGACCCGTAAGGGGCTCGAAGCCCCATTCCCACTGCATTGAATTGCTATAAGACAAAAAGTTAGAAAAATGGATATTTTGCAGGGTGATGCAGTGAAATGCAGATTTTTCGGAACACTTTGTTGTATATCATCGTTTAAATGAGCCTTTCCAACCGAGAGGCCAAACCTAAGTTCGCGAACAGGCGCTGAGCAGGTTTTTTGATCAGTTCCAGGTAACGTTCCTTCATCGCTTCACCGAGGAAGCTACGTCGAACCACGGTCGGCCATGAATTAACCTACGAAGGTACAATTGCTTTTTCGCATTTTCGAACACACGCTGGTTGATCCCTCCCAATTGTATCGCGGGTCGCAAGCCACAAGAACTCCGGGCTAAGCTGTCTAACGTGATCGCCCTTCTACCCCAACTCCTACTTCAGCACATGCCGAAGCTCGGAGGTGAGTCTGTCTGCGGTGTAGGGTTTTGGGAGAATGCCGGCGAATCCGTGCTCGAGAGCGGCGGAACGGGCGTTCTGCTCAAGGTAACCACTGCAGACAATGACTTTGGCTTCGGCGTCGATTTGCTTGATCGCGATCGTGGCTTCGAGGCCGGACATACCGCCGGGGAGGGCGAGGTCCATGACGACAGCCGCGTAAGGCCTCCCTTCCTCTTTCGAGTGACGGACTGCTTCGACCGCTGCTTCGCCGCTATCGACCGCTTGCGGCTCGTAGCCGATCTTTTTGACAATCGAGGAGGCAAGCACCTGCATCGGTTGCTCGTCATCGACGATTAGGATTCGAGGAGTCGCCGGGGTGACGGCGGGAGGTGCAGGCGCATTTTCAATGGCATTCATGGATACGGGTAGGCGTGAGGTTAAAAGGCGGTGTAGCTGACTTTTTTGATTTCATCGAGGGTGGTATTACCCGCAAGGACGTGGGTGAGACCTTCCTGATAGAGAGTTTGGAAACCGGTTTTCAGGGCTGCTTTTTTCAACTCGATTTGCGTTGCTTTGCGCTCGACGAGATCGGCGATTTCGGAATTGATTTCGGCCATCTCCATGAGCGCGACGCGGCCGTTGTAGCCCGAGCCTGAGCATTCATCGCAGCCGATGGCTTTGTAGATGGGAGTGTCGAGCTTTTCCTGGCTCACGCCCTGGCGGCCCATGTGTTCGATGATCTGGGGAGTCATCGCGAGAGGGCGCTTGCAGTAGGTGCAGAGTCGTCTCACCAGTCGCTGGGCCTGCGACATCGCAAGCGAGTCGCCGACGAGGTGAGGTTCAACGCCCATCGAAAGGAGTCTTGAGATCGCCCGCAGGGAATCGTTCGCGTGCAGAGTGGTGAGGACGAGGTGGCCGGTGAGGGAGGCGTTGATCGCTGAGTTTGCGGTCTCTTCATCGCGGCACTCACCGATGAGGATGACGTCCGGATCCGAGCGGAGGAGCGCCCGAAGGCCGTTGGCAAAGGTCAGGTTATGTGTGGGATCGATTTGGGTCTGGTTGATGCCTTCGATCTCATACTCGATCGGGTCCTCAATCGTGTGGATGTTGAGACCTTCTTCGTTCACGCTGTTGATGAGTGCGTAGAGGGTTGTCGTTTTACCGGAGCCGGTCGGGCCGGTGATGAGGACGAGCCCCTGGTCACGGCTCATGACCTTTTTCACGATCATGGACTGACGCTTCGAAAAGTTCAGGGTCGAGAGTTCTTTCACGCCATCCTGCTTATCGAGGAATCGCATGATCACTTTCTGCATTTCATTGCGACAGGGGACGGCGGCGACCCGGACGTCAACGCGGCGGTTTCCAAAGGAAAGACCGAAACGACCATCGAGAGCTTCCTGTCGCGACTGGCTCATGTTCGAGTAGTTCTTAATGAGCGCGACAAAGCGCTGCATCATTTCCTCGGGCGCGGTGTAGAGAGTGCGCAGCTTTCCGTCGATCCGTCCGCGGAAGCGGGCGACGTTGTAATACTTCTCGAGGTGAAGATCGGAGGCGCGGCTGTTGATCGCGGTGTAGAGGACCCAGTGAATGAGGTCTTCTGCGCTGTGATTCACGTTCTGCGGATTGATTCCTGCCACATTGTCAGGATCAATTTCGACGATGTTGCCGCTGTCAGAAAGACTCAGGGTCGATTCATTGACCTCGATCCCGGCGCTACCGCTCACTTTAGAGCCGCTTCGACTGACGAGGCTGCGGATCGATTTTTCATCTGCGAGAACAGGAACGAAATCAACGGGGTCATTTCCCTGGGAAAGCCACTCGTCTTCGAAGCTGAAGTTGCACTCGGTATCGGAGAGCAGGTAGACCTTGTGATCGCCTTCGTAGAGCGGGTAAACGTTGTGCTTTTCAAGCAGTGTTGAAGGAAAGCGATCCTGCTTCGGTGCTTCTTCGGGATTGAAGCAGAGGAGCGAAGGGCCCTGGGTGATGTATTGCAGCGCGACGCCAAGGGAAGACTGGATGCCGTTGTAGTCGTCCTTCTCCAGAGTCCCTGATTTATCGACGGATTCGGCGTAGAGCATCGTGAGACGTTCGCTTTCGGTCTCGTCGTAGGGATAGTTTTCAAGGAGCCACTTGAAGGCGGACTCGAGGTCCCCGGAGGAAAACCGGGGCGGGGCCAAATGCTCCAACGCATTCTGCTGGGGCAGGGGAGCGTTTGAAAGGCGCATCACGAGATCCTTGCGGATTTTATCGTACTGCTCCTGGGAAATCGCGACGCGGACGGCGAGGCAGGGCGGGACACCCCACATGTCGCCGGATTTAGGGGCGTAGTGAGCAAAAATAAGGGATGGCCCGAGGGTCGCGACCGGAAGCCAAGGGGTATCGGTCGTCGGAAATCTGCCGAGGCGGCGAAGGGCGTTTTCCGCTTCGACTGAGCAGGTTTCGCGAGGCAGCTTCACCGGGAGAAGCCCGAACTGAACGGCGGTGCCCTCCAGAGACATGAACCCGTCGAGACTGCTACCGAATCCACCGCCGCCCTCCTGACCGGAGGGAGCCGGTGCAGTAGCAGTATCGGAAGGGCTGGTGGCGACAAGTGACATGGGGTGCAAAAAGGAGCGTATTACCGCGATCCGATCGGAGTGAAAGCAGGGTCGTGAACGTAGACGGTCCCGAGGTCGGAGCCGTCAAAGATGATGCGGAGACCGGATCCTGCAGTGTCGGGTTTGAGCAATCTCCAGGTGGAGCCGGTCCACTCGGCGCGGTAGTGCTGATCGTTGGATGAAGTCGTTGGATTCCAATCGATTTTCCTGAAAGGACCTTTGGGATTCAGCTCTCCCGAAAGATCAGGGTCCCGCCACTGGAGGGTGCGGAGGATGAGCATTTCGTCTCCCCCGGATGCGGCGACCGGAGTCGTGCGAAGATCGTACTGGGAATGACTGAATTGGCGGGTCGATTTGTTCAGCGTTTGGACCACATTTTCCGCTACGCCGCGACGCGAGCCTTCGACGACGTTCCCGATCGAAGGAATCGCGATGGCGGAAAGGATTCCGATAATGGCAATCGTCGTGATCAGTTCAACGAGCGAAAATCCGTTTCGGCGGTCGGGTGTAGTCTTCATTGAAATAGTGTCAGGACCGGTTCAGTAACTGATCGCGGTGCTGGTCGAGGTGTCGGTGAGTACTGATTTGGTCAGTGCATTAAGGTTACCGGGAAGGGTGATGGTGTATCCGGCAGGGCTGAACTCGGCGATTGTTCCGGGAGCGAAGGAGAGGTAGGGAATCAATTCCGCGTAGCGGGCCTGGTTGTTCTTCGAAGTCCAGGAAGTGGCAACGTTGTCTTTTCCATTCGACTGGATGTAGGAGACGACGGACATGTTGACGGCTTCAGCGCGGGAGATCGCGAGGTTTCGCTCCGAGTCCTGTTTGATCGCGACAATGTTCGGGATCGCGAGGAAAGCGATGATCCCGATGATTCCGACGGCGGCGAGTACTTCGACGAGCGAAAAGGCGCGGGATGATTGAGGGCGTGCGGTCATTTTGAGAACGAATGGAAAATTATTTGAGTTCGACCTTGGGATAGGAACTGGTGCTCCACGAACTCAGATCGAGATACTGAGTGGTTTTCTTAAGGGCGGCACTTCGAACCTCGTTGTTGTTGGTCGTGTTCGAAGGATTCAGGAAATGAGCCAAAGTAGAGTCGTCGAGGTAGTTACCGACAAGTTGGAGGCGTCCCTTGCTGCTGCTCGCTGCATTGTAAACGGTTCGCGCAGCGCTCAGTCCATTTTGCTGAGAGTAGCTGCTGACCCACGCGTTAACTGCGTTCTGAACGGCGGCCTGCTGTTGGCGGGCGACAACGCGGCGAGTGTCCTGGGCTGCGTTAGAGAAGGCAGAAATGACGAGAGCTGACATGATTCCAATCACGGTGATCACGATCAACATTTCGATCATCGTGAAGGCGCGTTTGGCGGTCGAATGATGGATGGCGGTCATGATGACGGTGATTGGGGGAGTGAACCGGCACCCGAATTGCGGGTGCCGGTCCGGCGAATTTTCTCGAAGTTCAAACGGAACCGAAAGGATCCAATCTGTCCTTCTTAGAGGGCTTACTGTCCTCCTGTGTAAAGCAATTGTCCGCTTGCAGCGTTCCAGGTGAGATACTTGGCAGCACCATCGGTCTCGCTCACGGCATCGGTGGAGTCCATTCCGGGGATACCAAAGTAAGTACCATTGAACGGGCTGTCGGTGTCGACGATCGTTGCGCCGGTGATGATAGCAGTGATGATGCCGGCCTCGGCGACCGTGCCTCCTGCGGAGAAGTCGTGTCCTGCTGCTTGCGCTGAGGCAAACATCGAAGCCATATTCTGGGCGTTACGGCGGTAAGTGGCATCCTTAGCAGAATCGTTGATTCGGCCGATGTTCGGGACGGCGATAGCGGCGATAATTCCAATCACAGCGATCACAACGAGCATTTCGACAAGGCTGAATCCAGCCATGAGCGAACGTTTTTTATTCAGTTTCATAATGTATGGTTATTTTTCGGTTGTTGTTTGCTTGAGACACATTCGCCTGTGGGATTGCATCTCAAAAGTAATATAATCAATAAAAACCATAATTTCAAATAAATTTATAATTCGGCCTTATTTTTTTATTTTTCTCCCCTCGCTTCTGCTTATTTCTTGGTAAGGAGAGCGTCGCCAAGGCTGAAGACCGGGGCGTAAATCGCGTAAATGAGCAGGCCGACCATGGTGCCGAGGATGATGATCGTGATCGGCTCGATCAGTTTGTCGATTTGATTGGCTGCTGTATCGAGTTCGTCCTCGTAGTCCTCGGCGATCTCGTTAAGAAGCTCCGTGCCTGAGCCAGTTTCTGCAGCGGTTTCCATGAGTCCGCAAATCATGCGCCCGTCGTCCCCGAGCCAATGTGACTCGATGAGAAAGGCATCAGGGAGGGTGAGGCCTGACATGATATGAAGTCTCACTTTATCGAAGAAGGTCTTATAATGATGGTGCCACGAGGTCTGCGCCGTAATTTCGAGGGCGGTCGTGAGACGGACGTTCGCCTCGATAAGCAGGGCGAGGGTTCTAAATCCAACGGCTGAAGCGGATTTACGGACGAGGCTGGAAACCCCGGGAAGCTTGAGGAAAAAGGTCTGCATCGCAGGAATCGCGGAAATTTTCCCCCAGTTTTTAAAGAAGGCAACGGCACCCAGAATCGGGATGATGACGATCCACGGCTGTTTCAGAAGGATATCGGAAAAGGAGCGCAGCGCTTTTGTCGCGAAAGGAAGGTCCGAGTTGAGCGAGTCATACAATTTCGTCATCGCAGGAACGAGCGTGAAACTCATCGTGATGACAACTCCGACGGCGAGGCAGATGACGACGGCCGGATAAATCATGCCGGATTTCAACTTCTTCAGGATCCGCGACGTTTTCTTTTGGCTCGCCCCAATGCGGCGAAACACCTCCGGAAGTCGTCCGGATTCTTCACCGGCCCGGATCAGGGCGATAATGTCAGGGGAGAAAGTGTCGGCCTTTTTCCCCATCGCCTCGCTGATCTTTTCACCTTGCTGGAGGTCGGCGGCGACGTCGGCGATGACGCCGCGATACTTGGGGGATTTCACCCGGTTCGCCTGAAGGTGGAAGCTCTTGATGATGGGGATATTTCGATCAAAGCATTTCGCAAGTCCGTTAAAAAGAGCAACGCGGTCATCAAGGCTGCTGTTCCGTGTCGTAAGCCGCTGGATCGTTTCGTCGATCCCTTTGATGTCGGAAACCTCAGCGGTCTCGACCTGCGACTTGCCGGAACCAACGAGGGCTTTTTCATCGGTCTCGGTATCAACGATTGTCGACGTCTTTCGCCCGGTGTGGACGTTGATGAGATTGACTTTTTTAAGCATGACTGAACAGGGTAAGATGGGTGACCCAACAGGGTTGGGTCAGGGATTGGCGATGACGCGGGCGAGTTCTTCGGTGAGGTGACTCTTACTGAGGATGAGTTCGACGCTTTCGGAGCGGGTCAGGCCGTTTACGCCGCCGGTCCAGTCTTCAGCTGTCGGTGAGTTCGCGACGGAAGCTCCGCTGGGATCATAGGTCACGGTCAGGGTGACCGCGTTGACCGGACCGATCCCGGGGACGATCACGTCGCGGGATGAGCTGGTGAGACTGGTGACGAGAGGTTCCACCGGAAGGATTCCTGCGATGTCGGCGGGAGCGACGCCTGCGCGGAGAAGTTGTGTGGAGTTGTCGAGGTAGTTGAAAGCACGAACAGACCGCTCGTTGATTTCTTCCTGCGTGATCAGGGTGAGCGACATCGAAGCGGCTGCGCCGATCCCGACGGCGAGGACGGAAGCGCCGACGAGGGCTTCGATGAGGGTGTAGCCCTTTTCTCTGATGGATTTGACTGCGTGTTTCATGCTTACTTCCGGTAGGCCTCCACCCATGCGTTGCGGCTGAGTAAACTCTCAAGACCGTCGTGATTAAATTGTCGAACCAGCGAAAGTTGCCCTGAGACGACGTCGATCTGCCGATTTGCCCGAATTCCTCCGGTGATGGTGGCTCCCGCCACCGCAGAGGTATCGATGAGCGCTCCCGTATTCTGAAGGTCCATGATCATTTCCCAGTTTGGAAACGGAATGCTGCCGACGAATGCCATCTCGGCATTGTATCCGAAAAGAGGCGGCGTCGGGCTCTCGGCGGTCGCGATCGAAAGAACGAGGCGGCGCCCGTTTCTTTCCTCAAAATTCAGCACGTGCACCGAGTCAGTTCCGGTGTTGTTAATGACAATGCCTCTTGGGTCCAGTCCGGCAGCGACCGCTGCTGCGCCGGCGTCCGGCTGACCAATTAACGTGATTTCATGAGCCCTTGTCAGGATGACATGAGGGAGGATGGGGCTGCCGATGACGATGTTCACGACTCCGGTTCCGTCGGTGTAGACTGCCGAACCGTTCGCCTCGTGAAGTTCCCGGGCTCTCGCTGAAATTTTGGCCTGCTGGGTCGAGGTCAGATAGGCGATCGCATCGTCGGGCACTGGAATCTGATCGGAATAGATCTGATAGAGTTGATCCATCGTGAACGGCGGGTTGTTCTTGTCAGCAACTGCATTCAAAACGCGGGATGAAAGGGGATAGTTCGCCGGCAGCGTCGTCATCAGAGTCGCCGGCGGCTGCGCTGAAATATCGGCCTCAAGAGTCCCGTCGTTCGGCCCGTCGGCAATGGTGTCAGGGCCCGGTCCGACTGTTGCCCCGGTGAATCCACTGAGAGAAACGTAATTGCCGGTAGCATTAAGTCGGCTCGCGTAATCGTTGTGAGAGTTTGATCCAGACTGGGCGATGTCGAGTTCTCCGAGGTAGGCCGGGCCTCCTGTGCTCATGCCTGTGGTCTGGAACGGCATTGGATAATTGAGAGGAAGGACTGTTGCCCCGGTCGGAGTTTCAAATGCAGTTATTCCCTGGATGTTGTTCGGGAGCTGAAATTCATTCGCCTGAATTCCTCCATTGAAGTCCTTCACCACGGCGTCCCAGAAAACAGCACGGCCCTGAACGTCCAGATTCCCGGAAATGATGATATCGCCGGAAGTGGGATCAGTGAGTGGATTGATCACGAGAAGGTCACCACCAAGCATGGGATTGTAGCTGCGAAGCTGGAATCCCCATTCGCTGGCTCCAATGCCATCAGAGAGGTCAACGGTGAGGTCGGTGGTGTAAGTTCGAAAGGGCGTGATCCCCGTCTTGCTGTAGCGAACGGCGCTGCCGTCCTCAAGCGGGACTGTCGCGAAAGCACGAATCGTTGCTGCACCGAGGTTGTCCGGCAGGGTGTAGGTTTGGTTCGCCGGGAGGGAGGCATCGGCGTGAAGGTGATTCGCATAGATCGCGCGATAGGCGAGCGCGCGACTGTTCGCATAAACGGTGCGCCGCTTCAGCGCATCCATTCCCGCCTCGGCCTGGTGGCCGCGGGCGTCGAGTAGCGATATCCATGCGGCAACTCCCAGCGTTCCTAGAGCGCAGAGAACCATGCACACGACGAGGATACTGCCCCGTTGTGAGGGCTTCTTTATCGCGGTTGGAAGATGAAGGATCATGAATGAGAAGTCGGCTAAATGCTGGGGAACATCGGGAGGGCGACAAGGAAAGAAGTTTTCCCGGCCATGTGTTCATAGGCGGCGCGGGGAGAAGAAGCCGGCTCGACGTTTGTCCAGGGTGCCTCTTTAAATGGATTGATCGCAGGGTCCGGCAACCAGATGAGATGAAACGGGTTTCCTTCTGCTGTTTTGAAGCGGTCGAGGGCTTGTCCTTCGTTGACCGCCGCTCTGGATTTCTTTTCAAATGTCACAAAGAGGGGGGCGAAAGCGTCGCCGGGACCCGACTCGAAAAAGACATCGTAGTAATGGGTCAGGCTGCCGTTCTTGTAGCGGCGAACGGAGGCATAGGTTCCGGCCGGTGATGTCGTCGGGATCAGGTCGATTTCGTAGACGGCATGGATTCGGATGTATCCCTTGTCGGTTTCGGGAGACAACATGAAGATACTGGCCTGCGGTCGGTCAGTCGGGGGGGACGTTCCGAATCGCCCGGTCGAAGATCCCTGCTGAGGTTGGCTCTGAGATCGCGAGGAATGATCGAAAAGAATCGGAGGTGTCCAGTCTCGGTCTCGGGAGAGTGGCGCCATCATCTCCTGCTTCGTAGCGGAGAAACTCCGGTCGGATCGAGTTATTGATATTCCGGGGAAGGCAGTAGATTGCCGAGGCATCGGCAGCGTCTTCCATCATGAGGTCGCGGAAAACCTGCGCAAATGCAGCCTTGCCGTAGTTGGGGGCGGAGTAGACCCTGACACTGGTGCCTGATTGACTATAAAAATTCTGTTTCGTCGAGTTGCCGATCGACACGTCAAGAATTCTCGTGAGTCGTTTCGAATTCACCGAGATACTGCTAAAGACCAGTGCCGCTGCACCCAGAAAGATAGCTGACATAGAAATCGCAACGAGCATCTCGACGAAGGTCCAGCCTCCGGAGGTGCGTTGCGCTTTTGTCAGGGTATTCATGATCGAATTGTGGCTGAAAATCACTGCCCTGCTTCAATGACTTCGCGGGGAAGTCTTTGGGCGGGATCGCTGGCGGCGATTTGGCTTTGTTGCTTCTTCCGTTCCTGCCCGATGTGGAGGATTCCCATGCGACGCTCTGCTATTTGGGTGTCGCCATCAGCTGAGATCAAGCGCTCCTGACCGTGGAGGGCATAGCTGATGCTCGGGGTGAGGTCGTAGGCCATTTGCATGGTCTTTCCGGTGAGTTCACCTGTCTCGATGTCAAGCCATCCGAGGATGAGCGAATCGTCGCTTACTTCCATGACTTTCAAGTCTTCGCTCTGATCTTGAAGCAGCTTCGGGAGGATGCGCCCCTGTTCGATGATGATGTCACCAAGGAGGACGCGCAGTCCATTGTTCCCCTGGCTTCGACCGGAAACGGAGAGGGAACTGAGGCGCTCGCGGATCTCGAGTTCCTCGGCGTTGTCTCCCTGGTCATTGAGCTCCTGTTTATCGGGAGATCTTCGAGCGTAAGGATTTCGTTCCTCAGATTGGATGATGAGGGGACGTTTCTGATCCGGCGTCATTTCAATGGCGCGGCTCGGGACGTAGGCTGCCGCGATCGGCATTGCTCCCGGCTGACCGGGGTCGGCAGGTGCCTGTGCTTGCAGGGAGAGGCCAAGTCCAAATGAGACGAGGAGGAGAAGAAGACAAAATTTCTTTTTCATATCAATGAGTGAATGTCAGGGGTGACTAGCGAAGAACCGGAATCTGGATTTTCAGTTCGAGGTGGATATCATTGCCGCGATCTCCGCGTTTGATATTGCAGCGGGCAATACGGCAGCTCGGGATCGCCTCTTCGAGCCGTCCGAGCCAGTTGAGCGTCTTTGCGTAGTCGTCCTCAACGACGAGGTCAGCGACGAGAGCGTCGGAAATGAGCGCGCCTTTCTCAATCTCTTTGGTTTCGAACTTTTGAGAAATTAGAAACACGTCGCCTTCACGGATCACTTCGGCGATGCGTTGCTCGGCGTCCTGGGCGGAACGATAGTTTGCAAAGTGGGGCTGCCACTGCGAGTAGGCCGTCCTCAGGTCGGCGGTCTTAGACTCAAGTGATTTGAGCTGAATCTGAGCGAGCTGTGCCTGTTGCTCGCCAGTCTCAGCCTCGGTTTGAACCTGAGCGGTGATGTCACGAGCGGAGTTGGTCGCGTTACGGAGTTCATTTACTCCGTAGAGCATTCCTACGACGAGCATGATGAGCACGAGACAGGCGGATTTATGATTGTTCATGTCAGAAGAGTTTTTGGATCAGCGATCCGTGTAAATAAGGGTGGCTTGAAAGTCCGTGGAGTTGCGTCCTTTCACTTGCTGTGCTGAATAGGTTTGATAGTCGAGGGCGTTGATCGCACTCAGCGTGTGCTCAAGTTGCTGGCTGCCGCCGCCATCAATCTTCAGCTGCATGAAGGTGTGAGCGGGGATCTCCGGATTTCGATCGAGGGAAAGCTCAGCGACGGTGGAGTCTTTGCCCATGCTGCGGCCGACGGCGACGGTAACGGGCTGCAGTGGGCGTGAGCCTTCAAGCCACTTGGCGATGCCTTCGGCTTTCTTCGACTCCGCTGAGATGGCGTTCTGTTGGGCGACAAAACCGCTCTGCTGAGATTGTGCCTGTGTCAGGCGTTCCCTCATTACTGTTTCGGTAGATTCGTAAGCCTTCTTGCTGAGATAGAAGAAGAGACAGAGGAAAACAGTGGCGATAGAGATGATGTAGAAGGCAACCGGGACAAGCTTGTAGCCTGCGGGGAGTCCTTCGGAAACGTTCTGACGCTCTGTTTTTAGATCGTGGATGATATTGTCCATGACTTGATATAAAGTTCGGTTGGGATGGGCTTAGTTTTTTCCGAGAATGTTCCAGAGGTTCTGTTCTTCAGTCACGTCAGTCACATTCAGGTTCCCGAAGTGTGAGAGGTGAGATTGGCTGAAGGTTCCCTGCTTGCGGTCTTCCATGAGAAGAACGCGGGTTCCCGGCTGGGCCGCTTCGATAAAGGGCCGCAACATCTGTGAGACGGTTGCTTCGTCACCGGGTTGAAGACCGCTTCGGCAACGGAGATCCTGCCACTGACCCTCTTTCTGTCGAATGACACAGAGTGACTGATCAAGCCAGGTCACGACGATGAGGTCCTGTTTCTTCAGGGCGTTGTCCGAAGCAATTCGATTCATGAGGTGGGCCGTCATCGCAAAGAGTCCGACGCAGATTCGGGCCGGGCGCAGATTGTGACCGCGCATCGTTTCTTCGATCGATTTTAACATCGAGTCGTCGCAGGCCATCATGAGGCTCGCGCTCGTCTCAGGGTTATGGTGCAGGGCGTAGCGCTTGGTCCGGTCGTACTTTGTTCCGAGGACGGACTTAGGGTTTTGCTTTAGTTCCTCGTTCCAGCCTTTTTTTCGTGAGAGGTTGTGCTCGAGGCTGATGATGAAGCGATTGTTCAGTGAGATGCCGACCCAGCCATCTTCAGTATTTGAGAGCCAATAGTCTGACATCTGAGAGGCGACTTCGACGAATTCTCCGTCCGCTTCGCCGACATCTTCGACTCTTCCTTTTTTGTTAAGAATGCTCCACGCGACATGGCCGCGACTGATGTTGATCAAGACCGACTTCTTCTTTGGGAAGCGTTGAGGCCAGGCAAATTTGGGGTTGTCAGCTTCAGGGCGGAAGGCCGAAAAGGTGAGAACGTCTTTGATGTCTTTTGATTCCATGATGGATTAGCGGGGTAAAGTGTCGGTGGGTTCGATGACGTGCTGAGTGTGCAGATACTCAGCAACTTCGTGTTCACTGAAGCCGGTCGGGGTGGGGAAACTTGAGCGCCACCCTTCGAATTCACGGAGCTTCATGCAGTGCTCAAAATTCATCATGCCCTTGGTGATTCCTGTCTCAAGTTCGTGCTCGAGACGCTTGAAGTCGCCGCGCCGGATCATGCCGGTGACGGAGTCGTAGGGAAAAAGGACTTCGTGGACCGGGAAGCGCCGATCTTGCTGGTCATCAAAGAGTAACTGCTGGCAGAGAATCATGCGCATCGAGTCGGCGAAGGAGAGCATCGCGTTTTCCATCCGCTCGCTGGGAACCAGTTTCAGAAATCGCTGAACGGTCTGCGCGGCGGATGAGGTGTGCATTGTCGCAATGACAACGTGACCGGTTTCTGCTGCCTGGAGTGCAATCTCAGCAGTGGTGCCGTCGCGAATCTCACCAATCATGATGACATCAGGGGCCTGGCGGAGAGAGGCGCGGAGGGATTGACCGAAGTCCAGTTCGTCCGAGCCCATTTCCCGCTGGGTCACGAGAGAGGGGAGGTTGGTCGGGAGGATGTACTCGATTGGATCTTCAAAAGTAATGATGTGCTCGCGGCGGCGCTGGGCGCGGGCCTGGATCATCGAAGCAATCGTCGTCGACTTACCGGAACCGGTGGCGCCGCAGATGAGAAAGAGTCCGTTGTCCGCTTCGAGGTAGGCTTTGAGCGCCTGCGGTGGAAGCGAGATCTGCTGGGGCGCAGGGATATTATTCGGCAGAAGTCGCATGACCCAGCGGAGGCGACCGCGTGTCACCATCTGGTTCACCCGGAAGCGGAGGGGGCCAATCTGCATCGCATAGTCAATTGTCCCCGGCTTGACCTCGGCCTGTGTCGGGGGCTGGAAAATAAAGGAGTCGACGACGAGTTCGCCGTTTTTCCGATACATCAACTGCTCTCTCGGAGTGACGTAGAAATCACTAATGCTGTTCTTCTGCGCGAGGTGCAGAATGCGGTTTCCGAGGGGGCTTCTTTCGTCAATTCCTTCCATGAGTTTGAGAAATTTTGAGTGGTTAGTTCGCTAAAAAGGTTCCGAGAAGGTCTCCACGTCCGGTGGCCCCTTCATAAACGTGGAAGCTGCTCTGGGTGGAGAAGCCGAAAGAGTCAGTCGCGCCGAATTCCAGCGCCATCCGGTAGCCGACGCCGTTGATCTGAAGATTAATGTTCTGTTGCAGATTGGTGATTCTCACATAGTCGGCGCTTGCATTCGCATCGTCCGGATCGTTCGGCGTGTTCACGAGATCGAGATCGAGATTGAAGTCGACTGTTTCACCGCGCTCAGGGAGGTTGATCGTCACTCTCAGCTTCACGCCGGTTGCGTGGGAGTCGTAGTAGCTGTTTCCGTTGTGGTAGTAGAACTCACCCAGTTTGAACTTCTGACCGGGAGGAACGTCTGTGAACGACTGCGCATCGAATTGAAGAACGTTAGGGTCACCTGAGTTGATTGGCTCCCCATCGAGGACGTAGACGGGATCACCGTGGGTGAAGGTGTCCGCGCCATTGGTGATTTCATAGCTCAGGGTTGAGCCGCCGGTAGCGCTATGAAAGTCTCCGTTAACGGTTCCGCTGAGGGTGTCCGGAACAGCATAGTAGAATTCGCTTCTCGTCGATCCGTCGCGAAATTTTGTCGGGTCAGAAGTGCGGAACTGAACGCGGAGTGTCTCGTTCATTTCGATATCGATGGCACCGGTGTAAGGGGTCCACGCGCCGCTCCCGATCTGGTAGAAGGCATCTCCATCAGTTGCGGGTGGCGTGTTGAGGACGGACACGGAGAGAGGGAAGTCGTCTTCGGGGTGCGCTCCGCCATCCGGCTGAATGTTAGGGAAGGGTAGCTGTGGTGGTGCCGGCGGGGTGGGGGGATCGGTGCCGCCCCCGCCACCTGTAACAGGGGGCTCCGTTGGGTCAGGGGGAATGACTTCTACGGTCGGATCCGAATCAGTAGGGTTCGGGTTGGTGTTGAAAGTGGAAGGTCCGGCCGGCGCGGTCGGATTCTGCGTCGAGGCATGATCCCACACCCAGGTGGAATTTGCGGCATAGCTGACGGCATTAGGATCTCGTGTTTCAGTCCCGGCGCTTACCTCGGCGAGGTCGTCATCGAGGATGAATTGGAAGCCGGCCTGGTTTTGGACGATCTCGAATCTTTCGGTCGAAGCGTTGTAGATCGCCCGTGCTCTCCAGTTGTCTGCCGCGACGGGGGATGTCGAGACCCGATTGTCGATCATGCGTCCGGAGGGAGCGCCGACATGGGTTTCCTTGTCCGCTTTGGTTCGGCTCGTCTTTAGTTTGGCGATGACAGCATCCGCTGAAGTGAGGCCGGTCAAGTCACCCCCGTTGGAGGTGTAAAGTTTGATCGCTGAATTCATCGTCGCAACATTAGAGGTCAGTCGCTGGCTCTGAGAGTTTTGAGTCACTTTCGAAACAGCGATGGCGCTGACGGCAGCGAGCAGACTGATTGCTGCGATCGTCATAAGAAGCTCGACGGTGCTGAGTCCTTTCGAGATGGAACGCGCAGCAACTGAGGGTGAAATAATCATTAAGAATCTTAAAATTTTCAGGTATCGAACTAAAATTACCATAATTAAAAGGTCATACAAGATAATATTTTCTAATTTTTATTAAAATTATGGTTGATAGTTAGAAATTCTTAAATATACTGGTTATGACAATTATTAAAATTGCCTTATGAAATCTAAACTTCTTGTTTTAACCCTCGCTGCGGTTTTCACGCAGAGTTTCTCTCACGCCCAGATGGGGCGGGAGATGGCTTTGTTGAATTCCCCGGCCTATGAGAGTGCTGCGACTCCACTTCGCGGTGCTCCACCTCGTCAATACAACTTCTCGAAAGCGGTATTGAGTGATGTCATGCGGTTGATGGCCGAAGATGCCGGGATCGGCTTCTTCGGTTTACCCGATGGCACTGCTGGTGGTGACCGACTCGTCACCTTTACTCTGAATGCGAGCCCCTTCGTTGCTCTCGAGACCCTTGCGAAAGCAAATGGTGTCGCGCTGATCTATGAAGGCGGGATCTGGTATCTTCGCCCGGCCAATGATCAGGAACTGATCGGTCGGATTTATGAAGTGAACTACAACGCTCAGGAACTCGTCACTAAAAACTCCCAGGGTGGCGGCTCCCAGGGCGGGGGTGGCGGTTTCGGAAGTAGTGGTGGCTCAGGTGGCGGCGGTGCCTCTGCCGGCCTCGACCTCCAGGGATCTCCGGATTTCTTTGTTACCGAGCCTTCGAGAATTCTCGAAGATATTCAGAACATTCTCGACATCCAGGGGTCCGGCGGGAATGCGACCTTTGCTCCGACAGCTTCGGTAGACAACGTAGCGCAGCTTTCTGTGTCTGGACTCCAGGGCAGCCCTGATCTTGTTAACCGCGTCCGCCCCGGCGATTCGGATGATGGAAGCGGCCAGTCGAAAGTGATCTGGAACAGCGACTCGAACTCTCTTTATGTCGTCGCGACGCGACAGCAGCACCAATGGATCGAAGCGTATCTGGCTTCGGTTGATAAGCCCCAGCCGATGATTGCGGTCGAGGTGAAGTTCATCGAGACGAGCCGGAATCCGAGTAACGATCTCGGGATCGACTGGGACGGCGTTCTCGGCGACACCGGTCTTGACCTCACCTTGAGCGACAACTCAGGCGCTCTCAATTTGAATCAGATCGGAAGCTACTCGTTGCCAACCGCCGTCTTGAGTTACAGCGATCTCACTTTGAAGCTTCGGGCAATCTATGGTGACCGGAACACGAAATCGGTGTCTTTCCCCCGGATGGTCACTCTTGACAACCGTGAGGTTTCCTTCCGCAGTGTCATCAACCAGCCGGTCCTCGGGTCCAGCGCCAGTGCCAGTCTCGGTGCAGGTGCGACGCAAACTTCGGCGATTGAATACCTTCCGATCGGAACCGTCATCAACGTGCTTCCTAAGCGGATGGCCGGAAATAAAATCCTCCTCAATGTTTCTGTGACTGTGTCTGACATTGTCGGCACTGAGATCATTAACGGTAATCCTTTTCCGATTGCAACCTCGCGAGTCTACACAGCGCCTCTCACGGTTCAGAGTGGTTTTACTGTGGCGATCAGCGGTCTGGATGCCGCCCGGAGTGAAGAAATCGAGCGCGGCGTTCCAATTCTCGGACGCCTTCCCGTTCTTGGCTATGCCTTCAAGCGCAAAGGTCGCGACCGCAATCGCCAGCACCTCATGATGTTGATCACCCCGATTGCCTTGAGCTCGGGAACTGAGGGATTGACTGAAAAGCCAATCATTAAAGAGCCATGGAAGTATGACTACGCGTCCGCGAAGGCGAGTGTCTCCGATCTTCCCGCACGGACGAATCATGACCTCCATGTTCAGCCGATTCATGATATTCCCGCTTTCGATGAAGTGAGCGCGAGAAAGTCTTCGCAGACTTTTGGTCAGGCGCAGGCACCGATCATTGCGACTCCTGTGGAAGCGATGCAGTCAGAAATGCAGCTCGGAGCCGCCGTCGTCAGAGAGCGGATCGAAGCGCCGGTTCCGGACTCGATGAATACGCCGATGACGGTTGATGCAGTCCCGGGCCCTGAAGAAGCGGTCTCCGCCGCGCCGGTCGAAACGATTTCCCTCGGTGAAAGCGCCCCGTCAATTGACGAGGCAAAACTAAAGGTGCTGAAGAAGGGGATCGAAAGTGTTCAGGCTAAGCTGTCTTCCATTCCGGAAGGAGAGGGAAAGCTCAGCGCTGATGATGCCCAAACCGTAGTCAATGCTTTCGAAGAGGCGAGCAGTCTCCTCGAAGAGGTTGACGCCGTTCGCGGAGACAATGGCAAACCGCTTCAGGGCGAACTTGGTGATGCCTGGTGGGATCTCATTAATCTTAAAACAAGAGCGGTGAAAGAAAGCCGTCGCTCTCCCGAGAGCCTCGTTCTCTCCCTTGACGAGGACCAGGCCGGAAGCTAACCGGCGTGCAGATTTTCTAATTTTCCTTGGGGAAAAACAAGAAGTGGATGACTGTCCCGTGGCGAAAGCTGCGGGACAGTTTTCGCGTACCGGTGGTGCGTAAATCAAACGAGGATTACAAATTGAAAATGACTTTGTAGTTAGCCATCCACACAATTCGCTTAGCTTTTCAATCGATGAATAGACTTCCTGCTTTGCCTGCCGATCATCGGCGGGATCAACTCGTCAGTGCCGTGAAGGACAATCTCGTGATTCTTTTCGGTGCCGTTGCCTTAGCCTGGGGTCTTGAGATACTTGATACCATTCTCCTTGGTTTTCTGGATCGCTTCGGGATTCAGCCCCGATCCGTCTCCGGGCTTCCAGGGATTGTCACTTCGCCGTTTCTCCATCTCGGCTTTGGACATCTCATTTCGAACACTCTGCCGTTTCTGGTTCTCGGTGGTATCGTTCTCATCGGAGGGCGGAAGGTTTTCTTCACCGCGACTTTGTTCATCATTGCCGTGGGCGGAATGGCTCTCTGGACGCTTGGTCCGGCGGCGACGAATCACGTTGGCGCGAGTGGCCTTATCTTCGGCTATCTCGGTTTTCTTCTCGCGCGGGGGATTGTCGAAAGGTCAGGTTTCTGGATCATCGTTTCCGTTGTCACGCTCGTGCTTTATGGGGGCATGTTGAGCGGATTGCTTCCCGGGCAAAAAGGGATTTCGTGGCAGGGGCATCTTTTCGGATTTGTCGCAGGCATCCTCGCGGCAAGAGTCATGTTTACTCGGGAGAAAGCGCTGCCGGGTTGAAGTGGAAGTGGAAGAGGGCTGAGGGAGAAGGTGTTTTATCAAGCCGTGCTCGTAGTGGTGATTTAAAATCGCCACCGCGTCAGGCCGGGCTTGTGCCGATGGCGATTGAAAATCACCACTACCTCTCTGCGAAACCCGCGCCCTCACGCCTTGAACTCGCGAATCACTTTGAGGAATGGCTCCAGATATTTCTCTGCTTTCTTTGGGCCCACGCCGCGAATTCGCAGGGCGGCGTCCTCGCTCGTCGGGCGGAGGCGGGTGAAAAATTCTAGCACCTGATTGGTGAAAATCACATACGAAGGCACCCCGCCGGCTTCCTTCGCGAGAGCTGATCTGACTTCGGTGAGCTTGTCGTAGAGGCCTTGATCAAAAGTCAGATGGCTCAGGTCCGCCTGACTGCTCGATGCTTTTTCGACCGCCGCGAGATGCTCGCGATCAGGCCAGGAGAGGCTGAAATTCCGGTCACCTTTCATGACCTCGGTGCCGCGGCGCGTGATCGCGAGGAGCGGGTAGGGGGTCTTCCGAATCGCGACGAGACCTGCTTTTTCCATCTCGGAAAGGAGCGCGAAAACATAGGCCGAGCCTTCCTTCTTTAAAATGCCGTAGGTGCTCAGTTCATTGAGCCGCGCCGCCGTGAGATCGGCGGAGCGGCTCCCCGTGAGCATTTGCACGATCTTGCCTTTGCCGATCCGCGGCTCCCATTCCCCGTTACCGGCTTTGCCGCAGGTCCGGGCGACGCCGGAGAGAGCCTTCCGCACGAGATCGAATTCCTCGTCATTCGGCTCCCGCCCGACCCGCGAGGTGTTGTCGTTGCAACAGTCACAAGAGCCGCAGGGCGTCGAATTGGATTCGCCGAAATATTCGAGGATCCACTGTTGGCGGCAGGTCTGGTGGTCGTAGCAGAACTTCACAACGCCATCGAGCTTCGCGCGGTCGCGGCGGTTCTTTTCCTCAAGCGCTTCCTGATCGATCTCGAGGTCGGTGTCTTTCAACTCCGGATTCCTCAGCCGGGTGCCCCGCGCCCGTTCCCCGGTCACTTCAAAGCGCTCGAGATAACCGGCGCGCACCAAATGGCTGAGGGCGCTGCCGACTTGCATCGTGTTTTTCACATTGAGCATTTCCGAGATCTCCCGGATCGGAATCGTGACGCCTTCGTTGGCGCTGCCGCAGAGTTTCCGAATCAAGGCGTAGGTATCGAGAATGACGTCCGCTCCGGGGTTGTTCCCGTCGATGAAAAATTCCTGGGTCCGCGTGTCGGCGTAGTTAAAGAGGAGCTCACAGGAAGAGGGCTCGCCGTCACGCCCGGCACGCCCCGCTTCCTGATAGTAGGCCTCGATGCTGCCGGGGACATCGAAGTGCGCCACAAAGCGGACATCGGACCGGTCGATTCCCATCCCGAAGGCGTTCGTCGCGACCGCGACATCGTAGCTGCGGTCGATGAACACATTTTGCGCCCACTCGCGATCCTTGTCATCCATTCCACCATGGTAGGCGATGATTTTCACGCCCATCCCCGAGAGCGAGGCGCTCACTTCCTCGACCCGCTTCCGAGTCGCGCAGTAGACGATTCCGGTTTTGTGAGTCTCGACAAGATCTTTGAGGCGGTCGTATTTTTCGCGGTGCCCTTCGCAATGAATCACGCTGAGACTGAGGTTCGGCCTTTCAAATCCGCTAATCGAAACAAAAGGCTCCCGCAGTTTCAGCACCCCGAGAATGTCTTTCTGCACTTCCGGCGTCGCGGTCGCGGTAA
>CAZOUP010000028.1:0-41998 GCA_964583035.1 uncultured Akkermansia sp.
CCTGCGTGCCGCAATGTTCCGGCGCTGGCTGGGACTCACGATGGGCTATTTTAATAAATTTCCCGTGGGGCGTCTCATCAGTCGCATCACCGGCGATGCGGAGAATGTCAGGGTGGGGGTTCAAAATGTGCTCTTTGTCACGCTCGTCCAGGCGGGGCAGATGGTGGGCTGCGCGGTGCTCATGATCCTCGCGGACTGGCGGCTTTTTCTCGTTGTTCTCGGGATTGCCCCCATCATCTGGGGCCTGAATTTATTCTTTCGCCGCCGCCTCAGCGAAGCCTACCGGAAACAGAGTGACAGCTTCAGCCGGATCACGGCGACGATGGCCGAGAGTGTCAGTGGGATTCGTGTGACGCAGAGTTTCAGTCGGGAGCGGCTCAATGGCGATCACTTCCGTTCGCTCGTCGAGGACCACGCCCGCTACAACTTCGTCGCGGCGCGAGCGAGCGGCACGTTTCTCCCGCTGCTGGAGCTGAACGGGCAGCTCTTTATGGCCCTGTTAGTCGTCATTGGGGGAGGGCATGTGCTCGATCCGGAGAATGCGATGCCGCTCGGGAGTATGATTCAGTTTTTCTTTCTCGCGGGTTTGTTCTTCAGCCCGATCACAGTGCTGGGGAACATGTTCAACGAGGCGCTCACGGCGATGGCCGGGGCGGAGCGGGTTTTTGCGGTGCTCGATACTGAGCCGGAGTGGGAGGATAAACCTGATGCGATTTCTCCTCATGAACTCGCGGGTCGAGTCGAGCTGAGGGACGTTCGTTTTGCCTATCAGGCGGATCGCCCCGTTCTCGATCGGGTCAGCTTTTTGGCGGAGGCGGGTCAGTGTGTTGCCATCGTCGGAGCGACGGGAAGTGGCAAGAGCACGGTGGCGGGCCTCATTGCGAAATTCTACCTTCCGGCTTCAGGTTGCGTCCTCATCGACGGGATTGAAACGCGGGATCTTTCGAGTCCGTGGCTGCACCGTCATCTCGGGATCGTGCCTCAGCAAAACCATCTTTTCGGCGGGTCCATTCTCGAAAATATCCGGGTCGTGAAACCGGGAGCAACGCGTGAGGAAGTCCGCGAGGCGCTGGCGAAGTTGGACTGTCTCGAGACGATCGAGGCGATTCCGGACGGGCTCGATGCTGAGGTCGGGGAGCGGGGCTCGGGCTTGTCGCTCGGTCAGCGGCAGCTCATTTGCTTTGCGCGGGCGCTCATTGCGGATCCGCGGATTCTCATTCTCGATGAGGCCACCAGTGCGATTGACCCTTTGACCGAAGGCCGCACGCAGCGGGCGATGCGTTTGCTCATGGAGGGACGGACGAGCTTTGTCCTCGCCCATCGTCTCAGCACCCTGCGTCATGCCGACCGCGTCGTCGTCATGGGAGACGGACGGGTCATCGAGGAGGGAACGCCGGATCAGTTGTTGGAGAAGAGCGGGCCGTTTGCGGAGCTTTGGAAAAATGCGGGGATGTGAGCGGTTCCTCTGAGGCGTTTTCCTTTTCTTAATCCTTTTCTTTTTCCACGATTGAGAAAGCGGCGATCCGCGGCCAGACTGCAGACATGTCGGAAATTTCAGAAGGTCTTCTCAGCAGTGCTTTTTACCTCGGGGAAATGCCGTCGGGCGCTTTGTTGCTGAAAGACAACGCTTTGTATCCCTGGTTTCTGATCGTTCCCCACGGAAACTTTGTCGAGTGGGTTGAAATTCCGCCCGAGACGCAGCACAAAATGCTCACGGACCTCAATTCTCTCTCGCGATTTCTTCAGGAAGACGAGGTGCTGAAGGTGGAGAAAATTAACATCGGCGCGCTTGGAAATATTGTCCCGCAGTTCCACCTCCACATCCTCGGCCGGAAGAGCAGCGACCTCGCCTGGCCCGGTCCGGTTTGGGGGCATTCGGATCATGTGGATTACGGGGAGGGTGAGGTGGCGGCGCTGACGGCTCGTCTCGCGGGAACGGTGAATAAATTTACCCGCGTCGCCGATGTCTAGGAAAGGGGGGCGTCCCCCGAGACTGAAGCTAACCCTTCGATCCACGGCGGAGACAATCGTTCGTGGCGGGCATCCCTGGGTTTACTCTGACAGCATCAAGAGCCAGAACCGTGAGGGCGAGGCGGGTGAACTCGCGGTCGTTTATGATCGGAAAAACAAGTTTCTCGCGATGGGGTTTTATGATCCGGATTCGCCGCTGCGCCTCCGTATTTTCCATGTCGGGAAAGCGGTGACGATCGATCCTGCGTGGTGGAAAAATCGCCTCGGGGAAACGCTCGCGCGACGAACTTCCATCGCGGATGAAAGCATGAACGGGTTGCGACTTATCAATGGCGAAAGCGATGGCTGGCCGGGCTTGGTCATGGACCGTTATGCGGGAACGCTCGTCGTGAAAGTCTACACGCCGGCCTGGATCGGTTTGCTCGAGATGCTGATTCCGATCATGGTGGGAATGTTAGAGCCGGAGCGCATCGTGCTGCGGATGAGTCGGAATCTTCAGTCATGGGTCGCGAAGGAGGGTGGTCCCGGCGATGGCGCGATCCTGCACGGCCCGCCACTCGATGGGGTCGTCGTCTTTCTCGAAAACGGGGTCCGCTTCGAGTCGGATCCGGTGAAAGGGCAGAAGACCGGTTTCTTTCTCGATCAACGTGAGAATCGGAAGCGGGTCGGCGAACTCGCGGAGGGGGCGGATGTCTTGAATGCTTTCAGCTTCTCCGGCGGATTCTCGCTCTACGCGGCGAGAGGCGGAGCGAAGTCGGTCACCGATGTGGATATCAGTGAGCACGCGCTGAAAGCGGCGGCGCGAAATTTTGCTTTGAACAAAGAGGATCTCAGGGTTGCGGCTTGTGAGCACCGGATGGAACAGGCCGATGCGTTTCAGTGGATCGAGGACGCTCCGGCATCTTCGTTTGATCTCGTGATTGTCGATCCTCCTTCCCTCGCGAAGCGCGAAGCGGAAAGGGGGCGTGCGATTCAAGCCTACGGAAAGTTGAATGCGAATGCGATCCGGCTTCTGCGGGAGGGCGGCGTTCTCGTCGCAGCCTCCTGCTCGGCGCATGTCAGCGAGGAGGAGTTTTATGGCGCGGTCAGGAACGCGGCGCAGCGGTCAGGGCGTTCGTTTGAAGAAATCGAGACCCGGGAGCACGCACTCGATCATGACGCGACCTTTCCCGAAGCGCAGTATTTGAAGTGCGTTTATGTGCGGTTTGAGTAGCGGCATTTGGGGAAATGCCGAAAACCGCGATCTCTGCGAAGATCTGAATTCTACCGAATTCAGCTACGGGTCAGAACGGCAGCCCGCCGCCTCCGCGACCGCCGCCCATTTGTTTCATCATCTGATTCATCTTGCCTTTGTTTCGCATCATTTTGCGCATCTGGCCGAATTGCTTGAGGAGCGAATTCACCTGCGGCACGCTTGTTCCGCTGCCGGCGGCGATGCGCTTGCGGCGGGAAGCTTTGATGATCTCAGGGCGGGTGCGCTCTTTCGGTGTCATCGAAAGAACGATCGCCTCGACGTGCTTCATGCGTTTTTCATCGAGGTCGACTCCTTTCATTTTGTCGCTCATGCCGGGGATCATGCCCATGATCGAGCCGAGTCCGCCCATCTTATTCATCATGCGGATCTGGGAAAGGAAGTCGTCGAAGTCGAAGTTCTTCTTCTTCATCTGCTCCGCCATCCGCAGCGCTTCGTCTTCATCGAAAGCTTCGGCGGCTTTTTCGACAAGACCGACGACGTCACCCATGCCGAGAATGCGGCCCGCCATGCGGTCGGGAACAAAAGCCTCGAAGTCCGAAAGTTTCTCCCCGACACCGGCAAATTTGATCGGTTGCCCCGTGACGGATCGCATCGAAAGGGCGGCTCCGCCGCGGGCATCACCATCGAGTTTCGTGAGGATGAGACCGCTGATCCCAATCGCTTCGTTGAAGGTCTTCGCGACGTTCACCGCCTGCTGGCCGGTTGCGGAGTCGGCGACGAGGAGTGTTTCTTTAGGAGCGAGAAATTTGTGGAGGGACTTGAGTTCGCCAAGAAGTGCTTCGTCAACTTCCTGACGTCCGGCGGTATCAAAAATGATGACCGTTCCCGCCTCATCGTCGGCCCATTTGAGCGCGGCCTTGGCGACTTTGAGGACATCGGTTTCCCCGGGCTCCGGCTGAAACACAGGGATGTCGATCTGCTTGCCAAGAGTCACGAGTTGATCGACCGCCGCCGGGCGATAAAGGTCGCAGGCGACGAGAAGGGGGCGTCGGCCTTCTTTGCGAAGATGGAGCGCGAGTTTCGCCGAGGTCGTGGTCTTACCGGCTCCGTTCAATCCCACGAGGAGGATGCGGGCCGGTGGATTCAGGTCGAGGGGAGCGGCATCGCCCCCGAGGAGTTCGGCGAGCTCGTCGTTGAAGATTTTAACAATCTGCTGACCCGGCTTGATGCTTCGCGTCACCGCTTCGCCCATCGCCTTTTCTTTGACCCTGGCGATGAAATCTTTGGCCACTGAGAACTCGACGTCCGCTTCGAGGAGCGCCAATCGAATCTGGCGGAGCGCGTCGGAGATATTTTTTTCGCTGAGCTTACCGTGACCCCGCAGCTTCTTGAAGGTTTCCTGCAGGTTGTCGGAGAGAGAATTGAACATAGTATCGGGAAATAAAGTGGCACGGTCGGCTTAGAGCGAGGCCGTCGGAGCGTCTTCCGTTTCAACTTCGGGAGGAAGCGCTTCGTTGGCTCCCGGCACGGTAGCGTCGGAAGAAAGGTAGTCCGCGATGCGCTTGACCTGAAATCCCCAGCCAATCGTTTCATATTCGGCCTTTCCGTCGTGCTTGAAGCTCACTTGAACTCCGCACTGTTCGAGACGAAGCCGCTGCGGAATTTGATAGGTGACGAGCCCCGTCGCGGGATCGTAGTCATGCGGCACCTTACCGAATCCTGAGACGCGCATCGAAATGCTTTCAACATCGAGCGCGGTGAGTTGAGAGAGATCGACCTCGATGAGCGGAAGCCGATTGCCGATCAGAGATCCGTCGAGTGGCTTCACGGTGACGAGTGGTGCTTCTGCTTCGCCCTCTTCTGTTTTCGTCGCCGTCATCAACTTTCGACCGGACGAAGTGACCGTGCCGCCGCCGAAATTAATGGAAGGCTCGAAGTTTGCGAGGGTTGTCCCGTGAACAATGTAGCGGCCGACTTCCATGTCTTCGACGTCCCAGATCGTCTTCTTTCCATTCACGGTGAAGGCGGCCTCGTAACCGACCTCCTTCGCGAGTTCGATGACGCGATCGTTGTAGATTCCGTAGGGGTAGGCGAAGGTTTTGATGACCGCGCCGGTTTCGCCAAAATTTTCGATGAGGAACCGATGAGATTCTTCAAGTTCTTCGAGGAGCCATTTATCATAGGCTTCGCTCGATCTCCCGCCGCGGCTCGACATGTTCTGGTGGCTGACCGAGTGACTTGAGATTGTTCCGCCGTTGGCTGCGAGTTCGCGAATCTCATCGTGCGTCATGGAACGTCCGCCTACGCCAATGTAATTTTTGTAAAGGAAGACGGTGAAGGGGTAGCCGAATTCTTTGATGACATCGAGCGCGAGGGTGTGCGTCGCCTTCCAACCGTCGTCGATTGTGATCATGACGCACTCAGCGGGGATGTCGGCCTTGCCCTGTTTCCAATCGAGGAACTGACGCATGCTGATAACCGGGAGATCCGCACCTTTGATCGCCTGCATCTGACGCCGGAAATCCTCAACGTTGAGGATCATGTCGTTATTGGAAACACCATCGGTGAAATCGTGATAGCCGAGGATTCCGACCCGGGCCTCTTTGTTCACGATCGGCTCCATCGCGACCGGTTCAGGGGGAGGGGGAATGTCTTCAAGAGAAAGCGCCGCGACTTCTTCGGCCGGCTCTCGATCCAGTGCTTCCTTGAGTGCATCGAGGACCGGGGCCGCCTTTTCGCAGCCGGTAAGGGCGAAGGAGAAGACGAGGATAGCAGAAAAGGCGAATGCTCGGTAAAGGCCGGATTTCATGGGCGCGAGGGTAGAGGAAGACAATGCATTATAAGTCGGGCCTCGTCCGATTCAAACCGCGATTTGGGGAGGGAATCCGGTTCAATGCCATTTGCGTAAGCGAAAGCGTTGGCTTATGAATTAAGAACCGGTAACCCCGACTATTATGGCAGAACAAAATCTCGAAATCACCGCTTACCTGAAGACTTTTTGTGGCTGGAGCGAAGGCGTCCGCGCAATCTTTAGGAAATACGATCTCGAATTCACCGAGAAGGACATCATCAAAAATCCCGCTCTCCGCTGGGAGATGGAACAAAAGAGCGGTCAGCCGCTTTCCCCCTGTGTCGAGGTCAATGGCCAGATGCTCGCGGATGTCAGTGGAGAAGAGGTTGAGGCCTGGTTGATCGAAAACAACATGCTGAATAAAAGCGAAGAGGCTCCTGATGCGCCGATCGACTCAGCTTGCACCGACGAGCAGCACGCGGCGATGGAAACCGAGTTTCGCGTCAACGCAGGTGGCACTCCCAACGTGCGGGTCATCGAGTAATCGCCGAAGGGTATTCCCGCACTTTTCCTCACCACCCTATGCCTCCGGCAAAGACACCCAAAAAGGGGCTCGGGAAGGGTCTCAGCGCTCTCATCAAAGCTCCGGGCGCCGTTTCGGTGGCATCATCCGGCAAGGCTGAGTCCACCGATACCGGCGAGCGCGTCCTTCGTGTCGCGCTTGACGAGGTCGTACCCTCGCCGCTGCAGCCGCGAAAGCGTTTTCACGAGGAGAATCTCGACGAGCTTGTCGAATCGATTCGCGAGCATGGGGTGATCCAGCCGCTCGTCGTCCGTGAGGTCGATGGGAAGTATGAGTTGATCGCCGGCGAGCGCCGGTGGCGGGCCTCGTCGAAGCTGGGACTGAATGTGGTCCCCATCATTTTACGCGATGCCTCAGATCGCGATGTGCTTGAAATGGCACTGATCGAGAATCTCCAGCGTGAGGATCTCGACCCGCTTGAAGAAGCGGAAGCCTATTCCAGGCTCGCGAAAGACTTCGGTCTCAAGCAGGAGGAAATTGCTCAACGGGTCGGGAAAAACAGAGCCACCGTTTCGAACGCGATCCGTCTTCTCGAGCTCGACGAGCAGGTCCAGACTCTCGTCTCACGCAAGATGCTGAGTCAGGGCCATGCCAAGGCAATTCTCGGGCTGAAGACCAAAGCCGAGCAGCGCATGCTCGCCGACATGGTCGTCCGTAAGTCACTGAATGTCCGCGAGACTGAGAAACTCGTCTCCGAGCAAATCAACGGCAAGACGACCACGAAGGCTCCCAAAAAGAGCAAGGTTTCTCCGCAGGCGGAGGCTTATCTGCGACAGATTCAGGATGAGCTTCGCGGTCGCTATTCGACCAACATTGCGATCCAGCATTCGGATAAAAAAGGAAAGATCGAGATCGAGTATTACGGCAACGAAGACCTCAGTCGAATCCTCGAATTGATGGGCGTGAGCCTCGACTGAAATGGGTTTCGGCTTCATGAAACCCCTCATCGTCGTCGCCTCCTGTGTTCTCGGGGTTTCTCTGACGAACTGCTCAAAACAGCGGGTTCCCTTCGATCCGGCGACCGCTCTCGAGAAAGAAATCTCAGGTCAGAACGTCTACGATCACGTCAAAGCGCTCGTCGATTTCGGCCCGCGCCCTGCGGGTTCCAACGCACTGGAGCGATCCCGCCTTTACCTGATCGAACAGCTCGCGGCACTGGGCTGGGAGACGCAGCGTCAGACCTTTAAAACGCAAACGCCGCAGGGAGAAATCGAGTTCACGAATCTCCGGGCCCGCTTCGGGGAAAACCGGTGGGAGGAAAAAGTGTCCGGATTGCTCTGCTCTCACTACGACACGAAGCTTTACACGCGATTTGAATTCGTCGGAGCCAACGATGCCGGGTCCAGCACCGGACTACTCGTTGAGCTTGCCCGAGTCCTCCAGAGCCGACCTGATTTGGCGGGGGAGCTGGAGTTGGTCTTCTTCGATGGCGAGGAGGCTTTCGGCCCTAACATCACCCCTAAAGACGGTCTTTACGGGAGTAAGCATTACGCCAAAGAAATGCTCCTGACACCGGATTTGATTCCTGACTGGGGCCTCCTTCTCGATATGGTCGGGGACAAAGACCTCAAGATCAGGGCCGGAGTTCAGATACCTCGATCCTCGATTCAAGACCTCGCGAAGGCTCGTGCCGAAGGCTACGTCGTCGATATGGAGGCGGTGCAGTCATCGCTTGAGATGCTCTCCCGTGATCTTCTCTCCGCCGCCGAGGATTTGGAGGTGAGAAAGGAAGTCGGGATCAGTCCCGATTACATCATCGACGATCACATTCCGCTGAACGTCATCGCCGGAATCCCGACGATCGACCTCATTGATTTTGACTATCCCTACTGGCACACCCCCGGCGATACGCTCGACAAGATCAGTGCGGAAAGCCTCGCCATCAGTGGACGCGTCACCTTGCAAATGGTCGAGAAGTATCTCCTCGCGAGATAAGCGTGAATTGAGGGTTAAGATGGACTGCCCAGTCCGTCCCGATCAACCCTGCTAGCTGCGAGCGTCCCCGCGCGCGGAAGATACGTTATTTCTCTACATAAACGAACTTTGCTTCCCCTGAAGTCGCTGCCAGTTTCCGAAGGCGAGCAATCCGAACAGAATCGCCATGAAGAGCTGCTTCGTGACGAGGAAGCTTCCCAGGGCAAGCGTGGCTGCCAGAATCAGCCCCACCCACAGCACCAGTTTGAAATTTTTCGGCCCCGCGACTCCGGCAAAGATCTGTCCGCCGTCGAGAGGGAAAATCGGCAGCAGATTCAGAACCGCCCAACCGATGTTGACCCAGAGCATCCAGAAAACAAAGACGCCAAGGAGTTCGCTCGACACATTGGCCGTCGTCATCGGGGCCACCAGAAAAATTACAAACCCAAGGGCAAGACTCGCCGCCGGACCTGCTGCCGCGATGAAGATCGACTGCCCTCGGGTAAAGGTTCCCGGTCCCGAGCAGACGCCCCCGAATCCATGTAGCATAATCTCCGAATACGGTGCCCCCGATTTCTTCCTCGCCCAGGCATGCCCCAGCTCGTGCCAGAGAATCGAGCCGAAGACAATCGCGGCGACGATGAGTGCTTTGATGACCCCGTCGGGACCACCCGACTGAAGATATCTCATCCCGAGAAAGAGACAAAGAACCCAGAAGATCCATTGGACGCGGACCGGAAAACCAAAAAGGCGGAAACTCAACATGCAGGAGAATACGCCGGTTTCCGGAAGGTGACAGAAACAAAAACGGCGGCCTTGCGGGCCGCCGTTTCGAAGCGTTCGATAACCGAACCGCCTGAAATTAGATGAAATCGTTGATGAGATTTTCGAGCATTTCCTGGCGACCACTCTGAGTCTGCGGCTCACCATTTTGAAGCGTGTAGGCCGAAAGCTCTTCGAGACCGACTTCGCCGGCTTCGATCTTCGCTCCGATTCCGGAGTCGAAAGAGCTGTAACGCTTCTGTTTGAACTCGTCGAGACGACCGTCGTCGATGATCGCGTGCGCGATCTTGAGACCGCGGGCGAAGGCATCCATCCCGCCGATGTGCGCGTGAAAGAGATCGACCGGCTCGAAGCTTTCGCGTCGGCACTTCGCATCGAAGTTCAGGCCGCCTTTCGTGAAGCCACCCATGCGGAGGACGCAAAGCATGATCTGCGTGGTCAGGTAAATGTCGGTCGGGAACTGGTCCGTATCCCACCCGATGAGCTCGTCGCCGGTATTCGCGTCGATCGATCCGAGTGAATTCGCAGCCATCGCGACTTCGAGCTCGTGCATCATCGTGTGACCCGCGAGCGTCGCATGGTTCGTCTCGATATTGAGCTTCAGCTCGCCGAGCAAATTGTGCTCACGGAGAAAGTTCAAGCAGGCCGCTGAGTCGGAGTCATACTGGTGCGTTGAGGGTTCGCGAGGCTTAGGCTCGATGTAGAAGTCACCGGTGAAACCGATCTTCTTCTTGTGATCGACCGCCATCTGGAGAAGCGCCGCGAGGTGCTTCAGTTCACGACCCATGTCGGTATTGTAAAGCGTCGCGTAACCTTCACGACCACCCCAGAAGACATAGCCTTCCCCGCCGAGACGATGCGTGACCTCAAGCGCCTTTTTGATTTGCGCGGCGCCGTAGGCAAACACATCGGCGTAGGGAGAAGTGCCGCCACCCTGGTTGTAACGCTCGTGAGCGAAAAGGCAGGCCGTTCCCCAGAGAAGTTTAATTCCGGTCTGATTCTGCGCTTTTTCCAACTCGTCGGCGACGGCGTCAAGGGCGTCGTTCGATGCCTGGAGGTCATTCAGCTCCGGAGCAACATCGCGGTCGTGAAAGCAATAATACTCAATCCCGCATTTCTGCATGAACTCAAACATCGCCCAGACGCGCTTTTGAGCGTTCTCGACCGAATCAGTGCCATCATCCCAGGGACGGATCGCGGTGCCAACACCGAAAGGATCGCCGAGGCCGTTTCGCATCGTGTGCCAGTAAGCGCAGGCAAAACGAAGGTGCTCTTTCATCGATTTCCCGCCGACAAGTTCGGAGGCATCGTAGTGCTTGAAGGCGAGGGGATTCTTGGAATCAGTGCCTTCGAAAGCGATGGCCGGGATATCTGGAAAAAATTCGTTGCTCATAGTGGGTGGATTTTCTATGACGAGAGCCGACTTTCAAGCAGAATCGTGGGGTAGCCCCCTAAGATCGTGACGGTTGAAGAATAAATTTTGGCTGAAACATCACAAAAATGAAATCCCACTCCTACCAGTTAGTCCTTTTGCTGGCCCTGACCTTTTCTCTCGGCAAGCTTTCACTCTTCGCCTTAACGGTGAATCCGCTTTTTTCGGACTACGCCGTTTTGCAGCAGGACAAGCCAATCCCCGTCTGGGGGAATTCGAAGCCGGGGGAAACCGTTTCTGTCACCTTTGGAGGACGCATCGGCGAGGCAAAAGCAGACGGGGAGGGAAAATGGATGGTCATTCTGGACCCTCTCACCGGCAGCATGGAGCCCCGTTCCATGAAGATTCAGGCGGGTGAAATTGAAATCACCTTGAATGAGATACTCGTTGGTGAGGTTTGGGTTGGCTCCGGTCAATCCAACATGGCATGGCCAGTGAAAGCCAGTCTCGACGCCGATGCCGTTGCGAAAAAAGCCGCTGTTGGGGGTTATCCCCGAATCCGTTTATTCAAAGTTCCTGTTGATGGGAGCGATCTCAGAGACTCCAGCGTGAATGCCACCTGGGTCCTTCCAACCGAAGCCGGCGTCTCCAGTTTTTCAGCGACCGCTTTTTACTTCGCGGCAAAATTGGCACAAGATCGCAACGTTCCCGTAGGCATGATCCAGTCTGCCAATGGAGGCACTAACGCCTTTTCGTGGATCAATAACGAGACCCTCGAAGCCGATCCGGCGGCTGAAACGGTACGCGCCTACTGGTCCGCGACTCTGAAAAATCACCCTGCAGCGATGGAGCGATACAAGACTCAGCTTGATAGGTGGCGGAGAAAGTCGGCGGCAGCGAAAGAGAAAGGCGAGGCTTTTACTGATCGTGCTCCCAGTGAGCCGCTCGGAGCAGACCATGTCAAGCGACCGGCCGGGCACTACAATGCGATGATTGCTCCGCTCCAGCCTTACGCCATCCGCGGAGTGATTTGGTATCAGGGCGAGGCCAATTCTCGCGTCCCGTTTAATACAGGATACAATGATCTCATGACGGCCCTCGTCGAAGACTGGCGGACGGACTGGTCCGCAGCCTCGGGCGGCGCTCTTGAGCGAACCGATTTTCCATTTTATCTCGTCCAGCTTCCCAACTTTGCCGGCGGAGATCCGGAGGGCTGGCCTCTCATTCGAGAGCAGATGTTGAAATTCTGGCAGGAGGGGACCAACACCGGCATGGTCGTCACGATCGATAGCGGAGATGCGAAAGACATCCACCCGGCGAACAAAACTCCCGTCGGGGAGCGCCTTGCGCAGTTTGCCCGGGCAAATACTTACGGGGAAAATATCGTTTACTCCGGTCCGATTTACGATTCGCTCCGGATCGAAGAGAACCGCGCCATCGTGAGTTTTACCGAGATCGGCGGAGGCCTCGCATCGTTAAACGAAGAGCCTCTCGCAGAGTTTGAGATCGCCGGCGCGGATGGAAAATTCGTTCCCGCCGTCGCCTCGATCCAAGACGATGAGCTCGTCGTCACTGCCGAATCAATTTCCGAGCCCCGTGCCGTGCGCTATGCCTGGAAGTCGAATCCTGAAGCGGTTAATTTCGGAAACAAAGACGGCCTCCCCGCGAGTCCGTTCCGGACTGACTCCTGGTGATCGGGACTGCTCACTGCGACGGCGTCCGCAGGTCATAGCAGATGAGACGCGGGCCGTTACCGTCGACATCAGCTTCGTGCTGCGAGACGTAAAGAAGCCCGCGGTGTAAGACGGGTAATGACCAGGTTGATCGGGCGAGGAAAAGTTGAGTGCGGTCCAGCGTTTCAACGCCATCGGGGCTGAGCTTAAAAATGCCGAGGCTGCCGAGCTCACCGAGGGCGTAGGTTTTACCATCGGCATGGAGGAGGCTGCCGCGAAGATATTTCATCCGGTAGTCGCGTCCGCTTTCGAGGGGGATGGCCCACTCCTCATCATCGCGCCAGTTTTCCGCTCCGGTCGCAACGTCGTAGCTCGCAAGCCAGGCATCCGGTTCGTTGCGTCCGCG
This sequence comes from uncultured Akkermansia sp., assembly GCA_964583035.1. Classification (GTDB taxonomy): domain Bacteria; phylum Verrucomicrobiota; class Verrucomicrobiia; order Verrucomicrobiales; family DEV007; genus Arctic95D-9. Next base: position 12,689 of record CAZOUP010000028.1, read on the forward strand.
AAAGCCGTAAAGATGCCCATCGAGGAGAAGGGGCGTCATCCAGTGCATCCCGAATTCAGGAGCCTTCCAGACCGACTCCCATTTTAGCGACTCATTGAATTTTAAAAGAACGGCACCGAGTTGGTAGGAACTGGTGACAAAAATCTGATCATTCCCCACCGCGACGGGAGTGGAGCTGTTCACGCTTTCGTATTTGTCAGGACGCCAGGGGAACGCATCGAGAAGCTCACCGGTCTGCGGATTAATCGCGAGTAAACCACCGTAAGCAGGATCACTTTCGCCTCCCTGAAAAACGAGCAGTCTCGGCTCGCCCTGCAACTCGGCGATGATCGGAGAAGCGTAGCTCGCATTCCACTCGTGCTCTGTCGTCCAGAGAAGTTGGCCGGTGTTTTGATCAAAGGCCGCGACGCTGATTCCTTTTTCTTCCAGGTTGGTTCCCATCGGAACGATCAGCTTGCCGTCGAAAATCAGAGGGCAACTTCCGTGGCCAAAGAAGAAATCAGCGAGGTCGAACTCCGCATCGAGATCCCGCTGCCAAATCAGAGAGCCGCTCGCGAGGTCGAGGCAGGTGAGAATGCTCGTGACCCCGAGGGTGTAGACTTTCCCATCCGAGAGAATCGCACTCGCCCGCGGGCCATTGTTGAAGCCGTAGCGATCCGTGTATTCGACCTCGTAGGAGTAGCTCCAAAAGCGCTCCCCCGTTTCGGGATCGAGGCAGTCGATCGTTTCATCATCACCCAGTCGATCAAAGAAAACGAGTCTCCCGTCAGCGATCACCGGAGAGGTGTAGCCAGTCCCTTTTTCCAATTCCCAGACTGTCGCCGGACCGCCTTCCGGGAACGAGGAAAGCAAGTGCGTTTCAGGTGAAATACAGTTGTCAGTCGGCCCCAAAAAGCGCGGCCAGGCGGCATTGATCGCCTCGCTCTGACGTGGAGCAGGGGGAGCGAATTCCGTGAGACGGTCAAAAGTCTCTGACTTTACTACCTCCGTAGCCGTGACTTCATGAACCTTCGGCGGCGCCGGATCCGCGATTGTTTCCGCCTGAAGAAAGGAAGCCCCCAACAGGGTTAAGAGCATGACCCAACCCTGTTGAGTGACTGACCTGAGCGGGTTGGGTCGGAGTTTGCTGACGTGCATGGCATGAGTCTACGGTTAGCAGCGCCAGTGGGCCAGCGCGTTTTCGAAAGGAAGGCGGCCTCAACAGTCTCTTCAGATTTGCGGGAACGCTGCTGTACCAATCGGGATCAAAGAATCCCACCCGAGCACGCGGGAGATGAACCTTTTAAGCGGGGGGAAGGTGCCCGGAATTGAGGGATTCTCCAGGCTGTCTAGGGTTTGTTGTATTAATGTCGAAATAATGTTCATCTTTAATTGAGCTGTCTCCGTAGTGTCTTCGGAACCCAAATCCAAAACAAATGATGAAAAATATCCTGAAAAACACCCTCCTAGTTACTGCCATTATCGGACTCTCTGCTTCTGCTTCCGCGGATCATCACGAGAAGACGATCGTCGAAATTGCGGCAGGAAATGAGGACTTCTCAACGCTCGTTGCTGCGGTAACAGCCGCCGGTCTCGTCGAAACTCTTTCCGGAGAAGGTCCGTTCACGGTCTTCGCGCCGACGAACGAAGCTTTCGCGAAGATTCCGGAAGAGACGCTTGCTGATCTCCTGAAGCCTGAGAACAAAGCGAAGCTCGTCGCCATCCTCACCTACCATGTCGTTGGTGCCAAGGTCATGGCCGCTGAGGTCGCTGCGGGCGAAGTCGCCACGGTGAACGGTGCGAAGGCAACAATCACGACCGAAGGCGGCGCGAAGATCGACGGTGCGACGATCGTATCGACCGATATCGAGGCTTCCAATGGCGTCATCCACGTCATCGACACGGTCATCATGCCGAAGTGATCATCCTCCTCCGATCACTTTAGTTGATGGAAACGGCTGCCCTCACGGGCAGTCGTTTATTTTGTGCCCGAAAACTCAGCGTTACCGGAGCCGTGCCCCTAAAAACAATGCGGGGCCCATCGAAGTGATGGACCCCACAAGGAACCGCTTGTTTTGTGACTGTAACAACCACTTTATCTAAAGGAGGAGTCCTAAAGGCAACGCAGCCGTTACAGTATTCTTTGTCTCCTCATCTCAGAATTCGTTCGATGTTTTCATCAAAAAATGAGAGTTTTTCGGCGGGGTTCTCCTCGTTTTGTGGCAAGTAATTTAAATTCAGCAGGTTATGGCAAAAATTCTTTTGGTGGAAGACGACGAGGATAATATCAGCTTGCTCACGCGTTTGCTTGAGCATCATGGGCACGAAATCACGATCGCGACGGACGGAGCGACGGCGGTGTCGAAGGCGGCGGAAATCCTCCCTGAACTAATCCTCATGGATCTGGAGCTGCCCCCGACTCCGGATGCTTCACCTGATCCCAACGCCGGCCTTGAGGCGACCCGGCAAATTAAGGCGGCGGAATCGACCTCGGGGATCCCGGTGATCGCGCTGACGGCGCACACGATGGCCCAGCATCAGGAAAAAATAGAAGCGGCGGGGTGTGACGCTTTACAGGAGAAGCCGATCTTTCCATTCGAAAATTTGCTGGATAAGATCAAGGCGTTCACGACCGGGGATGCTTGAAGAAGACCTACATAAGTTTGCGCTGGGGACGATCCTTTTCATTGGATGGGAGATCCTTGCCGTAGCGACGATTTTTAATGTCGTGATGAAAGCCCGCTCGGCAGCCGGGGCGTGGGGTTGGGCGATGGCGATGCTGGCTTTTCCATTCATCGCGGTGCCGCTTTACTGGATCCTGGGACGTCAGCAGTTCAATGGTTACATGGACCGGCTCCGTGAAGCGCAGGCATCGAATGAACGGATCTTTTCTGAGTTGAAGAAGACTCTTTCGATTCATTTTGCGGAGCTGACGGATGAGCAGAAGCGCTATGGCGGCGTGCTTGAGAAGTTGAGCGAGCGTCGATGGACGAAAGGCAATGAGGTCTGTCTGCTCATCAATGGGGAGATGACTTTTGAAGCGATCTTTGCGGCGATGGAATCAGCGGAGGAATATATCCTTGCTCAATTTTTTATCGTAAAGAACGACAAGCTCGGGAACGAATTTCGCGAGTTATTGGAGAAAAAAGCCCGCGCCGGGGTTCGGGTTTATTTCGTTTACGATGAGATCGGCAGTCATGCGCTCCCCAAGAAGTATGTGCGGTCTCTTCGTGAAGCGGGGGTGAACGTCCACGCCTTTCACTCGACTCAAGGGCCGAGCAATCGTTTCCAGATCAACTTCAGGAATCACCGGAAGATCGTCGTCGTCGATGGCCGGGTTGGCTTTGTCGGCGGTCATAATGTCGGGGATGAATACTGCGAGGTGACGGAGCGTTTCGGGGCATGGCGTGACACTCATGTGCAGTTGATCGGGCCATCGGTTTTGAGTCTTCAGATGATCTTTCTGGGGGACTATTATTGGGCGGCGCGGGAAGTGCCCGACTTGCGCTGGGATCAAGTCTCGGCGGCGGATGGCTCGGGCTGTGGAGCCGGGGAGTCGGAGGTGCTGACGCTGCCGACGGGGCCGGTTGAAACAATCGAAGGGGGAACGATTTTCTTCCTCAATGCCATCACCCGCGCGAAGCGTCGCATCTGGATTGCGACTCCTTATTTTGTGACCGATGAATCGATTCGATCAGCCTTGCAGATGGCCGCGCTCCGAGGTGTTGATGTTAGGATCATGATTCCGGATAAGCCGGATAAATACATTCCGTGGCTGGCGACTTTTTCCTACCTCGCGGATATGGAGGCTGCGGGGGTCCGGGTTTTCCGATACGAGCCGGGGTTCCTTCATTCCAAAGTGATCCTCGTCGATGAGTCGTTTTCCTCGGTGGGGACGGCGAATCTGGACAACCGCTCGATGCGACTGAATTTTGAAGTCTCGGCGGTGGTGTTAGACACGGAGTTCGCCAAGTCGGTGGAGTCGATGTTTGAAATGGATTGGGATAACTGTCGCGAGGTTGGCGGTGCTGACTACTTGAATCGACCGGCCTACTTTCGTCTTGGGGTGAAGCTGGCGCGGCTGGGCAGTCCGGTCCTTTGATCTTGATCTGATGAGTGATTTGGCCGGCTATTTTGACTACAATGCGACGACCCCGATGTCGGGCACGGCGCGGGGCGCCTGGACCGAGGCGAGTGAGCGTTTCTGGCATAATCCATCGAGCCTTTATCGTGAAGCGGGAATGGCGAAACAGGAGCTGGAGCGATGTCGCGAAGAGGTTGCGGACCATCTCGGAATTGATGAGCCGGAGCGTGTCATTTTCACATCGGGGGCGACGGAGGCCAATAATGCGATCATTCAATACCTGGCGGGGAGCCGGGAGGGCAGACTCCTCGTCTCGGCGATCGAGCATCCCTGTGTGGAGGCTCCGTCGCAGGCCTTTTTCGGGGCCGGGCGATCGCGCGAAATCGAAGTCATCGCGGAGACGGGCGTGATCGAATTGTCCGGGGTCGAGGAGCAGCTATCGGCAGGAGGCGTCAGCGCGGTCTCGGTGATGGCGGCGAACAATGAGACGGGCGTGCTGCAACCCTGGAGGGAAGTGGCGGAACTCTGCCGGAATTACTCTGTCCCGTTCCACAGTGATGCCGCCCAGTGGATAGGAAAGCTTCCTGCCGGTGAACTCGGGGGATGTGATTTCCTGACGGGAAGCGGCCACAAATTCAGCGGAGGGAAAGGCGTTGGCTTCATGGTCGTTCCGGAGGGACTGGATGACTTTCAGGGTTTCATGGGAGGGCCTCAGGAAGACGGACGCCGCGCCGGAACGGAGAATCTACCAGCCGTGATGGCAATGGTGGCGGCACTGACAGAACGGGAGGACTCATTGCTCGAAGACGTTGCCGCTACCCAGGGAGCGCGACGTGATGATTTTGAGCACCGAATCTCGGGGCTCGGTGTGAAGTTAATCGGAGCGAGCGGACCCCGTCTTTGGAACACCTCGATGTTCGTGCTTCCGCATACGAAGAATCTGAAATGGCTCACTCGCCTCAGTCAGCTTGGGTTTTCGGTTTCCACCGGATCAGCTTGCAGTGCCGGAAAAGGAAACCCCTCGCGCGTGATGTCGGCGATGGGATTGGATTTCGAAGAGATGGGGCGGGTGATGCGAATTTCCGGCGGGTGGGAGACGACGGCGGATGACTGGGCCGCGCTCGCAGCGGCGATCCTGGAGGTGTCGGCCGATCTTACTCAATAGCGGGGCACGTCGGCATCGACCCGGGTCGACCAGAGATCAATCCCACCGGCGAGACTCCAGACTTCAGGGAATCCTTTTTCGCGAAGATACATCGTCGCATTCATGGAGCGCATCCCGTGGTGACAGTAGACGACGGCGGGGAGCGCGGAGCCTTTGAGACATTCGGGGCCTGCTTCAGCGAATCGAGAGAGGGGAACGAGGGTCGCTCCGTCGATTTTGCAGATCGCAAATTCGTCTTCTTCGCGGCAGTCGATGAGATGGAACGAGGGGGCCGAATCGGTTTCGCGAAGCGCCTGCAGTTCGACCGGGGTGATCTCGGTTTCGTCTTTTGAGGGGAACATGAGTGAGTTTAGCTGAGATTCGAAAGATGTTATTGCGGAAAAAATCGCATTGAACCGCTCGTGTCCTCAACCATAATAGGTAAGGATATTTTCCGACAACTATGCCCACCTACGATTACGTTTGCAAAAAGTGTGACCACGCGTTCGAGTTTTTTCAGTCCATGAAGGATGATCGACTCACCGATTGCCCGCTTGAGGGCTGCGATGGTGAGGTGAAGCGACTCCTCGGGACCGGGGCCGGAATTATTTTCAAAGGATCGGGTTTCTATCAGACTGACTACCGGAGCGACTCTTACAAGAAAGGCGCGAGTGCTGACGCTTCGAAAAGTGAATCTTCTTCCACCAAGACTGAGAAGAAAGCTGACAAACCCGCCGCGAGTTCAACTTCCTCCTCGTCGACTAAATCTTCATCCGGTTCCGGTAGCGGAACTTCCACCTGAGTCACCCGTTTTATGAAGCCCCACCGCCGCAAGCCCACCTCACCTCGAAAAGATGGCTCGTCGCCGCCTCCCGGCGAAGTGACTCCGGTAGAGCCTCAAAAAATGACACCGCCTCCGGCTGAGCCTGCTTACGAAGAGCCGGCGCAGCCTTACGTCGATCGAGGTGAGACAGCCTATGTCGATCCGGGAGCGGGATACGTGGATCCGAACCAGGCTTACGTCGATCCGAACCAGGCCTACGTCGATCCGAATCAGGCCTACGTGGATCCGAACCAGGCATACGTGGATCCGAACCAGGCTTACGTCGATCCGTATCAAGAAGCTGCGGCACCTCCGCCCCCTCCGGCGATCACTCAGGCTCCCGGGATTTATGACGACGCGCCTGCGACCCCGGATCCTGAACCGGCTCCGGCGGTGCCTGCAAGACGCCCTCGCGGAGCAAAGAAGAAAGTCGTCCGGCGCGGGCCACAGCGAAAAGTCGCGACACCGCGCACCAGTGGCCGTTACACGCCGCCAAAGAAGTCCTACGGCGAAGGATTCTCGATGATGACCGTTTTTCTTTCGCTCGCGATTCTTGGTCTTATCGCGGTGATCGCGATGATGATGATGCCGAAGGACATGAGTCACATCAGTGGATTTCCTGCGAAGATGGAAACGGAAGGGGTTCCGCGAAATCTTCTCGATGAAGCACAACGTCTCATGATTAATCGTGGCAAAGAGCTCACGATTTCAGAGACCGAGTTAAATACCTATCTCAATCAGCGGCTTCAGGGAGAACAGGGCGGACTGCTGTCATCGATCGTCGAATTCAAGGGCGTCTACGTGGATATTGCTCCTGAGACGGCGGAAATTTTCATCGAAAGGGAGTTGTTCGGATTTCCGGTGACAATGAGCAGCAAGGTGAAAGCGGAAAATTTTCGGGGAAAACTGGTTTACCGCCCTGCGGGATGGTCGCTTGGAAAACTTGAAACTGAGAAGCGGATCATGAAGCCGATTGTGGATCTGTTTAAGCGACTCCGAACGACCTGTGCTGATGAGTATCAGGTCATGCAGCAGATGCACAACGTCAGGTTTGAAGACGATAAGCTGGTCCTCGATGCGACGATCTAGCCTGTATTGCCGGAAGATAGTCTTGCGTTTTTGGAGTCAGCGTTCGTAAATCCGGGTGTCATGACTTCAAATGAAAACGACAGCACAATTCATGAAGGCCGTTTCCTCACCTACCGCAAGACGGAAGCCGGTTGGGAGTATGTGACGCGGACCAACGCGAAAGGATGTGTCGCAATTCTCGCGCTGACAGATGACAAGCGCGTCGTCCTCGTGGAGCAGTTCCGGCCTCCGGTGGGGCGACGGGTCATCGAGTTGCCGGCGGGATTGGCCGGTGACATTCCTTTGCAAGAGGATGAACCGCTGCTCACCGCCGCGAAACGTGAACTCAAGGAGGAAACCGGCTACGTCGCCAAGAACTGGACGAAGCTCTCTGAAGGCGTTTCCTCAGCAGGAATGACCGATGAATTCGTGTCGATGTTCTATGCGACGGGGCTCACGAAAATGACGGACGGAGGCGGGGTCGGGAATGAAGAGATCCGCGTTCATTACGTTCATCAGTCCGACGTGACAAAGTGGTGTCGTGATCGGCAAAGCGAGGGGCTGATGGTGGATTTTAAAATCTTCGCAGCGCTTCATCTTTCCAGGTCATTGACCCAATCCACTGAGTCACGCCTCTGGTATTAAACTTTGCCACTCCGGTGGAAAAGTCGCTTCCGGGAAGCTTTCTCGCGTTTCGCGCAGCATGGCTGCCCAGTCTGACGGGGAATATCGGCGGGAGAGATGCTGGAGGACAAGCCCGTTGACTCCGGCATCATTCGCCAGCGCCCCGACTTCGAGGGAGGTCATGTGACCATTTTGCACCGCGAGGGCCAGGTCCCGATGATGGTATTGGCATTCGCTGATGACCGTGTTCGTTCCCCGCAGCCATTCGCAAAGGGACATCCATGCTTCGCTGCCCTGTTCGAGGCGGAAATCAGTGAGGTAGGCCAGTGATTCGCCCGGGGAGGTCACGACAAATTTGGCGCGCAGGTCTGCAATCGAATAGCTTATTCCGCTGATAATTGCCGTCTCTTCGTCACCCACGCTTTCGTCCGTGAGCGCCTGGAGCCATTTTCCCGGGGCGTGATCAGAATCTTGGAGCGCTTCCGGCGAAATATTTTTTCGCTCCGCTTCGGTGACACGGATCGCGAGTGAGGGAATCGATCCGTGGGGGAGGAGAAACGCTTCGAGAGTAAATCGCGGCGTCGAGAGTAGTTCGCGTCCCGTCATCGGAATTTCCGGCAGCGGGTGTGCCGTCGCAAAAGCCTCCCTCGTGAGAAGACGCGAGCCTTGCACGGCGACTCCGTCGGTTTCCCTCACGATCCATTCGCCCGGCTGATCGTGATGCAGATTCCACGAAAAGGACTGAAAGCGATGATGCATCAACTGGATCGTCCCGGCGGGGCCCCAGACATTCACGGGAACGTCGGGGCGATTGTAATTATGCCTGAAAAAAGTGTCGAACCCTGACACATGGTCCATGTGAAAGTGCGAAAAGGCGAGGTGAGCAATTGACTGGATTTGCGAGGGACGCAGTCCGCTGAGGCAGTCCTCACCGCAGTCGAAGAGAAAATGATCAACGGCCTGTCCGGAGTCCACTGTCACGAAAACGGCGTTGTCGGCTCCGGGTTGGCCGAGAATCTTCCACTGGATACTCATGCGCGGAAAGTCGCGCATGAGCCTTCATTTTGCCAGCGGCAAAGCAGAGTCGGCTACTGCACCGGCTCGTTTTGGAAAAGGGGCAGGTATTCCGTGAGACCTTCAGCGTCGAGTTCAGCGACGGGGATGAACCGCAGAGAGGCAGAATTGATGCAGTAGCGCAGTCCGGTAGGCTCTGGTCCGTCGTCGAAGACATGGCCGAGATGAGCATCGCCTGTTTTTGAACGGACCTCGGTGCGGACCCACCCGAACTTCCGATCCACAATCTCGACGATCTCAGACTCGTTCACGGGTTGGGTGAAACTTGGCCACCCAGTGCCGGATTTGTATTTGTCGAGCGAGGAAAAAAGAGGCTCACCGGAAATGATATCGACGTAGAGGCCGGCATCTTTGTTGTCCCAGTATGGATTTTTGAAGGGCGGCTCGGTGCCGTCCTGCACCGCGACTTCATACTGGATCGCAGTGAGCGTTTTCTTCAGCTCGGAGCGATCATTACCGGTCGCGCCGGATTCACTGCAAGCGGTGAAGAGGAAAGGGGTGATGAGAAGAGAGCAGAGGAGTTTTTTCATGAGGATGTCGTGTTGGTTACGACGCTCCCCAGAAAAATTCCTTTCTTCGAATCAATGGAGAAAGTGACGATGGCCGGTAAAGACCATGGCCGCGTCGTGCTCGTCTGCTGCCTGGATGACTTCCTCGTCGCGGATCGATCCACCGGGCTGAATCGCGGCGGTGGCACCAGCCTCAAGCGCATTGACGAGTCCGTCGGGGAAGGGGAACATCGCGTCACTGGCGACGACCGACCCTTTCAGACTCAGTCCGGCCTGCTCCGCTTTCCAGGTCGCGAGACGACAGGAATCGATGCGGGACATTTGGCCGGCCCCGATTCCGAGGGTCCGGTCGCTGGAGGTGAAAACAATCGCATTGGATTTCACATGCTTCACGATCCGCCATCCGAAGCGCATCGCCTCGATCTCTTCCGCCGTCGGGGGGCGTTTCGTGACAACCTTCTTTTCGATGTCATCGAGTCCCAGCGCCTTCGAGTCGTGATCCATGACGAGGAGTCCGCCCGGAGCTGACTGAATGATGGGATCATCAAGCGTTTCGCGGAAGGTCTCATGCATCTGGATGAGACGAAGGTTCTTCTTCTTCTTGAGCAGTGCACGGGCATCGGTCTCGAACTCAGGGGCAATGATGACATCCGTGAAGATCTCCGAAATGACTCGCGCCAGTCCGATCCCGAGAGGGCGGTTGCAAACGATGACGCCACCAAACGGAGCCTGGCGGTCGGTTTCGAATGCTTTCTCCCAGGCGAGGCGAAGGTCATTTTCGTCAGCGCCGACACCACAGGGGTTGGTGTGCTTGAGGATTGCGACCGCTGGGCGGCGGAATTCGAGGATCAGCTCGGAGGCCGCTCCGATGTCGATGACGTTCGTGTAGCTGAGGCCTTTGCCCTGAAGCTGTTTGAAGTAGTCATTGAAGTTGCCGTAAAGGGCTGCCTCCTGGTGGGGGTTCTCGCCGTAACGCAGCTCCTGTGAAAGGGGGAGGCTAACCGAAAACGAACTCGTCGTTTCCTGCAGGTTGTTCAGGTGAGCCGCAATGGCAGCGTCGTAAGCTGCGGTGCGCTGAAAGACTTTGATCGCGAGACGCTCCCGGGTTTTAAGAGTGGTATTACCTTCGTGCTCCTCAAGTTCATTGAGGACGACTTCGTAATCGTCAGGATCGACGACGACAGTCACCGAGTCGTGGTTTTTGGCCGCCGAGCGAAGCATGCTCGGGCCTCCGATGTCGATCTGCTCGATCGCTTCCGCCCGGGTGACACCGTCTTTGGCGACCGTTTCTTCGAAGGGATAAAGATTCACGACGACGATGTCGATGGGGAGAATGTCATTGTCTTCCGCCTGCTTGACGTGCTCTTCCAGGTCCCGGCGGTAGAGGAGTCCGCCGTGAACCTTCGGGTGAAGGGTCTTGACCCGACCGTCCAACATTTCGGGAAATCCGGTGAACTCTGACACTTCGATCACCGGAATTCCGAGATCAGCAATGAATTTGGCGGTGCCGCCGGTCGAAAGAATCTCGATGTCATGGTCATGGAGACCCTGGGCGAGAGATTCAAGGCCGGATTTGTCGGACACCGAAATGAGGGCGCGGGAGATGCTCATAAACTTGGATTTTGCAGCGTTATCACCTCCATGGACTGACGCAAGATGAAATGAAAGAAACCGATTCACTTGCTGTAAAACCACAAAAAAAAGCGAGCCAAGGGCGGTGTTTTCTAAAAGTTTTACTGAAATTTTATAAAATTGCTTGCATTTTAGTTAATTAATCTTAATATTTTGGGGAACTTAGTTAATACCTGACCTCTGGAAATGAAATATCACTACCTCTTACCTCTCGGAGTCGCTCTGCTTACCATGTCCTGCAAGAGCACCAAGACTGCGTCAACGAATCCCTATCAGAATAATCCGTACTACGGGCCAAGTAGCGCAGGCAGCAGCACGACGGATTACTCGAGCACAGCTTCCTCCGCGAGCTATCCCAGCTACAGCGACGCGACTTACACGCCGCCGGTGCCAAGTGCGCCTGCCGCACCCGCCGCAAATCTCCCCAGCGTTCCTTCGGTCCCCACTTACAGTGCACCGACATACAGCACTCCCTCAGTGCCAAGCTACAGCGGGCCGAACTCCTATACGCAGCCTGTTTCTTCCGGAGCGAGTCATACAGTCGCCGGTGGAGAAAACCTCTACCGAATCAGCCTGAAGCACGGCACCTCGGTCGCGGCGATCAAAAGCGCGAACGGCCTCGGCAGCGACACGATCCACCCGGGTCAGGTCCTGCGAATCCCTTAATCATACGGATCTTCCAATCTGTTTTCGAGAAACCCGATGGCTCACGCCATCGGGTTTTTTGTGTTTAGGGCACTTTCGAAAACCTCCTGTCATCGCGATAGGTTTCTGGAGGTGCCCCCCTCTAGTTGAAATAGTGGGCTTTTACGTGACGGATCAGTCCGTCGAGAAAGGCGGTTCCTGAAAGAGAAGGGTAGAGCACTCGATAATTCGGAGTCGCGGCTCGAAGGTCCTCGTCGGTGGTCAGAAAAGAGGCACCATCGTAGAGCTTCTTTCCAATCATGCGCTCTAGAAAAACCTTGTAGCGTTCTGCGTAGGATATTCCTGACACCCGGAAAGAGGAGCCTGTCGACGCCGGATTTTCCTTTTGAAAGGATTTATCTACTTGGATCAGCGGATGGTTAATTTGGACCGATTGCTCTTCTGCGCCCTCTGGATACCGACCCACAAAAAGATATCCGAGCCATGGCCGTGGGAGAAGGGGGCCGAGCGTTCCGTGTTCGTAAGCAGCCCAGAAATCGACCGCGTTTCCAATTGATTCTTCGATACGATTGTTTTGATTGTTTCCGATGGAACCGGTCTGAGATTTGAATTCGATGGCAGCAATGAGAGACGGTGCTTCCATTTCGAATTCCCCGGCGCGATCAATTCTCGCGTTTTTGCAAACGATGATATCCCAGTTTTTCGTCGCCCTGAAATAGGCCGGAAGATTAGAGGCACGGGCTGAGAAGGAATTACCGAAAAAGAGGTCAGACTTGCGGACGCCAAGATCGATTAACGCTTTCACAATAGCATCTCTGAAACCATCCATAGTGTCGCCCCGCAGATTTTCATTGCGGCTTCCACCCTGTGACTTCTGAATTAGCTTGTGATTCGTTTTCTTTGAATTCCACCAAACGTCGATGGCTTCTTGGAAAATTGTCTCGGGTTCCGGGTTGAGCTTAGCCATTCAATTCTCAGGCAGCTAAGGCTTTCCAGCTTGCCTTGTCGAGGGAATACAAGCGGCGGATAGCATCATCCACCTCATCCGGCGAACCCTCTCGAAGGATCTTTCGCATTGGTTTCGAAACATCCGACCAGAGGGGCAGTCTGATCCTTCGCAGATACTGAGCCTGATAACGAAGGAAATCCCCCCGCATTCGCACGGAATAAGTGTGCACAAATGCCTCGCCAATACGGCTCGTGATAATTTTTTGTAGCACCTCCAAGTCCCAATCAGAGGAGGTGATAAAATAGAGATTGTGATGCGGATAATAACTCCCTTCGTCGTAAACGACTCTTGCGCTTCCTTTGATATCCGGGATCAAAAGTTTCGGGGTGTGCGTCAGATCCGGGTAGATGCGATCAATGGTCTTGAACCAAGACTTGGGATTTTTCTTCGCAACATGCCGATTTTCAATCAGCGCGCGATGCTTTTCGATGTATTTTTCAAATTTCGGAAACCGTTTTAGGTCAACGACTTGTGAAGAGCTGTCATCGAATGGATTGAGCACGCTAAGCCCGCCCCAAACGATTTCTCCACTCGCAATATCTCGCGTCGTGACGAGGGGAAGCTGTCTTTCCGGTTCAACATCAAGTTCTCCCGAACGGCCGATAAAAACTTTGTCGGCGCCGGTTGCAACTCCGATCCCAACCTTGCATCCTGCCTCTTCCAACAGAGGGAAATGCGATTCCATCTCACGGATGACCTTCAGCCGGTCAAAGCGTTCAAGAATCCAGGGGTTGCTGTCCGAAAGGACTCCGTCGGCGGCGAAGACGTCGGGATGCTTGGCATTGTCCCGGAGCGCGGGGATCAGCGCACTCAGGGTTTGCGCGGAAACCTCCGGGCGGTATGCCGCTTTTGTGGTTCGGCCGGTTCCTCTCCGGATCAGGGTGACCGCGGGGTAGGCTACAACCTCGTCATGAAACGCAGGACAACCGGTGAAGTCGATGTAGGCATCAAGATGGCAATCCAGTGAAACGAGGGAGCGCAGAGGGCCACCGTATTTGTTTTTCATCCAGCGATCCGAGCAGATAAACCCGTTTTTTCCCCCTTGCTGGAGGAGGAGCATGCTCCGCTCGAAAAACGGCACGTAGAGATCGGCACGGTCATACATGGTTGAATATCGAATGCGATATTCGGCAAGCAGTTCCGACGGAATGGATTCCTGCCGGAGATAGGGAGGATTTCCCACGATGTGAGTGAATTGCCGGTTGATCGGCAAGAGGAGGAAGTCTCCCAAACGAAGCCAACCTGAAACTAATTCGTTTGATTCCGACTCTTCGAATCCTGCTTCAGTTAATGTTGTGCTCAGCAATTGGCTCGTTGCCTCAAACGAGGCTCGATTGACTTCGATGCCAAAAAAACGGTCTCGAAGTGTGTCGGAATCTTTCTGTGAAGAGGAGTCTAAATATCTTTGCAAGGCGGCATTAAGAAATTCGCCTCCTCCAAAAGAAGGCTCGAGGAGAGAGTGATCGCTGAGGTCTTTGTCTTTTGTCCAACCGACTAGATCGAGGATGAAATCAACAACTTCCTTTTTCGTGAAAATCGCTCCGCGATCTTCAGCGGTTGCCTCGCCGAAATCGATAGCTGCCGTCGAATTTTGGATGGGAACATCGAGAAGCTCAGGTTGGAATGCTCGCATTTGTTCACAAGAACACCCGAAGAATCCGATGTCAACTTTTCTCCATCAATTTGGAGTCAATTCCAGCATAACGCTCCCGCAGCGACGCGAGAGCCCGGAGAATCGCGTCTTCATCCATTTCGTGGACTTCGAGTTTCTCGCCGATGCTGGGAATAAGGGTGATCGTGAGCTCGCCGCCGAGGTGTTCGCGGAACTCTTCGAGGCCGGCGAGGACGACGGGGCGGCCGCGCTCCTCGGTGTCGAGAAAGTCTGACCAGAGGTCGAATCCGACCGTGGTAATGAGTTCGAGGATTTCGTCCGCGGTCGTTTGGTCAAGGAGACCGATCTCGACGGAGTAGAGAAGGTCGAGGGCCATCCCGATGGCGACAGCTTCGCCGTGGCTCACGGAGAAATTGGAAATTTGCTCCAGTTTATGGGCCGCCCAGTGACCAAAATCGAGGGGGCGGGCGGAGCCGTATTCGAAGGGGTCACCGCTCGATGCGATATGATCGACGTGGTTTTCGGCGCTGCGTCGAATCGTGGTCTCAAGCGGATGCTTTTCAAGACGGCCGAGGGCGGCCCCGTTGGCGTGAAGATATCGATAGAAATCGCGGTCACGGATGAGTGACACTTTGATCGCTTCGATAATCCCGTCGCGACAGGCGCGCACGGGGAGACTGCCGATAAAATCGAGATCGTTGACGATGGCAAAGGGGACCGAGAAGGTGCCGACCCAGTTCTTTTTTCCGAAGTAGTTCACTCCGTTCTTCACGCCGACGCCGCCGTCGCCCTGGCTCAGGGTCGTCGTGGGCATGCGGATGAGGCGAATCCCGCGGTGGGCGGTCGCGGCACCGAAGCCTGCCAGATCCAGAAAAGCTCCGCCGCCAATCGCGACGATGTAGGAATGGCGGCAGACTTTGTGGTATTCGATGGCCTGCCAGATTTTCTCGACGAGTGACCATTGGTTCTTCGATGGCTCGCCACCGGTGATGATCAACGGCTCCGTCACGAGATTCAGGGTGTCGGCATGGACGGCAAAGTATTGAGAGATCTGATCCGCGAGTTTGGGATTCGCCTCGGCGACTCCGCTGTCGAGCAAGACCAGCACCTTGGATTGGCCACCCAGATCGCAGGCATCCGCCACCAAATCACGAAAGGTGTGATTTTTTGTGTCGAACGCGCCGTGCGTGAAAGCAACACGATGCTGAAAGGTGATGGGGATAGGGCGCTGAATCATGAAGGAAGAGAAAGATAGGCCCTGAAGGAAGAAGGATCAAAGAGACGTGTATGCGGAAGGATCCGACCGGGAGAAATTCACTCGGCGACGCTAAAACGGAATTCAGTCGTGTGATGGTAGATGTCACCGGGCCGGAGCAGGCTGGAGGGAAAGGAAGGCTCATTCGGTGCGTTCGGAAAAAACTGCGTCTCAAAGCAAATTCCGCCCCATCGGGGAAATGGGTTTCCTCGGAAGTGATTGGCGGTGAAAATCTGGACGCCGGGCTTGGAGGTGGCGACAGTCAGGACGCGCCCGCTTTTGGGATCGCTCAGTTTCGCGATGGTTTGGGGCAGGTTGGATTCGACCGGCACAAAGCAATGGTCGAGCCCTCCGGTTTTCAGCTGAGGAAGCAAGTCGCCGATTCGCTTCGGGCTTAGAAAATCGAAGGGAGTATCGACAACCGGGAGTAGGAGACCGGTCGGGATATTGCGATCATCAATCTCTAAAACTCGGGGCGTGTTGAGTTGGAGCAGGTGGTCCTCGATGGTTCCTTCTCCTGCGAGGTTAAAGTAGGCGTGGTTCGTGAGATTGACGTGGGTTGGTTTGTCTGTGAATGCCCTGTAGTCAATGGTGAGAGCGTTTTCATCGTTGAGAGTGTAGGTGACTTCGGCCTGCAGGATTCCGGGGTAGCCCTCGTGACCATCGGGGCTGGCAAGACTGAAGGTGACGCTCGCTTCCTTTTCCCCTTTTTTGGAGCTACTACTCCATCGTTGCGACTGAAAGCCGGTTTTACCTCCGTGGATGTGGACGCCTGTTTTCGGGCTCACGGATTTGAGCTCGTAGCGGGTTCCGTCGATGGTGAATCCTCCGCCGTCGATGCGGTTGGCAAAGCGACCGATCACCGAGCCGAAAACTCCACCGGCGAGAGCCTCGTCCAGTGAGGGGTAGGAGAGTGTCACCGGACCTGGAACTCCCTTGCGGTCCGGCACTTCGATGGAGACAAGAAGCGCCCCATACTCAGCGAGTTTGACCTTCATGCCATGGTCGTTTGTCAGGGTGAAGATATTCACCTTAACGCCAGTGGGAAGTTCCCCCCAAACGGAGTTTTCGACCGCAAAGGATCCTGCTTCGGCAGGACCGGGGATCAATGTGCCGAGAAGCGTGAGGATAAGAAAGTATCTCATTCCGGCATGCTGACTGGTTCGATTTCTCCCGTCAATCAGACAGTGATAGAGTCGCTCCGGTGACCGACGCGAGAGGTGCGCTCCGGCAGGTGGAGCTTAGAAAAGGACTTTGGACGAACTGTTTTTCAGTCGCGCAAAAAATCGCTTTTCCGAGGTTTTCGGGTCTGCCAAAGATAGCGCCAACTGGATCGGGGCCAGTTGTTTACGATTTTGCCGGCGGCATTCTTATACCAGTTCTGACAGGCCCCGCTCCACACGGTCTTATCGGCGTACTTTTGCACGGTTTGATTGGAGCGGCGCATGATATCCGGTCTGACTTCGAGGGCTGGTAGAGACGCCGATTGTGCGTATTCGATGGCCTGCCGAATGTAGCGGGCCTGAGCCTCGATCATGAGTATGATTGAGTTGTGGCCCAGATTGGTATTGGGGCCGTAGAGAAGGAAGAGATTGGGAAAGCCTGCTACCGTAATCCCGAGATGGGCTTCAGCGCCGTCCTGCCACGATTCAGAAAGGAGTTGCCCGCCTCGTCCTCTGATCGAGATGGGGGCAAGAAAGTCAATGCTTTCAAAGCCGGTCGCAAAAATGATGACATCAGCTTCGAAGCGAACTCCGTTTCCCCCGGTGACACTGGAAGGATCGATCAATGCCGCTCCGGAAGGGTTTACCCTGACATTGTCTTTTTGCAGGGTCTTGAACCAGTCGCCGGAAAGCAGGATCCTTTTGCAGCCGACTTGAAAATCGGGGGTGAGGTCTCCTCTGAGTTCTTCGGATTGAATGCGGCGATTGAGATGTCGCCTGAGATACTTTCCGTAAAGCCAACCTGCGGGGCTGCCTTTTCGGAAAAGGAGGAAACGGGATTCGTGGACGAGATAGGTGCTCAGCCTCCGCCAGATTCGAAGGACCGGAAATCGCTGAAGACGCGCCTGTTCGGAGCCGGAGACGACCGGGTCACGCTTTCGAATGATCCAGTTGGGGGAGCGTTGAAAGACGCAAAGTTCCGTTGCCTCTCCGGCAATGAGAGGCACAAATTGAATCGCACTCGCCCCATTGCCGATCACCGCGATCCGTTTTCTACGGAGGTCGACTTCGTGATTCCACCGCGCTGAATGAAATGCCGGACCGTGGAAAGTGCGATGGCCCGGTAGATCAGGAGTCAGAGGACGGTTCAATTGCCCGCAGGCGAAGATCACAAAGCGGTGGTGCATTGTTTCGCCATCGACAGTCCTGAGTTGCCATTCGTGATCCGATTCTCCGTAGGTGGCTGACGCGATCTCCACCCGGGGCCGAAAGTGCGGAGCGAGCTCATACTTTTCGACACAGGACTTCAGGTAGGCGAGGATTTCAGGCTGCCCGGGAAATTTTTTACTCCAGTCTGTTCTTTGCTCGAAGGAGTAGGAATACAGGGAGGAAGGAATGTCACAAGCTGCCCCGGGGTAGGTATTGTCCCGCCAGACGCCGCCGGGGCCATCGCCTTTTTCATAGATTGTCAGCTTCGCAAAGCCCGCTTTGCGAAGCTGAATTGCCGCCGCGATTCCTGAGAAGCCTGCACCGATGATAGCGATCGACGGGTCTGATTCAACTTGCTGATTTTCCTGCACGATGGGTTCGTAGGCTAAACTGATTGAAAAGGCAATCTTGTGCCTTCAAAAGATCCCGCTAGACTGCGCTATCTCTTCCTATGATGCGATTTGAAAACAAGATCATCCTCATTACCGGTGCTGCGCGTGGAATTGGCTTTGCCACGGCGGAGTTGTTTGCGAAGGAGGGAGGAATTGTCATCGCGACGGACGTGGATTCGGGAGAGGTGAATGCGGCGGTAGCACAGTCAAACACCCGGGGATTGGCGATGGAGGGCCGCACCCTTGATGTGACCGATCCGGATTCCTGGCAGCAGGTCATTTCAGAGGTTCTGGAAAAGTATCAGCGACTCGACATACTCATCAACAACGCCGGGTTGAATGAGGTGGCTACGATCGAGGAAACCTCTTTCCTGCAGTGGAAGCGTGTCATGTCAGTCAATCTTGATGGAGTCTTTCACGGGATGCAGGCAGCCATCGCTGTGATGAAAGAATCCGGCGGAGTCATTGTGAACGTGGCGTCGATCACTGCGGACGTCGCCTCTCCGGAATTGACCGCTTACGGCACGTCGAAAGCAGCCGTGAGCCAACTCTCCAAGACCGCCGCTGTGGATTGCGCACGACGTGGCTATAATATCCGGATCAACGCAATCCATCCCGGCTTCGCCGATACGCGAATGGTCGACAGGATGCTGGATTCACTCGGAGACGGGGCCGGAGCCTTTGCTAAATCGATCGTCAAAGGGATTCCGATGAAGCGCCTCGCCCGACCCTACGAAATTGCTAAACCGATCCTTTTCCTGGCGAGCGACGAGGCGTCGTACATTACTGGCACCGAGTTGGTGGTTGATGGCGGTTACACGGCGGTCTAGTGCGGTAGTGCGCCAATGCAAGGGTAGCGTCTCCCCATATCGGTTTTCACAGTTGCCAAGCCCGTGATCTGAATGATCTTTTCAGATGTTCCTGCTGACACCCTGGTTTTCCCGCATCAATCAGACACTTCTGGCGGCTATGATGCTGACGATTGCGTCTTTTTCCACGGCAGAAGATTGGCCGGTCTTCCGCGGGCCCGAACGAAACGGAATTGCGAAAGCAGAATCGATTGCGACTGAGGGAGAGGTCAGCACTATCTGGAAAGCGGAGGTCGGCCTCGGTTACAGTGCTCCGGTCATCAGTGAAGGAAAACTGGTCATCACCGGGCATATCGGCGGGGAGACGGACACGATTTTCTGTCTCGATGAAAAGACCGGTGCGGAGCTTTGGCAGTTCAGTTATCCGCAGCCGCTTGGCGACCTCTATTTTCAAGGAGGCACCACAGGAACGCTGACCTTTGACGGCGACCGCCTTTATCATGTCGCGCGCGAGGGAGAGGTCTTTTGTTTGAATGTCAGTGATGGATCGGTGATCTGGAAGCGGCATTTGCAAGAGGAGTTCGGCTACTCGAAACCGACCTGGGGATTCACCGGCGCACCTTTTGTCATGGGCGACCGCGTTTACCTGACGGCGGGAGAGTCAGGGATCGCGCTGAACAAGAACGATGGAACGGAGATCTGGAAATCGAAAAATGAAGAGGCGGGCTACTCCTCTCCGTTCCCGATCACGCGAGGCGAGACGCAGTATCTTATTTTCACAAACAAGCGTTTCTACACCTGTGTCAAAGCCGAGACTGGAGAGGTGGTCTGGGAATACAAATGGATGACTCGATACGGGGTCAATGCAGCGGACCCGGTCGTTTCGGGAAATGACATTTTTATCTCAAGTGGCTACGGCAAGGGAGCAGTCTTGCTTTCGTGGGACGGGAGCGGCGAACCGGAAAAGGTCTGGCAGAACCGCGATCTACGGACGCAGATGAACGCGGCGGTTCTTATCGATGGCTACCTCTATGGCGTCGATGGAAATGAGAGCGTCGATGGAACCGGTCTTAAGTGCCTCGACCTGAAAACCGGGGAGACGAAATGGACCGACAACTCAATTGGTCACGGGACGGTCTCGGCGGCTGGGAATCAGCTAGTGGTTCTCAGCGAAGGCGGCGCGCTTCTGATCGGAGCGGCTGATTCGGCAGGATTCACTCCCACTGTAAAGGCGGATGTTGTCCCGGGGCGCGTCTGGACGGTCCCTGTTATTGCGAACGGGATGATCTTTGCACGGAGTGAAAAGGGGCCGCTCGCAGCGGTAAAAGTCGGAAATGACTCCTAACCCGAAGCGCTTTCCAACCGTCCTTTAAACAATGAAATTTCTGACTCTCTGCTTCGGACTGACCTTTTTCTTCAGCCCTCTCCGAGGGCAAATCACGGCTGAGCCGCCTGTTACTCCGCCGCCGCCGGCGCTCGAAGAAGAAGTTTCTGATTATGTCAGGTTTCTGGAGGGGCCGGACAAAGATCGACTTCAAACGGCGGTGACGAGATTTGAGAAAGACGGAACGATTGTCGATCTCGTCTCGGTGGTTCACCTCGCGGATGGTCCTTATTTCGAAAATTTGAATCAGCTTCTCGCGACCTACGATCTCGTTCTCTACGAAATGGTGGGTGGCCCTTACTCCCCGACCGCTCCCGTCGAAGCCGATGAGCTGTCGTCGCCATCCGATGAAATGGCGGCGATCCGGCAACTCCAGACGCTGGCAAAATCGTTCCTTGGTCTAGAATTCCAGCTCGACGGGATTGATTACGCGGCGAAAAATTTCGTCCACGCCGATGTTGAGTGGGATAACCTCGACGGGCTCATGACCGCGCGGAATCAGAATTTCTCGGAGATTTTTTCCAGAGCGATGGCCCTTTCGAAAGAGGGCGGGATCGCCGGCCTCCCTGACAGTGAGGCCGGTATGAGCCTGATGCTTGCGAGTTTGGTCAGTGCCGTGACCTCGGGGAACAGCACAGAATTGAAGCGACTCATCGCGCCACTTCTAAGCGAGGCGGAAAGTTTCATCACGCAGCTCGAAGGCGATGATGGAACCGTCCTCGTTACTGAGCGCAACAAGCTCGTCATGGGAAAACTGGCACAGGAGCGCGAGACAAGAGGGCAGGGGAAATACGCGATCTTTTATGGGGCGGGACATATGCCTGACCTCGAAGAAAGGCTGTTGGAACTCGGTTTTGTTCAGGGGGAGACCGGATGGGTCGATGCCTGGGCGATGGAGCATAATACTGCCGGCGAGCCTTCCGCCTCTGCGGTGGCACCGGGCGATTTCTTCATGAAGCTCCTTCAGGAAAATCCGGAGATCATCGGAACACTTCAGAAAATGGGTGAAATGTTAGGAGAGATGCAGCCGCCTGAGTGAAGTTAATATAGCAGTGATTGTAAGGAGGCTCCGAAGGGAGGCGTCGCAAGATCCGAACCCATCATCACCGCTTCATGACCACTCCAGCTTTTGCTCCACTTCACCCGCTCGACGAGCATAATCTCAAACTTGAGAGCAACGTTCATCCTCGTGACTGGGTAAACCCAACCCCGGACAGAAAATACAATCTCGTCGTCATTGGGGCGGGCACTGCGGGGCTTGTCGCCGCCGCCGGATCTGCCGGAGTCGGTGCAAAAGTGGCTCTGATCGAGCGCGATCTCCTCGGAGGTGACTGTCTCAACGTCGGGTGCGTCCCCTCGAAAGCGATCATTGCCTCGGCCCATGCCGCTGCTTCGGCGCGGAACACGGAACGCTTCGGGGTTCACGTTCCCGAAGGAGTCACGGTTGACTTTGCCGGGGCGATGGAGCGGATGAGAAAACTGCGCGCGGACATTTCGCCGCATGATTCGGCTGATCGTTTCAAAGGGCTCGGCATCGATGTTTTTCTCGGCCCGGCTAAATTTACCGGACCGAACACAATTGAGGTCAACGGGCAGGAATTGACATTCGCCAAGGCGGTCGTCGCGACAGGGGCGCGGGCGTCCGCTCCTCCGATTGATGGACTCGACGGCGTTGAATATCTCACGAACGAGATGCTCTTTTCCCTGACGGAACTGCCGAAACGTTTCGGCATCGTCGGGGCCGGTCCGATCGGGGCGGAAATGGCTCAGACCTTCGCCCGCTTCGGTTCCGAGGTGACCCTTTTCACGGGGCGTTCCGGGATGCTTCCGAAAGAGGATCCCGAGGCCGGTGCTCTTGTCGCCGCTGAGTTGGAGCGGGACGGCGTTACGATCAAAGATTTCGGGTCCGACCTTTTGCTTAGCAAAAATGACGACGGGACCATTTCGATTTGGAAGAAAGGGGAAGACTCAGACGGTGCCATTGTCGTGGATAAACTCCTCATCGCCGTTGGGCGTGCGCCGAATGTTAGTGGCCTTGGGCTTGAAGAGGCCGGTGTGAAATTCGACCTCAAAACCGGCGTGCAGGTCGACGACAATCTCCGGACGACGAACAAAAATGTTTTCGCGGCTGGAGATGTTTGTTCGGCTTTCAAATTCACCCATGCCGCCGATTTCATGGCGCGGAATGTGATTCGAAATGCGCTTTTCGGAGGAAAGGCAAAGACCTCAGATCTCGTGATCCCCTGGGCGACCTACACGACTCCGGAAGTGGCTCATGTCGGCCCGACCCGGGATGATCTCGAAGCGCGAAAAGATGAACTCGATCTCTATCGGGTGAACATGGGTAGCGTTGATCGCGCCATCCTTGAAGGCGAGACTGACGGCTTTGTGAAGATTTACACGGAGAAGGGAAAGGACACGATCGTGGCCTCAACGATTGTCTCAAAGAACGCCGGAGATCTCATCAGTCAGGTCAGTCAGGCCATGGTCGCTGGTGTCGGACTCGGAAAGATAGGAGCGACGATCAGCCCATATCCGACGCAGGGCGAGGCGATTCGAAAGGCCGGGGATCTCTATGCGAAAACGAGGCTCACGCCCTTTGTCGCGAAGCTGCTAAAGAAGTGGTTGGCGTTTCAGATCCGCTGAGGTGGCGCGGGAAACGGGACGAGAGGAAGGAATCTCTTCGCTACTGGTTGAAGATTGCTTCAAGCGCTTTTCGCATCACATCGGGATCGGGGGTCTCGCCGGTCCAGAACTCGATGCCGATCACGCCCTGGGCGACCAACATACCCAAGCCATCGATGACGCGGCAGCCTTTTGCTCTCGCTTCACGCACCAGCAGGGTCGCCGGTGGATTAGGGATCACATCAGCGACAATCATTTCAGCAGAGAGCGTTTCCGTATCCAACGCGATGCGGGCATCGACATCAGGGAAAAGGCCGATGGAAGTCGCATTGACAACGATGTCGGTCCCTTCCGGGATTTTGAACTCCTCATTCCACGGGACATAGGTGATTGCGAGGCCGCCGCCCACCGCTTCGTTGAGTTCAGATTTGAAAAGTTGTTCCAACTCACGGCCGCGTGCATCATTTCGATTCACCAGCGTGATTTCACGAACCCCGGCCAAGGCCATCTCGACTCCGATGGCGCGGGCCGCTCCTCCTGCACCGAGGAGCACCATTGATTTCCCCCTTGGATCATCGAGTTCCTTGAAGCTTGAGACGAAACCTTTTCCGTCCGTGTTCTCTCCGATGAGTTGGCCATCACGATTCACGACGCAGTTAACCGCCCCCATGAGTCTCGCGGAATCTCCGAGTCCATCGAGGTATTGGATCACTTCGACCTTGTGGGGGATCGTGCAGTTGAATCCCTGAAATCCGAAAGCCCTCGCTCCGGCGACGGCAGCGGCGAGATTCTCCGGCTTCACTTCAAGCGTGAGGTAGCGCCAATCGAGTCCCATCGCGGCATAGGCGGGCTCGATCATTGCCTGAGTCGGGTTCTCGGCGACAGGATAGCCAAAGCAGGCGGTCAGCTCCTGTTTAAAATTTAGTTCAACGGACATAGGCGCGAATTCTAGGGAAAGACCTGATCGTGGCAAGCGTTCCGGCGAGATTTTTTCTTTATCCCTGCGCCTCACGGGGCAATGCTGTGACGCGATGCACATTCCTACCCTCATCGAACGAAAGCGCGACGGCGGGGCATTGTCGGAAGCCGAAATACGCTTTCTCATCGCGGAGTTTACGGAAGGGCGCATGCCGGAATACCAGATGTCGGCTCTCGCGATGGCGATCTATTTTCAGGGGATGAGCGCCGACGAGACTACTTTTCTGACTCTTGCGATGCTGGAGTCGGGCGAAAAAATGTCTTACCCTGAAGGGGCTCCCCGCATCGTTGACAAGCATTCCACCGGTGGGATCGGAGACAAAACCTCGCTGATTCTAGCGCCTCTGCTCGCCTGTGATGAGGTCTGGGTTCCCATGATTTCGGGGAGGGGATTGGGGATCACGGGCGGCACCCTCGATAAGCTGGAATCCATTCCCGGTTTTTCGGTGAATGTTTCCCGCGAGAATGCGATCCGGCAACTTCAGGAAATCGGAGTCGTCATGATGGGGCAGACTGCTGACATTTGCCCGGCCGATAAAAAACTCTACGCCCTCCGCGATGTCACCGCGACGGTGCCGAGCGAGCCATTGATCGTAGCATCGATCATGTCAAAAAAACTGGCCGAGTCTCTCAATGCCCTCGTTCTCGATGTGAAGTTCGGAAGTGGCGCTTTCATGAAGACAAGAGACGAGGCGGGATCCCTCGGGTCGGCAATGCAGGCGGTGGGTGAGGCCATGGGCGTGGAGACCAAAATTCTCTATCACCCCATGGACGAACCGCTCGGGCGCTCCGTCGGAAATGCGCTCGAAGTCGTCGAAGCAATCGAGGTGCTCGAAGGCGGTGGTCCGCCCGACTTGAGGGAAATGACGCTGGACCTGGCCGCCGAGGTCAGCGTGGCGAGTCGTGATCAGTTAGGACAATGGCTCGACGATGGCACCGCGCGCGCCAAGCTGGACGAATTGGTGAACTATCAGGGCGGGGACCCGTACGATCTGAAGAATCTCGCAACGATTCATGCAGCTCCGGTGGTTCGGGAAATTCAGGCTCAGAGCAGCGGAAAGGTTTCGAAAATGGATGCCGACACCATCGGACGGACGAGCCTCGCTCTTGGAGCCGGTCGCAGTCGGGCCGGTGATCCCGTTGATTTTTCCGTCGGGTTTGATCGGCTTGTAAAAGTGGGCGAGGTCGTTGCGGCGGGTGACCTCATCGCGAGAGTTCATGCGCCAAATGAGTCCGCTGCTGAGGAGGGGATCAAAAAATTTAAGGAAGGATTTCAATGCGAATTGTAGCAGTATTATTTTCAGTCGTGGTCGTGTCAGGATGCGGGCGCCCCGAGCCGGTCCAGGTCGTGATCGAGTCGGAGCCATCGGTGGAGTCCCTCGTGGCGACGGTCCTCAATGGAGGAGGGACCTTCAAAGACGTTGATTTCGCCACTCTTATCGAGACCTCGACAGGCAACCGCGTTCTCCCGCTGAATCCGGAAGAGCCGGTCGATGCGGAGATCATCAATGGGATCGACCGCGCGGTTGCCGAAGTCGTTGCGACCCTGAACCTGCCCGGATCCCCGACCCACGAACAGAGCCGCATCAACGAAGTGAGTTCCTACTTTGAAGACGGCCTCCTCGAAGTCCTCGACCGGGCCCCTGAGTTTGAATGTGGGCATCCGCGAACAGCTGAGGGAAATCTGCAACGGTCAGGGTATCCTGATCTCTTTGTCCGGCATCGTGAATCCGGTCGCGTCATCTACCTCGATCCGAAACTGGTCGCGGAGGGTTCGCTTGAATCCAGTTTGCGAACCTTCTACTTCACGCCGCGAAAGGAGACGAACAAAGTGCTTGAAGACGCTCATCATTTACTCGTCGGGATCGAACACGACGGGAACACCGGCGAGTGGAAATACCTTCGCTGGCACCTTGTTGACCTGACCCGGTTCAAGGTCACCCTGAAAGCCGAGTTCCAGGCCAGCAACCGCGACCTCTACATTCCGGAGTTAATCATTCGGGAAGGCAGTGTCGATTAGCGCACCGTCGGCTTCATGAGAAACAGCCCCGAGGTCGCGCGATAGGCGTCGTTCGAACCCATCGTTTTGAACTCGTGCCCCGCGCCCCAGGAATCGGAAAAAATGATCCGGTCGGTTGTGTGATTGTAGCCAATGATCATTCGCATGTGGCCGCCGCTGGTTTGCATTTCGAGCGGGGGATCTTCCTCGAAGTGACCGACCTCAAGAGCCCAGAGGAGAGGGATGCCTTCGTCGATCCATTTGGAAATCATCTTGTAGAAATCCTGTTCTGAAATCGATTCGCCGACATAGCGATCATCCACGAGCTCAACGAGGCCGCTCGAATGGCCGATCGCGAGGCATTCGAATCGCGTCTTAAAAAGGTGATCAATTGCCCCCAGTTCCCGGTTGATGACAATCGCGCTCGTGCCTTGATTCGGGTCGGAATCGGCGATCTGGGCGAGCTGGTGCATGTCGCAGGCGATGCCGTAGTATTCAAAAAGCCGTTGTGCCGAGGCGACAACGCAGTAGCCCTTCGCGCCCTGATCGACCATCGGGATTCCACTGACATAGATGCTGCCGTCCGGTTTGTTTTTCACATTCCGGGGGAGTTCGGAGAGGGTCACCGTCGCGCCGGCACGATCTTTGGTTGCCGCTTCGTAGGCTCCGCCAGCTTCCCGTTTCGCGAGACGCATCCGCAGGAATTCCGTGTTCTGCGGTGCCGCCGGGTTGTGCTCAAGGACCGCTTTTCCTCTCGCTGAAATCCAGATCCATCCTGCCGTGAGGAGCCCCTGGGTGGGGTTTTCAGTCCGACGGACCGGGCGCACATCCAGTTGCTGTCCGATATGGCGACCCATGGCCCGGTTTCTCGCTTCGAAATCAGCCGGGGTGATGCTGCCTCCGTCGCCGCGGTTGAAAATTGAAATCGTGATCCCGAGGAATTCACCGTCTTTGAAGTCGATGATGGCTTCCTCGATCGGGACGCTGCCTTTAAGAAGGGTTAGATTCACGGTGAGGTTTTCACCCTCCTTTCGCTGGAAAATCGCGCGTGATTTGTCAGCGTTGAGCCACTTAAAGTAGGGATTCCGGTTCCAGGTTCCCTGTTCAAACATTGTATCCAAATCCGCCGGCTTGATGAGATAAGCACCCGGTAGATTGATGAATGGATCGAGGTCTGCGACCAGAATGCCCTCCTCATCCGCTGATACCGGTGAGAGGAGGGAACTGGCAACGATGAGGGGGAGGATGAGGTGTTTTCGGCGCACCATACGCGCACTGTATCGAATTCCGCTAAAGGTGTCTCGCAAAATCGCGGCGAACGCATTTTCCGTTTGTCATCGTCTCCATTCTCTGAGACAACAGGCTCGTTAAAATCCCTTATTTGTCTATGGCATTGAAGAAATTGATCAACGATCCGCTCAAAGTGGCGGACGAACTACTCGAAGGCCTCGTTGATGCCTACAACGGCGAGTGCAAATCGGTCGGTCGTCGATCCATCGTGAAAACGGATATTCCGGACGGCAAGGTTGCGCTTCTTGTCGGCGGCGGTGCCGGGCATGAGCCCATTTATCACGGTCTTGTTGGACGTAATCTCGCCGACGGAGCCGCCTGTGGTGATATCTTTGCCGCTCCTCCTCCAAACATCGTTTTTGAAGCGACTGAAGCGGTCGATAAAGGCAAAGGAGTTCTCTATCTTTACGGAAACTACGCGGGCGATGTCCTCAACTTCGATATCGGTGCCGAGCTCGCTGACGACGAAGACATTGAGGTGAAGACCGTCCTGATCTGGGACGATGTCTGCTCTGCTCCTCCCACGGAGAAAGAGAAGCGTCGCGGTATCGCCGGCCTCGTTCCCGTTGTGAAGCTCGTCGGTGCAGCCTCGCAAACGGCAGCATCACTCGATGACCTCGTTGCGGCAGCAGAAAAGGCCGTCCTCCAGACTCGCTCGGTTGGCGTTTCCATGGCTCCCGGATCGATTCCCGCCACCGGCAAGCCGACCTTTGAACTCGAAGAAGGCACCATCGGTCTCGGCATGGGAATCCACGGAGAGCCCGGCGTCGCCGAAATCCCGATGACGACGGCGGATGAACTCACGCCGCAGATGCTCGATTTGCTCATCAAAGATTTTGAGGAAGACGAGGAAGTAGCCGCGCTTGCGGAAGGGGACGAGATCATTCTCTTCGTCAACTCGCTCGGAGCCACGACGATGATGGAGTGCCTCATCGCACTAAGAAAAGCGAAGCAGTATTTCACCGAAAAAGGCGTCAAGATCTACGACGTCATGGTCGGTCCATTGGTGACCTGTCAGGAAATGACCGGGATTTCCTTCTCCGTCACGAGAGTCGATGACGAACTCAAAGGCTATTGGGACATGCCATGTCAGTCCGTCTGCTTCAGCAAGATGGAAGGACATTACGGCGGCTGAATCACACCATTTCTACCTCAATCAAGCGACCGAACAGGGTTGAATCACTGACCTAACCCTGTTAGGTCAGTAAAAAAAACATTACTTCCATGGGAAAAGACACACTTTCAATTAACGAGACGCGCGACATGATGCTCGCGGTCGCTGATGCAATCATCAAAGCCGAGCCCATTCTCACCGATGCAGACCGTGCTCTCGGTGACGGCGATCACGGTGTCGGGATGGAGCGCGGTATGAACGCCATTAAAGAGGCGCTTGAGCTTCAGGAATTTGAGAGCGTTGGAAAAGTGTTCATGGCCGTCGGCATGGCCATGATGTCTTCCATGGGGGGCGCTTCCGGTGCTGTCTTCGGGACTCTTTTCCGCTCCGGCGGCAAAGCAATCAAGGACGCTGAAGTTCTCGATGCGGCTGGAATTACCGCGATGTTCAAAGAGGGCACCGAAGGGGTCATGACTCGTGGTGGCGCCAAGCCCGGCGATAAGACGATGGTGGATGCCCTTCTTCCCGCCGCTGAGGCTGGAGCCGCCGCCGGTGCGGTAACTGTTTACGAAGCGCTTGTCGCCATCGCCGACGGAGCCGAAGCCGGCAAAGAGGCGAGCAAAGACATGATCGCCACGATGGGCCGCGCTAAGACTCTCGGTGAGAAATCTCTCGGCAAAGCCGACGCCGGTGCCGTCAGTGTTGCCATCATCGCCGCTACGATGCGTGATTTCGCAGCGTAGGCCCGGGGGTGCTGAAAGTAGGATGGGTTGCCTAACCCGTCATGAGGCAGAGGCATTGAGACGGGCAACCCGTCCTACCCGGAAACTCTGAAATCGGATCGGTTTACGTAACCTGTCCCCGGTGACTTTGCCGGTGACTCTTCTGA
>CAZOUP010000029.1:0-41657 GCA_964583035.1 uncultured Akkermansia sp.
AAACCCACGCGCCTCATCCAGCGCATTCTCCAAATCGCCTCGGACAAAGACTCGATCATTCTCGATTCCTTCGCCGGGAGCGGGACGACCGGCCACGCCGTCCTCAAGCAAAACGCGGAAGACGGCGGCAATCGTAAATTCATCCTCGTCGAGATGGAGCCGACCATCGCCGAAACGATCACCGCCGAGCGCGTCCGCCGCGTTGCGGGCGGCTACACCGATGCCAAAGGCAAGGCGGTCGAGGGTCTCGGCGGTGGCTTTGACTATTGCCGCCTCAGCGAGGAGCCGCTCTTCAACGAATTCGGCGACATTCGCGACGATGTCACCTTTTCCCAACTCGCCGACTTCGTCTGGTTCGCCGAGACCGGCACCGGTTACACCGGCACGGGCAAGAGCCCCCTCCTCGGCGTTCACGAAGGCCGCGCCGTCTATCTCCTCTTCAACGGCATCCTCGGCGACCGCCGACCCGACGGCGGCAACATCCTCACCAAACCCATCCTCGACGAACTCCCCGCCCACGACGGCGAGCGCATCGTCTACGCCGCCGCCACCCGCCTCGGCGACGCGACTCTGAAACGCGAGCGCATCACCTTCAAACAAACCCCGTATGCGATTGAGGTTTAGATGAGAGTTTCCCAAGGCGAGTATCTGCAAAAGCGTGGCATGGGCATCCTGCCCATGATCCGGGGTGCGGTGCGACGGATCACGACAGGACTCCAATTTCAAATTCAACCGCGATCATCAACTGCTTGCTCCCAAACGACAATCGCTCTACGGGCTATGGCCGATGGCGGCCCCGGCAGGATGCCCGTGCCACTTTCCGGAGCGATGTTGCGCAGCTGATAGAGTAAGAAGAGACGTGATTCATCGATTTTCGCATCAATAAGGAAACTGGTGCACCAGATAAGACAACCGGATTTGAGAGCAGGAAAGAAATCTGTAACTTATTGTAAACGAGTTAATTGCTAAGATTTTTAGAGCGATGATTTCGCCGATAAGGAATCTTGGAGCGAAAATAAGACAACCGCCGACTCAACCCTGTTGACCCGATGACCTAACCCTGTACGATTTCGCCACCTCATGCCCACCTTCACGCCCAAACTCTACCAGCAAAGCGCGCTCGACAGCGTGGCGCTGTATTTCCGCACCTGCCAGCGGATGGGGAACGCGGATTACGCCTTTCAGGAAACGACGAAGGCGCTCTGGGAGCGAAAGTCGGACTTCCGCCCGCTCACGGGGTTCGCAGAGGAGATGCCGTATTTCTGCCTCCGGATCCCGACGGGCGGTGGTAAGACTTTTCTCGCCGCAAAGAGCGTCACCCTCGTCAATGATTTGTTGCTCCACACTGAGCACAGCGTGATTCTCTGGCTCGTCCCCTCAAAGGCGATTCGCGATCAGACGATGAGCGCGCTGAAAGAGCGGGACCATCCCCTCCACTCCGCCCTGCGCGAGGCGGGACCGGTCACGGTGATGGATCTCGACGAAGCGAAATCGCTCAACCGTTCCACGCTCGACACGAGCACGGTTGTGATCGTGGCGACGCGGCAGGCCTTTCAGATCTCCGACGAGGAACAGCGCAAGGTTTACGAAAACAGTGGCTCGCTCATGAGTCTCTTCGACGGTCTCTCGTCGGGACAGCGCGAGAACCTGCTCAAGGACGAGGACGGGAACGTGCCGTTTTCACTCGTCAACGCCCTGCGTCTCCGGCGTCCTTTTGTGATCGTTGACGAGGCGCACAACAGCCGCACCGAGCTGTCTTTCGATACCCTCGCGAAGTTCAATCCCTCGGGGATCATGGAGCTGACGGCGACGCCGGACACCGACAAAACGCCGAGCAACGTGCTGCACGCGGTTTCGGCGGTGGAGCTGAAGCGCGAGGAAATGATCAAGCTCCCGATCCTCCTTGAGACAGAGCCAAACGCGCAGCGCTGCCTCGCGCTCGCGATCGATCAGCGGAATCAGTTGGATGTCCTCGCGAAAAAAGAGGAAGCGGAGGGCGCGGCCTATTTACGACCCTTGATCTTGCTGCAAGCGGAGGCGCGGTCCTCGACGAAGGAAACGCGCCACGCCGACTGGGTGAAGGCGGAGCTGATCGAAAATCACCGTATTCCCGAAGAGGAAATCGTCATCGCGACGGGAAGCGAGCGTGGACTGGAAGACTTGGAGGCAGAATACGGGGGCGGTATTTTTTCGGAGAAATGCCCCGTGAAATTTGTGATCACCCAGAAGGCACTCGCGGAGGGGTGGGACTGCCCCTTTGCCTACATCCTCGCAAGTCTCGCCGAGTTGCGCAGCGCGACGGCGGTGGAGCAGTTGCTCGGGAGGATCTTGCGCCAGCCCGGAGCGAAGCGACGGGAGACCGAGGCGCTGAACCGGTCCTATGCGTTTGTGGCGTCGAAAGACTTTGGGGAGACGGCGGCGACCCTGCGCGACAGCCTTGTCGAGGGGGCGGGCTTTGATCAGGAAGAGGCGGCGGATTTTGTCGCGGCGCGAACGACGGAGCAGGGAAAGCTCGATTTTAAGCGTGGAGGAAAACGCGTCGTCTTTACCCCGATGACGGTGCCGGTCTCGGAAAAGCTGGATGTAAAAAAGCTTTCTCCCGCCTTGAAGAAAAAGGTGACCTTCCGCCCGAAAGAGAACGAGCTGGAAATCAACGCGCCGCTTTCGGAAGCGGAGACGGAGGAACTGCAGGAGTCCGCGGTGATGGAGAACACCCGCGATATCCTCCGTCAGGCCGGGGAACACAGCCGCACGCAGGCGGTGGAAATTTTCTCGACTCCGTCGGAGCGTGGAACCGCTTTTCTCGTGCCACAGATGGAGGTCCTGATCGCCGGCGAGCTGCGCCTTTACGACGAACCGGAGGCGCTCGACTATCCATGGGAACTGCCGCCCTATCATGCGACACCGACGGACAAGCAACTGCTCGCATTAGACGAAGCGACCAAGGTGAAGCAGGGCGGGGTCATTGATATCGACGAAGAGAAAGGCAAGGTGACGACTAAGTTTTCCGCTGATCTCCAGCGGGATCTCAGTCTTGCTTACGTCCCCGAAAACTGGACCGAAGCCAAACTCGCTGCCTGGTTTTGTCGGCAGATTCATGACCCATCGATCACCCACGCGAGCAAGACCGCGTTTGTCTCCCACTGGCTCGGGAAGTTGCTCAAGGTCGAGAAGATGGATCTCGCGCGGGTGAACCGGCAGAAATTTCTCCTGCGGAATCTCGTCGATGAGCAGATCACTGACCTGAGAAAAGAAGCGATCAGCGTGGCGCATCAAACCTTCCTTTTCGGCGAGGGGAAGGAAGCGCGGGTCCGCGTCGGGTCTGAGTACGAGTTTGAATTTCATCCCGATGCCTATGCGCCGGATCGCGATGACGATGGGAAATGCGGAACCTACGATTTTCAGAAGCACTACTATCCGAGGATGGGCGCTTTTGATTCGAAAGAGGAGTTCGCCTGTGCCTCTTGGCTCGACCGGCAGCCGGAGATCGACTTTTGGGTCCGCAATCTCGTCCGCAAGAATGGCGCGTCATTTTTTCTCCAGGGAGCCGAGAAACGCTTCTATCCCGACTTTGTCTGCCGCCTCACTGACGGTCGCATCCTCGTCGTTGAATACAAAGGTGCCGACCGGTGGAAGAACGCGGAGCCGGATCGGAAACTTGGCGAGCTTTGGGCAGAACTGAGCGATGGAAGGTGCGCCTTCGTCATGGTGAAGGACAAGAAGTGGGAGTGGATCGCGGCGCAGTGGTCGTGATCTACCCTTCCGAGATGGGGCGCGAGCTTCACCGATAAAGGCTTGGGTAAATCGCACCTGTCGGAAACCTCATTCGAAAATTAGAGTAGCAAGGAGCCCATTTGGGCCTGCGCTTCTGGGCAAGGGATTTATACATCAAACGAAGCTCGTGCTCAGACCGGCAATAGCGTTTCACTCGCCAGCGACCTTCCGAGAATCGCTCCTCGAGACAAAAGCCCCGATTTTTAAACTGGACCCGTCGCTGTTTCGATCTTTTTTGACGATGTCGGGGGATTTCCTCTTCTTCGTCTCTAGTCACCTCATTGGATTTCATTCGCTCTTAAATTCGTCGTAACGATTGAAAAGGGAACGACGAAGGCATGTCGAATCCGGACTGGGCTTGGGAATCGGAATTTTACCAAATCCCGCTACTCAAACTTCCCATGCAAATGCTCGCCTTTGCGTGAGGCAGTCAGTGCCTCCACCGTATCGACGGAAGCTCCGGGGTCGCCTTCAGCTTCCATCCAGGCGTCGAGGGCGGCGCTGAGATCGGTTTTGACTCCGGCGTAACCCGCATCGGTGGCGAGATTTTCCATTTCGTAGGCGTCTTCGAGGGTGAAATAGAGCTGCTCACCCGGGCGGCTCATGTAGCGTTTGATCGCTTCGTAGGCGCTCGGATTTTTCATGGGATCGTCACCCATCCAGGTCGCCCAATAGGGGTTGTTCAGTCGGCCGCCGCCCATGAGGTGTTTCTCGATGTAGAGCTCGTCGGGAAGGAGATTTCGAATGTAGCGAAAGCGACCATCGGTGATGGAGCGGATCGGATAACGGGGGCCTTCGGGGAGGTTGTTGTGGATCCCGTAGGCGAAGTCGCGATGCTTGTCGGCTTCGCCATGGAGAACGGCGGCGAAGCTCGTGCCGTCGACTTGAGACTCAGGCTCGCCACCAGCGAGCGCGAGGAGAGTGGGGGCGACATCCGCATATTGGATCATCGCGTCGGTGCGTTTTCCTTCAGCAATCGTGCCGGGCCAGGCGGCGATAAAGGCGGTGTGGAGTCCGGTGTTCCAGTTTGTCCACTTGCAGCCGGGGAATTGGGAGCCTTGTTCGGAGGTGAAAATGACGAGGGTTTCCTCTGCTTTCCCGGACTCGTCGAGCGCGGTGAGGATGTCCCCGATCTGGGAATCCATGTAGGTGATCTCGGCGAGGTAGTCGGCGAAATGCTGACGGGTTTCGGGGGTGTCGGCAAGGTTGGGCGGGAGTTTAATTTTCTTCGGCGGATACTGGGTGGCATCGCCCATGACCCAGGGGATGTGTGGTTCGGTCAGGCCGATGACGAGGCAGAAGGGGGCTTCGTCGGAGAGGAAGGATTTCATTCCGCTGAGATCGTGGGGATTGGTGGGGTCGCGGACGCAGCTTTGGTCAAAGCCGGGGACGGAATCGAAGGGGTAGTTCGCCTCGGGCTTGACGTGAACTTTGCCCGCGATCCCGACGCGGTAGCCGAGCGGCTTCAGGTAATGCGGGAGGCTCCGCGTCTCGGGGCGGCTCGCAGAGTGGTTCCAGGCGCAGCCATTGCTCATCGGATACTGGCCCGAGTAAAGTTCGGCACGACAGGGCTGGCACATCGCGCTGGCGAGGTAGGCCTGATTGAAAGTGAGGCCGCGAGCGGCGAGGGCATCGAGATTCGGCGTCTTCGCATTCTCCCCGCCGTAGAGTGGGAGGTCATTGTAGGTGCAATCGTCGCCGACGATGAGGAGGAAGTTGGGGGGCGTCGCGTTCGCGACGCAGGAGAGAAGAATGAGAGAAGTAAAGAAGGAGAGGAGGAGTGAGGTAGCTGCGAGCGTCCCGCTCGCAGAAGGAGTTTGGAGCGGTGATGTCGGGAGAATCGTTTTCATGGGAGCTTGGCGGCGGTGGTGGTGGCCTTGATTCCGGGGAGGAGTTTTGCTAAGAGTAGATTGAGCTGCTCCAGAGATCCCGTCGTTTCGATATGAATTTCGGCGTTTTCTTTGTGAAGATCGGGTGAGTCCGGCATGAGGCTGGCGACGCGACGGGCGACGGCGGGGCCGGTGTCGATAATCGTGACGCCCTCGGGTGTTTGCTCCTCGATGACCGGTCGGAGAAATGGATAATGGGTGCAGCCTAACACGAGCACATCGGCGTCCGCTTCGAGAAGGGGCGCGAGGGCTTCCTGCACCGCCGCGTCAGCTTCGGGGCCGGAGAGAATCCCCGCCTCGACGAGTTCGACGAATCTCGGGCAGGGGCGGGTGATGACGCGAATCCCCTGGGCGTGGGTGTTCACGAGTTGGTGAAATTTTTCCCCGGCGATTGATGCCTCGGTCGCGAGAACGCCGACGACGCCGGAGCGGGTCAGTTCGGCCGCAGGTTTCACGGCCGGCTCCATCCCGACGACAGGGATCGGGTAAGTCGCGCGAAGCGAGCCGACCGCGTGGATCGTCGCCGAGTTGCAGGCGATCACGAGAATCTCGGCACCTTCTCCAAGGAGGTAGTCAGCGAGTTGCGCGACGCGGTCGCGGATGACGTCCCCCGGTTTGTTGCCGTAGGGACACCATGACGAGTCAGCGACATAGTGAATCGGCGCCCCGGGAAGGAGGGCGCGAATTTCCCTCAGGACCGAAAACCCGCCGACGCCCGAATCAAGAATCCCGATTTTCAAAAGATCGTGCATTCATTCTCAACTCCTCTAGTTCTTTGCTCCTCTACTCCTTCTTCTTAGGCATCCCGGGCCAACCGAAATCTTTCTCTTCAGCCGGTGGCTGCGTGAGGTCCGCTTCGGAAGGGAGGCTGACGTGAACCATTTCATCCTTCTCATCGAGATTTTCATTGAGCTGCGCTTCGGTGATGGGATCGGAAAGAACACCGTCTTCGGGCACCTCTCCCTTCGCAACCCATACGATACCATTGAGAACGACCTTTCGGAAATCGTCGATTGCCCAGTTGCGATGCCAATGGCCGCCTGTGAATCCGATACCGCGTCCGCCGTCGGCGCGCTCAACGGCCCACATCATCGTCTGGCGTTTTCCGAGGCCGGCTTTCCCGGCGGGTGTCCAGTGGATGTAGCGGTTAATCCGGTCCGTCGTCGGGATCGCGGTGAGGATGTGAGCGGAGGAATCCGGATCGGCGAAACGCATGTTGTAATACCACTCATCGTTTGCGGTGAAACCGGGGACACCTTTGCTGATGGGATGATCGGCGTTGATCTCGGCCTCGGCGGTCCAGTGGGGATTTGTGGAGAAGCCTGATTCATAGTGGCCGCCGATCCATTGTTTGAAGAGTTCGCCCTGCTCACCTTTGGGAACCTCGACTCCATAGTGCATGCACATGATGCCGACGCCGCTCTTGGCCATCGCGTCGAGTTTGTCCTCGTGTCCATTCACGGGATGCTTTGCGTTTCCGTCCGAGTAAATGATGACCGCGTCAGCGCCTTCGAAAATGCTCTCATCCTCAGGCCAGCCGTGGCGGACGACTTCGACGGTGAGGGGGAGACCGCTTTCCTCGTTCAGCGCATTGGCAAGGAGGGTGGACCCGGCAAAGAATTCGTGCTGGCCGGAAGGGTGGCTCGGTTCCCCCGAGATGATGACGATTTTCTTCGGGGCCGCAGGAGTTTCGGCAGTGCTTTCCCCGCATCCGACGACGGCGAGAATGACGGCACTGAGGCAGAGGAGGGCGAGAAGCGGAGCGATCCACCCGGCAGGGCCGGTTTTGACATGAGAGGTGAAATTTTTCATCGCGCTCACTATGCGCGTCACGGGGCGATGAGGCGAGTTTTTTACCGGCCTGATTCCGTGACTCGCGGGCCTGACGATTTTGTCACCTTCCGCCTCCCCGCCCTTGGAACTAAGGCTTTGCAGTTAAATCCCCGATACGTTAAGAAAGCTTTCTGTTTTGGAACTCCCTTCTCTCAACTCTCCGCTCTACCTGATCGATGCGATCGGCCCTTTTTTCCCGGGGTACGAGCGGTTCCGCATCAACTGGTCGAAGCTTCCCTGGATGCGATTTGAGGGGATGGCGGCAGCGGAGCGCGATGATGCCTTCGCGCAGATCGGGGCGGACATGAAGACTTTCTGCCGCAGTGTTTCGCAGATCGGCTACAACGGAGTCACCCTCGACGATGTCCCGCATCTCGCGGATCATGAGTTTTATGAGGACAGTGTCAGGAAAAGTATTGCGGTGCATCAGGGGAAATTCCGCGAGCTCTTTCGCGTGATGCATGACGAGGGAATGCACATCTATCTGACGATGGATATCATGACCTTCACCCCGGCGCTTGAAAAGCGAATCGGGGCGAATGAGAAAAAAATGCGGCTCTTTCTCGCCGAGCTGCTTGATGGATTTTTCGCCGATTTCCCCGAAGTGGCCGGAGTCGTTTTGCGGATCGGGGAAAGCGATGGGCTCGATATCAAAGAGCAGTTTCGCAGCAAGCTCGTCCTCAAAAATT
This sequence comes from uncultured Akkermansia sp., assembly GCA_964583035.1. Classification (GTDB taxonomy): domain Bacteria; phylum Verrucomicrobiota; class Verrucomicrobiia; order Verrucomicrobiales; family DEV007; genus Arctic95D-9. The sequence goes on from CAZOUP010000029.1 coordinate 8,186, forward strand.
CGGCGATGGTCAATCGATGCCTCAAGGCGGTCTTGCCGGTTTTTGAAAAACACGGACGCCGCTGCATTTTCCGCACCTGGACCGTCGGAGCGCATCAGGTAGGGGATCTGATCTGGCATCACGCGACGCTGGAGAAAACGGTCGCCGGGATCACGAGCCCGTCGCTCGTGCTTTCGATGAAATACGGCGAGTCCGATTTCTTCCGTTACCTCTCCCTGAACCGGAATTTCTTTGTCACTGACATTCCCACGATTGTTGAGCTGCAAACACGCCGGGAGTATGAGGGCTGCGGGGAATACCCGAGTTTTATCGGTCACGACTACGAGCAGCTCGCGATCGAATTGCGCGACGCGCCGAATGTCATCGGCATTTCGGTGTGGTGTCAGACCGGGGGGTGGACCCCGTTTCGTCGTCTTGCTTTTCTCGAAAACTCCAGTGTCTGGACCGAGATCAACACCTTTGTCGCCCTGCGACTTTTTAAGCACGGAGAACTCGTTGAGGAAGCGATCTCTCACTTGCCGGGAGTGACGAATTCTCCGGCGCTTCACGAGTTGCTCCGGCTTTCGGAAGAGGTCGTGACTGATCTCCTTTACCTGCCTGACTTCGCGAGGCGACGGCTCTATTTTCGTCGTGTCAGGATCCCGCCGCTTATCGGTGTCTACTGGCATCACATCTTCGTCGCGCATTCGCTGAAGAAGATGCTGAACTATTTCGTCGAGGACGGCGAGGCGTCGATTCGCTCGGCCCGCGCCGCGATGGTGAAGATCAAGCGAATGCGATCGCTCGCGCTCGAATCCGGGCTTCCCGAAGAGGATATCGAGTACATGGAATACACCTTCGGGATCATTGCCCTGGCGCGGGAGTATTTTTTCCGACCGTTTGATGACGAGATAAAATCCCGGCTCAAGGCGGCAAAGAGGGCATACAAGAAACGCTATCCGAAGGGGAGCCGTTTCCGCTACACCGTGAATCTCGACTTCAAGCCCTTCAAAATGAACGGGCGCTACATCGCGATTTTCTTCAACCATCTCGTGAGAAAAAAGCCGAGTTATCGCATCGTGGACCGCATCATCGGGCTGCGTCTCCTTTCGCTGGTCTATTTCACGCTGAAGCGTTCACGTCCCAAAATGGTTCCCAAGATCGCGCGGAAAAGTGCGATGGGAATCGATGCTGTGTTTAAGTAACCTCTATGAAACCCGCCCTCCTTTTTGTCCTCGTCGCCTTTGTCTCAATCCTCGGCGCGGCGGATCGCTCCAACGTCCTCTTTATCGCGGTGGATGATCTTCGACCCGAACTTGCGACTTATGGAGCGGAGGTGAAAACACCGAATCTCGACCGTCTCGCCGCGAGTGGGGTCCGCTTTGACCGCGCTTATTGCCAGCAGGCGGTCTGCGGTGCCTCGCGGCTTTCGCTCATGGGAGGGCTCTATCCGACGAAAACGGGGGAGCAGAATTACCACGTCACGAACTGGAGACAGCGTCATCCTGATTTGCTGACGATGAACCAGCATTTTCAGGCGAACGGATATCACACCCTCGGAACCGGGAAGATTTATCACGGCACAAACGGCGGAAAGATTGAAGGGAAGAACTGGGATGAATGGCTCGACGCCGGAGGGGAAAGTTACGTCCTGCCGGAAAGCACCGCAGAGATGAAGCGTCGCCAAAAGGCGAATCCGGAGCAAGCCCCGAAGAACTTTCGCGGCATGACCACGGAAAGTGCTGATGTTCCTGATGAGACCTATGGAGATGGTGCCCGGGCCGTCGTTGCCGCTGAAAAAATCGGAGAATTGGTCGCGCGAGACGAGCCCTTCTTTTTTGCCGTGGGATTCACCAAGCCGCACCTGCCTTTCGTCGCGCCAAAGCGATATTGGGATCTCTATGAGAGGGACTCTTTTTCCATGCCCGAAAATCGGTCATGGCCTCCCGGATATCCTGATGTGGCCCGTAATTCTACAGCAGGAGAGATGTCCAAATACTCAGACTACGAGGGGGATTCGCCAGTCGATTTTTCTGATGGTCTCAATAAACGTCTCCTCCATGGCTATGCGGCCTGCGTGAGCTACACCGATGCGAACGTGGGCAAGGTCCTCGACGCGCTGGAGGCTTCCGGGGCGGCGGACAATACCATCGTCGTTTTCTGGGGGGATCACGGGTGGAAGCTCGGGGATCACTCAAGCTGGTGTAAGCACACCAATTTTGAAATCGATACCCGCGTTCCGCTCCTCATGCGGGTGCCCGGAAAAGAAACCGGGGTGACAGAGTCGCTCGTCGAGCTGATTGATCTTTACCCGACTCTTTGTGACCTAACAGGTATTCCGGTCCCGGATCATCTTCAGGGGAAGAGTTTTGGCCCCCTCCTGGACGACCTTTCGGGAGAGCATCGCCCGAGTGCTTACAGCTCGTACCCTCACGGGAAAACAATGGGGCACAGCATCCGCATCGGAGCCTGTCGCTACACCGAGTGGAATGATCAGACGGGGAAGAAAACGGCGATGGTCTTGACCGATCTGGTCGTTGATCCCGGTGAGGAGAGTAATTTGATCAACAGCGAGAATCACATCGAAGACCTCGCGAAAGCCCGTGCTGAGCTCAAGAGACGCGTCGCGGAGGCGAAGAAGTAACTTTGGTGCGAAGAAAACGAGTGCGGAGGATCGCGAACGCCGTTTGGAAAAAATGTGTGAAAGCGAGCGGGGATATATTCCGGAAAGTGAAAATGCTGCGAGGTTTTACCAATGATTACAACGCTCAGGCGGGCGTGGATGGGGGGGGGAGCAGTTCTGAGCCCCCGGGGAGCGGCTTAATCGCGGGTGTCTACCTGACGAATGAGGAAGTTGGTAGGCATTAGTTGGAGCCTAATAAAACCGAGGGCGAGCCCATGTTAGGTTCTGAAGCAGTCGAAACGGCAGTTTTTGATGCGAGTTAAGAGAACACCTATCAGGTCAACAAAGTTGAATCGGAAGTAGGGACGATCATGCAGGCCAAACAACAGAGTGTTCGCGGGGGAGGCACCGGCGAGAGGGCGTGTGAAAAGAACACGTGAGCAACGAACCCTTTATTGAGAGCGGCTTAAACAGGAGGGAACCCGGCAAACGTGACGAAGGCACAAGGAGACCGTGGAACCGATTTTGGAATTATCAAAGAGCAGATGGACAATCACCGGGTGAACCTTCGAGGCTCGGCGAAGGGAGATCTCGAATGGCGTTTGGTCTGCTTTAGGGTCAACCATGGAAGCCTGAATCGGAACGCGAAATGGATCAAAGTGATGGGGAGAGGGGAAGGCGCGAAGTAGCCCTCAGAGTAGCCCTCAGAGTAGTGATGTAAGTGAGTATCGAGTGCCTTAAAGGCGCTGATAAGAAAGTGATGCAGCGAATCAGACGTAGATCTCGCGCAGTGTTAAATTTTACTCGCTAAGTTCAAGACAATCAATTGGTTGCCGCGACCTTCTTTCAGCGACCGGCTTCATAGAGTGCTGCGACTTCACTCGCGGTGAGGGCGCGCTTCAGGATCATGAATTCATCAATGCGGCCATTGAGGCTGCGCAGAGGATTGTGCTTCGTGTTGATCTGGCGGACGGGCTGCCAGTTGCCGATTTCAGCCGCTCCAATTTTCAGCGGCGGAAGGTCATTGCGGGCATCGACAATGACGGCTTCTCCATCGACGTAATGGATGACTTGTTCCGCATTACGGTCCAGCGTCGAGGTGAGGTGAATCCAGTGGCCAAGGTTCTCCGGCTGAATCACGGGAGGGGAATTAGTATTCGGATCCCGCCGGGGCGTTCTGATGCCGGTAACGACTTCGCCAAGATCACTGATTTGCCAATGCACTTCGCCCATGTCAAAGCCGTCTGTGAGCATGAGAGAACTGAGCCAGCGATCAAGGCCTTCGATTCTGACCCAGGCGGAGAAGGTGAGGGCGTCGAATTCTCCGGGTATCTCCAGTCTAACCCGGTCCGTGATTCGCTTGAACTCAAGGGCTCCTTTTTCCGACCAGCGCCCTTGGGTCCACTGGGCCCCGATGATCGCGGCGTGAGGTCCCATGTCCGCTTTGTTCGTTAATTGCCGATCCCATGCGTTTTGATCTTCGAAGTCGAAAAAGACTAATGTGTCAGGGTCGGTGCTGTATTGCCTTCTCATCCGGCGCCACTCTTGAAGTTTTGACTGACGGTCTTCCGCCGCGAGATCGAGGAGACGTTCCCGTCCGATAAAGTCTCCTCCACCGCCGGAAAGGGATTCCACTTTTCCATCGGCGGAACGAATCCCGCCGCCGCTTTCGAGGAGTTGGATTTCCTTTCCGGTAAAGTCATCGACCCGCACTTCTCCGTCGACGACATGCAACTCACTGTGTCCATTGTCATTCACGCTCAGTGCGAACTCAGTCCCCAGATCAACTGCTTGATATTCGGGTGTTATAATCGTGAACCCTTGCGCCGGTTCGGGAACGAAAGTCCTGAGGCGGCCCCGTTGACATTCGATCAACCAGGGTGACTTCAGGTTCAGCTCAGCAGGACCTTCGACGATGACGGACGCTCCGCTGAAGAACTCGATCTGGACAAGCCCGGATTGGAGGAGAAAAGGGCCGACGGGCAGCGCGTCGCCTTCATTGGGCGGGGCATTCGATCCTGCGACAACAGGATCGACGGTGCGGCTCACGACGGCAACCCAATCCCCATCGGCGCGGGGTTCGGGCTCAATTTTCGGGCGAAAAGAATTCAGGAGTGCCGCGTTCGCCGCAAGAATCGCAAGCGCGGCCGCTGCCGCCCAGACCCAGAGGCGGGGATTCCGGGGAGAGGAAAGAGGGACTAAGTTCTGAGGCAACTCGGGGAGGAGGTCTTCGCCGACATGATCGTGGACGAGTGCCGCATGCGCCTCCGTGAGATCGAGGTAGCGCTCGCAGGTTTCGGGATCCCCCCGGAGGAGTTCGTTGAGTTCTTCACGTTCGGTCTTGTCGAGAGAGCGGTCGATGAGAGAAGAGGTCAGTTCATTGACCCGCTGGAGGCGTGCGTTCCGGTTCATGCGAGGCTTTCTTTGGAGAGTTGTTTTTCGACGCACTGCTGGAGCACGGCGCGGATGCGGTAGAGGGCCTGGGAGACGGCTCCTTCCGATTTACCATCTGTTTCCGCAATCGCCTGGACCGAGGCCCCGGGTTCGTAGCGCCGGTCGACGAGTTGCCGTTGATCGGCGGGGAGTTTTTCGAGACAGCCGCGGAGCGCGGCGATGCGATCCTGCGAATGGTTGGCTCTCTCCTCCTGCCGCTCGGCGAGATAGTCGAGAACGTCTTCGTCAAAAACGAGCTGCTCGCGACTCTGTTTGCGCCGGTGATTGAGGACGTGAAAGTAAGCAGTGCGGCAGGCCCAGGCCGTAAAATTGGTCCCCGCTTCGAAGTCCTCCGCTTTGCGCCAGAGGGTCATGTTCGTCTCCTGGAGAATGTCCTGAGAACGGGCATGATCATGACAAAGCGACATGATGTAGCCGAAGACCGCGCTCTGAGCGCCGGTCAGCAGTTCGATGAATTCCTCGGTGTCGCGTTGCATGGCTGGAAAGATACCTCGCAACAGAGTGAAATCTCACGGACTATTTTCTGCGGGAGGTTTCGGTTTGAGGAAGTTGTCCTCTCCGGATTCCAGAGCTTCGGCCTCGATCTGCTCGTCGATCGAGTCGTCGGTGGCGAGGTCTTCTTCGGTTGCCGGTGTCGTCACGGGCGTGGGTTTCGGTTTTTCCGTGACGACCGTTTCGGGAATGGCGGCCGCTCCGTCGCGGAAATGAACCCGGTAGATCGGCTCCGGCATTTCAATGCCCGCTCCGTCGAAAGCCTCTTTGATGAGCCGGATCGACTCGCTCTTTACTTTGAGAAAACTGTGTTTGCTCTGGTCCATCCACGCGAAGAGTCGAATCTGGACGGAGCTATCACCCAGGCTGTCAATCGCGACCATCGGCGCCGGTTCATCAAGAACGGCAGGATTCTCCGCGAGGGTTTTGAGAGCAATTCTCTTCACTTCCCCGAGGTCAAAGTCAGTCGAAACCCCGACATAGAAATCAAATCGGCGGAGGGGATTTCTTGAGTAGTTCAACAGCACTGAATTCATCACCTTCGCGTTCGGGATGCGGAGATGATTGCCATCGAGGGTCACGAGAACGGTGTCACGCGAGGTGAGGCGGGCGACCTTTCCGGTTTGGCCATCGATCTCGACCGCGTCACCGATTTCAAACGGATTTCGGGTGCTGAGGAGCACCCCGGCGAGATAGTTTTCGACAATATTTTTGAAAGCAAAACCAAGCGCGAGTCCTACCAGTCCGGCGGCCCCCATGACTGCTCCAACGATGGCGGTCGCATCGAGCAATTCGAGCGCGAGAAGGATGCCGAAAATGACGATCAAGGCGCGCACGACCCGGAGCGTGAGCTGTTTTCCCAAGGAGGAAAAAGGAAGGCGGTCAAGCCAGCGGTGTCGCAGGCGAACGAGTCGCGCCAAGTAGCCTGACAGAATCAGAATAATCAACGCGGCTCCGAGGAGGGGGAGCTTCACGACGAGAGCGCGCCCCATTTGCTGGAGCTTTTCGTAGGCGGGGGCAAAGCGGCTCGTGATTTCTGTCGGCTCGGTGAGGCGATTGATGGTGAGGACAACGCCGTCGGTGCGATCAGAAAGGGAGACCGCGTCCTTCTGCACTTTCGCGGTGAGGACTTCTCCACTCAGGGTCACGACTCCAGATTTTACCGTGATCTCGATGGAGTCGAAACCGCCGACCGCGTCAAAAATTTCTCGGATCCGGTTTTTGATCGCAGTGTCGGAGGTGACCTTTTCGACCTCGATCGGGGTGTTGTTTCCGGAACTGCCGTCCTGCGCCGAGGCAAGGGAGGTGAAGAGCAGAAGTGCGACGGCGAGGAGGATGCGGGTCATGTCGGTAACGTGGCGTGCTTCCGGGAACGTTCGCTTCTCACGCGACCGGCACCACTCCTAGTTCGGTAAAAGGCACTTCGTGTGGCAATACGCCTTCACGCGCCGCAATAGCACAGGTCACGCCGGCGGCTTCTCCCATCGCGACGGCGTTTCCAGTGACCCGGTAATTGCTGTGAGCGTAGAAGCTTCCGCTGATGCAGCGACCGGCTAGCATCAAGCCATCAACATCTTTGGCGTGAAGCGCGCGGAGAGGAATATCGTAGTGCTGAGATTTAAAAGGTTTGTTCTCGATGCCTTTCGACTTCGTCGGGTCGGTCGCGTGGACATCGATGGGGAAGGTGACGCGGCAAATTCCGTCGTCGAAGCGGGAGCCGTTCTTGAGGTCGTCGTTGCTCACGGTGTAGCGTCCGTGGATGCGCCGGGCCTCACGGGTGCCGATCTGTTCCCCCGTCGCGATAATCTCGATGCCCTTCCAGACGCCGCCTTTTTTTTGCAGCGCCTTGATGAGAGCATGGTTTTCGCGGCGGGCTTCGAGGGTGGCGCGGCTCACGTCGTCGGCGTTGATCGCGGAGACGCCGTATTGGTGGTTCGCCATCATCGCATAGAGACCGTCATGAATTTCGAAAATGGAAGGCCCCGCGTAGGAGGGATCGATTCCCGCGCTGCGAAACTCGGCGAGGAGGTTGGCTTTGGCCGTCCCGAGGTTGTTGATCTCGGCATAGTGATTGATGAACGGACCAATCTCCTTCGATTTCACCCCGTGGAAAAGGGCCATGAGGCTGAAGGGCTGCGTGATCCCGTCGCCGGGACGTCCGAAGTCGAACCCGCATCCAGCCTGGGCGGCAAGATCGCCATCACCGGTCGCGTCGATGAAGCTCTTCGCGGTATAAACCTCTCGTCCTGATTTTGATTCGGTGACGACGGCGGCGAGTCGATTTTTCCCGTCAGGAGCGGCCCCGACGATGCGAGTGAAAAGACGAATGTTCACTCCGGCTTCGAGGAGCATGTCCTCGAGGAGAAGCTTCATTGCCTCCGGGTCGTAGGTTCGTCCCCGGGCAGTTCGTGACCCGACGTCGCGGGAAAAAGTCTGACCGTTTTTGTCCGCTTCGAGTCTTGTCAGGATTTCCGCCATGATCCCCGGCTTGTTGAACGCATCGAGGATCCAACAGAGCATTCCGGCGGTCCAGACTCCCCCGACGCAGCCATGAACCTCGATCATGAGGGTGCTCGCTCCGGACCGGGCGGCGGCGAGGGCGGCCGCGACACCCGCAGGACCGCCTCCGGCGACGATGACATCGTAGTCACCCGCGACAGGGATGTCCCGAGCGTCTTCGTGAAACCAGTCACCCTGGAGAGTTCCCGAAGTCGGGACGTGGAGCCGTTCATTCGTACCGAAGACTTTGGCTTCATCGCCGGGGCGGGGACGACGGAGGGGAATGGGACGATTGTCAGGGTTGACCTTTTCCTGCGCACTGGCACCCAATCCTGCCGCGAGCGCAGCGGCACCGGTCGTGATCGTTTTCGTAAAGTGGCGACGATTGAGAGGGCGGTCGTTCATTTCCCCATTCAATCGGAAAACGCGGAATTTGAATACGGCACCTTCGCGTGCGCATTTTGGTGTCCAGTGATCGGGTCCTTATTCCGGTCTGGTTTTCGCTCGCTTCATGAAGCGCCATTTGTCACAAGTGCAGGCATGATTCGTCGTGAGTTTATCAAGAAATCCGGAGCTGCGGTTTCGGCCCTGGGAGTTTCAGCATTGGGAGAGGAGTCTTCCCCGCCGCCGAATTTAGTGATCATTCATTGCGATGAGTTGAATTTCCGAACGATCGGATGCTATCGGGATACCCTGGCTCCGGAACAGGCCTTCATGTGGGGGCCTGATGCCGTTTGTGAGACGCCTCACATTGATTCGATCGCGAAGGAGGGGGCGATCTGCACCAAGTTTTATGCGGCGACTCCGGTTTGTTCTCCTTCACGATCTTCGTTGATTTCCGGGCGTTATCCTCAGAACACTGACGTGACGAATAACAGCGTGCATCTCAATGACGGAATCACGACCTTTGCGCATCAGCTGGGGAAGGCTGGCTATGCGACGGGCTACGCTGGTAAGTGGCATCTCGATGGCGAGGGAAAACCTCAGTGGGGGCCGGAGCGCAATTTTGGATTTGAAGACAATCGCTACATGTTCAATCGCGGTCACTGGAAACAGTTCGAGCTGACTGAGGATGGACCGCGTGTGAAGGCGAGAGACAAAAAGGGCGAGCCGAGTTATTCGGTCGACGGTGCCGATGAAGAAAGTTTTGCGACCGACTGGCTCACGGACCGGACGATTGAATTCATCGATGAACACAAGGACGAGCCGTTCGTCTACATGGTAAGCATCCCGGATCCTCACGGTCCGGACACAGTTCGTGAACCCTACGCTTCCATGTATGACGATGCGACAGTGCAGAAGCCACGCACCTATGACAAAGATGAGGCGACGGCTCCGAGTTGGGCGAAGCCTGACAAGAACTGCATGTGGAAAATGGCGTCTTATCACGGCATGATCAAATGCATCGATGACAACGTCGGGCGACTTATCGCAGAGTTGAAAGAGCGTGATCTTTACGACAACACGATTTTCATTTTCACCGCAGATCATGGAGACATGCGTGGCGAACATCGGAAACAGAACAAGGGTTACCCGATGGAGGCTTCCGGCAAAGTGCCTTTCGTGATTCGATGGCCTAAGTCGATCCCCGCCGGGTCACAGATTGATCGTGCCATGAATACGACCGACTTCATGCCGACGATCCTCGCGATGATGGGAGGCCAGCTTTCCGGGGAAGAAGAGGGCAGGAATCTCAATTCCCTTTTCACCGGTGGTGAGGTGAAGGGAGCGGACGTCACTTTCATGCGTAGCACCACCAAATCAGTCGAAGACACTTCCGGTTGGATCGCGGCAGTGACGCCGACTCACAAACTGATTCTCTCCGATAAAGATGAGGCCTGGCTCCTGAACCTTGAGAAAGATCCGGACGAGTTGGTCAATGTGATCGACGAGCCCGAAGAAGCTGCGATACGGAAATTTCTCGCGAAGCAGCTCCAGCGCTACGGCAGAAAAACCGGTGATGCGAAACTGAAAGATCCTCACACGCGCCGGACGCATGAGGCTTTATTAGGCTAGTTGCTGCGGACTCTAAATCCCGTCCACAATCTCATTCAACGTTGCGCTGGCACGCATTGCGGCGGAGGTCATGGCATCGTCGGGCTCGTAGTAGCCGCCGATATCGACAGGCTTGCCCTGAACCTCGAGGAGTTCTTCGACGATGCGGTTTTCGTGCTCAAGGAGCGCGTGATAGATCGGCGCGAATTCCGCTTTGAGATCGGCATCTTCGTCCTGGTTCGCGAGCGCTTCGGCCCAGTAAAAAGCGAGGTAAAAGTGACTCCCCCGGTTGTCGATCCCCCCGAGGCGACGGGTTGGGGATTTGTCTTCGATGAGAAACTTGCTCGTTGCGTCGTCGAGGGTTTTCCCGAGAATTTTTGCCTTCGGGATATCGAAGGTGTCGCTGAGATGCTCGAGCGAAACGGCAAGAGCGAGGAATTCCCCGAGAGAATCCCAGCGCAGGTAGTTTTCGGCGACGAACTGCTGCACGTGCTTCGGCGCGGAACCACCGGCGCCGGTTTCGAAAAGACCGCCGCCGTTCATGAGAGGGACGATCGAGAGCATCTTCGCGCTCGTGCCGAGTTCGAGAATCGGGAAGAGGTCGGTGAGGTAATCACGAAGGACGTTACCGGTCACTGAGATCGTATTTTCTCCCGCCTTGAGTCGCTTTAGGGTGTAGTGCGTCGCCTCAATCGGAGACATGATTTGCATATCGAGTCCGTCGGTATCGTGATCGGCGAGACAGGTGTTCACCTTGGTGATCAAATTCGCATCGTGGGCACGAGTTTCGTCGAGCCAGAAGATCGCGGGCCACCCTGTCGCGCGGGCGCGATTCACCGCAAGCTTCACCCAGTCGCGGATCGGAGCATCCTTCGTCTGGCAGGCGCGCCAAATGTCGCCCTCGGCCACTTCGTGTTCGAAAAGGGTCACCCCGGAGTTGTCGACGACACGGATGCTTCCGGCGGCGGCAACTTCGAAAGTCTTATCATGCGAGCCATATTCCTCAGCCTTCTGGGCCATGAGGCCGACGTTGGGAACGGTGCCCATCGTCGTCGGGTCAAACGCTCCGTTCTCGCGGCAGAAATCGATCGTCGCGGCGTAGACGCCGGCGTAGCTGCTGTCAGGGATGACACAAAGGGCATCCTGCGGCTTGCCGTCCTTATTCCACATTTGGCCGGAGGTCCGGATCATCGCCGGCATTGAGGCGTCAATGATGATGTCGGACGGGACGTGGAGATTGGTGATCCCGAGGTCGGAATTGACCATCGCGAGATCAGGTCCGCTTTCGTAAGCGGCTTCAAGGTCCGCCTCAATCTCAGCTTTTTCATCCGCAGGGAGGCTCGCGATCTTGGCAATGAGATCACCGAGGCCGTTTTTAAAATCGACGCCGAGATCTTCGATGAGATCAGCGTGCTTGGTGATGACATCTTTGAAGTAGACCTCAACGGCGTGGCCGAAGATGATCGGGTCGGAGACCTTCATCATCGTCGCCTTCATGTGAAGGGAAAAAAGAACGCCGGATGCTTTGGCCGCCGCAATCTGATCTTCGAGGAAAGAAAGGAGCGCTGCTTTTCTCATCACGGTGCCGTCGATAATTTCACCGGCGAGGAGCGGGGTGGACTCTTTGAGAATCGTCACCGTTCCGTCGGTCGCGACGAACTCGATGCAGACATCGGTCGCGGCGGGAACGACAACCGATTTTTCATTCGAGCGGAAATCGTCTGCCGTCATGTTAGAGACGGAGGTTTTCGAATCCGGCGACCAGGCACCCATCGAGTGCGGATTCTGTTTGGCGTATTCCTTCACCGCCTTTGGCGCACGGCGGTCCGAGTTACCTTCGCGGAGAACCGGATTGACCGCCGATCCCTTCACCGCATCGTATTTGGTCTTGATCCCTTTTTCGCTGTCGTTCGATGGCTCCTCGGGATAGTTCGGGAGGGCGTAGCCTTTGGCTTGGAGTTCGGCGATGGCGGCCTTCAGTTGCGGAATCGACGCGCTCACGTTCGGCAATTTGACGATATTGGCTTCCGGCGTCTTCGCGAGATCTCCAAGCTCGGCAAGGGCATCAGCGACTCGTTGCTCTTCGGCGAGGCAATTTGGAAATTGGGAAAGAATGCGACCGGCGAGAGAGATGTCACGGGTTTCAACGGAGATGCCGCTCGATTTCGTGAACGCCTGAATGATGGGGAGCAGTGAGTAAGTCGCGAGCGCAGGGGCTTCGTCGGTCTTCGTGTAAATGATTCGGGGCGCCATGATGAGAGTCGTGAGTGCTTTGTCTTATTGCGGACCAGTCGTCGGTCCGGAGGGCTTCGCGATACCCCAAAACCGTGACAAAATCAAAGATTTAGCCATTGTCGAAGAGCGAAACATCAGGAATCCGGGCCGAGTTTCATCGCCATGGTTTCAAAACCCAAGCACTGAGTCGCCCGTTCCTGTTTCATCCCGCATTTTTGTGTCCTCAAATGAAACTCAACAGGGTATAACGGGCGACTCAACAGGGTTGAATCCCCATCTTTTCATGAAAATTACCTGCCTAGCCGCTCTGATCTGCTTCTTCTTGACTCTCACTGCTTTTTCCGACGAAACCGTTCAGCAGCTCATTCGCGCGGGCGGTGGGGAGATCGATTTTGGAAAGTCGGTTCCCGGTCGGATTGTCCTTACTTCCCCTGCGGCCTTTCCTCTCTTGCAGGATGAAAAGGGTAGCATCATCGCTGCTGCGGCGACGAGTAGGGACGGGGGTCGGACGGTCGGGTTCACCCATGGAAGTTTCCTGAAGGGGGGCGACCTCACGGCGCAGGAATCGATCACGTCGCTGGTCCTGAATGCAATCCGGTGGGCGGGGAAATCGAGTGAGCCGTCGGTGGGGCTGCACCGGAGTGTCGCGGAGATAGATGCCATTTTCGAAGAGGCTGGATTAGAGGTCTCGGTGATTTCTCCGGAAGAGATTTCAAGATCAAAGGTGACGGTTTACTGCCTGATTGGTCATGAGGCGCTCAGCGATGAGGAGATCGAGGCACTCACGGAATTTCTCGCCGACGGGAATGGATTGGTGACGGCAACGACTCCCTGGGCTTTTGGTAAAAAATTTGACCCGTTTTCCACTTTCCCGGCAAACCGGCTCATGGCGGAGTCCGGGTTTCAGTTTGAGCCTTCCGGCGTCGCCTCGAATGCTTTGCTGGCGATCGGGGGCAGCGGCGACCCGGGGGAGGCCACGATGGAATCTAGCGGAGCCCTTGCTGCGGTGGCGCAGTTGATGGAGAATCATGCGGATCTCACCGGCTCAACTCTCACGAGGGAAATTGAAGCGATGAACCGCGCCAAATCTCTCACCGGCGACGGGCTCGTCGAATTTCTTGCCGGATTAAAGCAGCTCAACGAAGCGGTCGGCCCGATCATTCCCACCATCGAAAATCCGGTCGTGCCCGGTGCGAGCCCGCTCGTCGATGCGATCATCGAACTGGAGACCTATTTCAACGAAAACGCCTTCCCGGGAATGATGTATGCGATCCCGGCGGCGGCGAATTACCCCGGGGAAGTGGTTTATGGCGCAGAGCGGGTTGAGCACGAGTTCACGATCGAGGGCACCTATCGCGGTTGGCTTGAAGGTCGCAATGCGGCTGGTTGGCAGGCGAAAGAAATGCGACCGACCGGCATTTACGCGCCGCCGGGCGAGGTGATTTCAGTGACGTTGCCGGCGAAGTTGGCGGACGAAGGATTCGAGGTCGTGATCGGCTCCTACGACGGGCATCTTCGCAATCGTGACCAATGGCAGCGCTACCCTGACTGGCAGGTGAAGCGCGAGGTTCGCGGGGCGGTCACGGAGGCATCGAGTGGTCTCGGCGGACTCGTCACGATCCGGGTGCCGCGCGGAGCGGAGTACGACGAAATCCCCGTGACGATCTCCGGCGGGGTCAGGGCTCCGCTTTATGTTCACGGGGAAACCGGTCTCGAAGACTGGAAGCGTGAAATTCGCGACTACCCCGGTCCCTGGGCGGAACTGGCGAGTGACCGCATGATCATTGCGATCCCGAGCGAGTTCATTCGCAATCTCGATGATCCGGATGCAGTCATGGAGGTATGGAACGGGATCATCGACAAATCGGCTGAGCTTGTCCGTGTGGATCGGAATAACTACCGCGCCGAGCGTATCATTTTTGATCGCCAGACGTCAGCGGGCGCGATGCACAGCAGCTATCCCGTTGCGGCGCACCAGGACAAGTCAGCCGTGCAGGCGGTCGATGCCCATGCCTTGAAAACGGAGGGAAACTGGGGATTTTTTCACGAATACGGGCACAATCATCAGCATAATTTATGGGCGCTGCCGGGGACGGGGGAGACGACCTGCAACCTCTGGTCGGTTTATTTATACGAGGAATACATCGGGAAAAACCGAGACGAGACTCACCGCGCGATTCGTCCGCTCGACCGGAAGCAGCGGATGAACGCTTATTTTGAGGGCGGTGCGAAATTTGATCCGGAATGGTCGGTTTGGACGGCGCTCGAGACTTACCTCATGGTGCAGGAGAAGTTTGGGTGGGAACCTTTTCAGGCGGTCTTCGATGAGTACAATCAGCTCGCCCCCGATGATCGTCCGAAAGGGCAGGAGGAGATCAACGATCAGTGGGTGATCCGGCTTTCGAAGGCCTGCGGAATGAATCTCCAGCCCTTCTGGGCGACGTGGAATCTGCCGATGACAGAGCGGGTTGAGGAGGAATTGCGCGAGCTTCCGGTCTGGGAGGAGCACCCTGTCAGGCAATGGTCAAAGACCGGTTCCTAGCCGCGATGGGGAAAACCATTTGAAAGGCCTCGCTTTTCTGGCATCCTCCGAAGGTCTCTTATTGGATTAGGCCAACCTTTTGATATGGCAAGATCACGGAAAAAAGCGGTGCTGGCATTGGAAGACGGGACCGTCTTCGAAGGAATTAGTTTTGGGGCGGAGACGACTCAGACTGGTGAGATTTGTTTCAATACCTCGATGACGGGGTATCAGGAGATCCTCACCGACCCGTCTTATCGTGGTCAGTTGGTGACGATGACCTGTCCGCTCATTGGCAACTACGGGGTCAGCGAGACAGATGCCGAGAGTTCGCAGATCCACGTGCGTGGGTTTGTCATCGAAGAGCTTTGCGACGTGCCGAGCAGCTGGAGGAGTCAGCAGTCGCTGCATGATTACCTCGCTGGTTCCGGTGTCCCGGGGATCGAGGGGGTCGATACCCGCGCTTTAACAAAGCGCCTTCGCGAGGCGGGATCGATGCGGGCGACACTCTGCACGGACGGCAGTCTCGACGCGGCGGCAGCAGTTGCGGCGGCGAAAGCGGCTCCGCCCATGGAAGGCTCTGACTTTGTGAAAGAGGTCACGACGCCGGACAGCTACCAGTGGGATCCGGAAAGCAAGCTCAGCCGCGAGTGGACGATCGTGAATGAATGCGTGAATGAGCCTCTCGAAGAGGAAAATGGCGAAGTGTTTCGTCCTCTCGATGATCCGAAATACCGCATCGTCGCCTATGATTTCGGGATTAAGCGCAACATTCTCCGGAGCCTTCGTCAGAAAGGGTTCGAGGTGGAGGTGGTGAACTCACGCACCCCGGCCTCCGAGGTTCTCGCGAGAAATCCGGACGGTGTCTTTCTTTCCAACGGTCCCGGTGACCCGGCGGCGCTCGATTACATTCACGACGAGGTGAAGCAGATCATCGACAAGAAGCCGGTCTTCGGCATTTGTCTCGGTCACCAGGTGCTTGCCCACGCCTTCGGTGGGAAGACTTTCAAATTGAAGTTCGGTCATCGCGGCGGCAATCACCCCGTGAAAGATCTTCGCTCGGGTCGGATCGCGATCACTTCGCAAAATCACGGTTTTGCGGCAGATGGTGACGCCCTCCCAAGTCACATCGAAGTGACCCACATCAACCTGAACGACGACACCGTCGAGGGGATGCGCCACCGTGATTACCCCGTTTTTTCCGTTCAATATCATCCGGAAGCGGCTCCGGGGCCAAATGATGCCTCTTATTTCTTTCAGGAATTTGCTAATCTCATTGATCAAACGCGCTAACTCGTAGTAAAACCGAACCCAACATGGCAAGCATCACTCTTTACGTACCCGAGCAGGATCCTATCGCGATCGATCTCGATGGTTATCCGCAGATCACGATTGGTCGTGGTCCCGACAACGATCTCGTCCTCGACCATGTCTCTCTCTCCGGCTCTCATGCCGTGATTCAGAATGAAGGCGGCTCATTTAAGGTCACCGATCTTGGTTCGACCAACGGCACATTCATGGATGGCGAACAGATCACCGAGGCGCCTCTCGTGAATGGTTCCCGCGTTCTTTTCGGCAGTGTGGATTCGGTGTTCAGTGACGGTGCCGCAGCTCCCGCCGAGGCACCTGCCGCCGGTGGCGAGGGCGGCTATGGAGGTCATCACGCTCAGATCGCTGAAGTCTCAAATCGTCCCGATGGATTTGTCGATCTTTCTCCGATCGAGAAGGTCGTTAAGAAGGACACAATCGGCATGATTGCCATGGTCATTGGCGGGGTTGCGATTCTTGCAGCGATTGCGATGATCGCGATTGCGGCAACGATGTCCCCAGCGTAAGGATCTCTTCTGCCCGTCTTTTATCGATCGCTGTTTAGCGTGGCTCGTCCTCCATTTGATAACCGTTTGGTTGTTTGCGTGGAACGGCTGAAAGATCGGGAAAACTCTGTTTGTATCTGACTCAAGGATTACTCATGTCGAACACGATTGTGATTGGTGCCCAGTGGGGCGATGAAGGAAAAGGAAAGATCGTCGATCTTCTCACGGAAAAGACGGACATCGTCGTGCGCCCTCAGGGTGGCAACAATGCCGGACACACCGTGATCAGCGAAGGTGTCGAGTACATCCTGCATCTCATTCCCTCCGGCATTCTCTGGCCCGGCAAGCAGTGCGTTATCGGTAACGGGGTCGTCATGGATCCGATCGCGCTCCTCGTCGAAATCGATGGCCTTGCCGAAAAGGGTATTCCGGTGACGCCGGAAAACATGATGATTTCTTCGCGTGCCCACCTCGTGATGCCGTTTCACCGGGAAATGGATGCCTACCGCGAAGCCTGCAAAGGAGCTGGGAAAATCGGGACGACAAAGCGCGGGATCGGACCGACCTACGGTGACAAAATTGACCGCATCGGTTTTCGCCTTCACGATCTCGTCGGTGATCCTGTGAATTTCACCGAGCGTCTTTACCAGCGCATCAGTGACTGCAACGTGCTCTTCGAGCAGGTCGGGATGGAAAAACTCGATGCCGAAGCGATCGGAAAAGATCTCCTCGCCGCTGCCGAGCGACTCGCTCCTTTCTGCGCGGACACCGTCGGGTTTCTTCATGCGGCGATGAAAGAGGGAAAGTCTCTCCTTTTCGAAGGCGCTCAGGGCACCTACCTCGATATCGATCAGGGCACTTATCCCTACGTCACTTCCTCCAACACGACTTCCGGCGGAGCCTGCACCGGGTCCGGTGTGCCGCCACAGAAGATCGACCGCGTTGTGGGAGTGACCAAGGCCTATACGACCCGCGTCGGCGAAGGCCCGTTCCCGACGCAGAACGACACCCTCGCAGATCGCTTTCACAAAATGGGCCGGGAGTTCGGCGCTACGACCGGGCGCAAGCGTCGCTGCGGATGGCTCGACCTCGTCCTCGTGCGCTACGCTGCGATGGTGAATGGCTTCGATGATCTTGCGATCACGATTCTCGATGGTCTTGACGACTGTGCGGAAATCCCGGTGTGCACGCACTATGAGCTCGACGGGGAGAAGTTATTGCTTCCTCCTGCAGCGGCGAATGACTTTGAGCGGGTCGTCCCGGTTTACGAAAACCTTCCCGGTTGGCAGACTGACACCACCGCGATCAAGAATTACGACGATCTTCCTGAGAATGCCCGCGCCTACCTCGCCCGCATTGAAAAGGAAACCGAGACCCGGGTCAGCATGGTTGGAGTGGGGCCATCCCGCGACCAGACCATCATCCGATAAGGCGATAATCCCATGGCTGCGTTTGATCCGGAAAAAGAGATCCCGCGCCACATCGCCATCATCATGGATGGCAATGGTCGCTGGGCGGCCGCCCGCGATCTGCCGCGTCGTGAAGGACATCGCGCCGGAGCCGCTTCCGTCGAAAACTGTCTCGAAACCTGCGGCGAAATCGGGGTTGAGTATCTGACGCTCTACGCCTTCAGCTCCGAGAACTGGAAGCGCCCCGAAGCGGAAGTGACCGCACTCATGGGATTGCTTGCGCACTTTTTGAAAGAGAAGACGCCCACCCTGATGAAGAACAACATCAGGCTGCAAGTCATCGGGCAGGTGGATCGCCTCCCTTCGTCTAATCGCAGAGCGCTGGAAAAAACAATCAAGACCACGGCGGAAAATGATGGTCTCACCCTCGTGGTGGCGTTGAGCTACGGTTCCCGCGAGGAGATTTTGGGAGCGACGAGGAAGCTGATGCAGTCAGCGGTCGATGGCGAAATCAAACCGGAGGATTTGACAGCGGAAATCTTCTCCAACTCACTCGACACCGCCGGGATGCCTGATCCCGATCTCCTCATCCGCACAAGCGGGGAATACCGAGTGTCGAATTTTCTGCTTTGGCAAATCAGCTACGCCGAGATCTACATCACGAAAGATTACTGGCCCGACTTCGGGCGGGAGCAGTTGCTCGAAGCGGTGGCAGACTATCAGTGTCGGCAACGGCGTTTCGGGGGGATTTAGAAAGTTGGAGTGAGGCCTTCAGGCCTTTTCGTGGCATGGCTAAAAAAGCCCACGAATGGACACCAGTTTTCACGAATCCATTTCTCCGCAGAAGCCCTGATAAGTGTTTCATGAGTGTCGATTAGTGGTTCGCCCCTCTTCGCCCAGTCAGTTCAGCTCCTCTAAGTCGACCCACTTGCGCTCCGCCCAGCTCTTCAATCCTGCTTCCGCCAATTGCACGCCCTTCGCCCCTTCCATCAAGTCATAGGGAAAGGGCTCATCCAGCGCGACGTGGCGGATGAAAAGCTCCCACTGAATCTTAAAGGCGTTCTCGTAGTCAATCGCATCCGGCACTTCCTGCCAGCCTTCGTAAAAGTCGATCGGTTGCTCAATGTCAGGATTCCAGACCGGCTTCGGCGTCGTCCCGAGAGACTGGACCCAGCACTTCCGTAAGCCGACCGTGGCGGAGCCCTTCGACCCATCGACATTCATCACGAAAAGGTCATCGCGCCGGACCCTGACATCCCACGAACTGTTGAACTGACAAACGACGCCGTTCTCCAGTTGAAAGGTTGCGTAGCAACTGTCGTCGGCGGTCGCCTCGTATTCATTGCCGCTTTCATCGATGCGTTTGTCGATGTGCGTCGCGCCAAGGCAGGAGACACTTTCGATTTTTCCGAAGACGTGGTCGATGAGGTAGCGCCAGTGGCAGAGCATATCAATGATGATGCCGCCGCCGTCTTCCTTTCGGTAGTTCCAGCTCGGGCGCTGCGCGGGTTGGTCGGCATCGTGGCCCGTGAAAACCCAATAGCCAAATTCTCCGCGGACCGAAAGGATTTCGCCGAGGAATCCCTGATCGATCAGTGTCTTCAGTTTCCGGATTCCAGTGAGCCAGAGTTTGTCCTGCACGACCCCGTTTTTGACCCCGGCATCGCGACAGAGCTGCGCGAGGCGGACTGCTTCGGCGGTCTCAACGGCGGTGGGCTTTTCGCAGTAGATCGCTTTCCCGGCCTTCACCGCCATCTCGACAAAACGAGCGCGGTGCAGAGTTGAGCTGGCATCGAAAAAGATCTGGTTTCCCTCATCGGCAAGGGCAGCATCGAGATCGGTGGTCCAGCGTTCAACGCCGTATTTTTCAGCGAGAGTTTTCAACTTGTGCTCATTGCGACCGGTTAAGATCGGGTCAACTTCGATCACTTCGCCCGGTGCGATTTCAATGCCTCCCTGATCCCGAATCGCGAGGACCGAGCGGACTAGGTGCTGATTCGTTCCCATGCGTCCCGTGACGCCATTCATGATGATACCTATTTTCATAAAACTCTTTTTCTTAATCCTGTTCTTTCTCCCTGCTTGTTCCTAACAAAACTCCAAATATGCTTGCTTGATCTCCCCCAGAAACTCATCCTGATCCCGCGCCCACCATCGTTCGGAGAACACTTCGACTTCGTTGAAGCCGTCAAACCCCGTTGCTTCGACCATTTGGCGAATTCCTTTGAGGTCGATGCAGCCTTCGCCCATGAGGCCGCGATCATTGAGAAAATCCGTCGTGGGTGTTTTCCAATCACAGAGGTGAAAAGCGAAGAGGCGGTTCTTTTCTCCTGTGAGCTTGATTTGTTCCTCCAGATCCGGATCCCACCAGATGTGATAGACGTCGGCGGCGATCCCGACGAGGGGGTGATCGAGTTCGTCGCAGACCGCGTTGGCGGAAGCCATCGTGTTGATCGCGCTGCGGTCGTCCGCATACATGGGGTGAAGCGGCTCGATCGCCAGCTTGATCCCGTGATCCTCCGCAAGGGGAAGAACGGCGGCAATCCCGTCGGCGATCTGCTTTCGCGATTCAGACAGGGCTTGTCCGGGAACCGCCCCGCAGACGAGGACGATCATGGGGGCACCGAGCGCGACCGCTTCGTGGATCGCGAGACGATTGTCGTTGATCGCTTCGTCGAGTCCCTGCGCATCACGGGCTGGGAAAAATCCTCCGCGGCAGAGCGAGGCGATCTCAAGTCCGTTCGCTCGAATTCGTTCCCCTGTTTTTTCAATGTCCCGCCCGTCGAGCCACTGGCGCCAGACGGTGATTCCGGCGATTTCAGCCGCTGCGTAGCGATCCATGGCTTCCTCAACCGACCATGGCTTCGTCGTGATCGTGTGGACGCAGAGTTTTGAGAAAGTGGTCAGCTCGCTCATGACTGTTTGGCGAAAAGATCGATCCCGAGACGCTCCGCGATCCGAAGCGGGCGCTGCATCGCCCCGGCCATGCGCTTCGCTTCGTCGTCACCCCGCCGGTCCTGGCAGTCCGGGTGAATCTCGGAGGATTCGATGATCCCGAGATTCTTCAAGACATGCGCGGTGCTGTGCTTGTAGTCAGCGGCGCTGCCGTGCTCGTTGAGACGGAAGACGGCGTCCTCGAGTGACTGAAAGGCTTCGAAGAGTTTGTAAACGCGAGTGTCGAGGGGTGACTGAGTCCACATCTGCTTGGCCGCGCAGATGAGCGGGCAGGCGGAGACGCCGGCTCCGATGAGCAGCGGGTTGCCCAGACGAATCGCCGTGGCGATGCCGTAGTCGTCGCCGCTGTGAGGCGAAAAATCGAGACCGAGGTCGCGACACATTACCGACCAGTAAAGAAAATGTGGCTCGTCGAGGGTCGAAATTTTCCCGCCGATGAATTTTTCGTGCTGCGCGAGTTCGTGCAGGAGCCAGGGGCTGAAGGGCGTCGCCCAGGGGACGAAGGACGGCTCGAGCGCGTGAACGATCCCCGGGACGGTGAGCATTTCCGCGATCTGGAAATAGGCGTCACGGCGCTGTTCATCAGGAAGCTCGTTGAGAAGCTTCGAGGTCATGATCATGATCTCAACATTGTCGAAACTCTGCGCGACTTCGAAGTGAGGGCGATACCACTCCGGTTTAAAAACATCGCCGTTCGCACCGACTGCGGTAGTTCCGCAGATGATCTTCGGCCCGGGAAAGGCAGCCCGGAAGCGACGGATCACTTCGGCGTAGAGCGTTTCGTTGAGCTGAAAAATATAGCCGGTGTCGGCGTTGATGACGAAGACCAGCTCGACCCCGTAGGCTTCACCGGCCGCCAGCATCCAGCGAATGCTGTTTTCGAATCCTTCCCAGTCCGGTTGTCCATTTTTAAACGGGAGCAGGGTCGCGACACAGAGCCGGGCACAGTTTTGGTGATCGACGAGGGACTCCTCCGGGGTGTGGGCCCAAATCGTTTCGTTCCAGGAAGTTTCAGGAGTGAGTTCGTCAGGGTGCGTGATCATAGCGTTGGGCAGAATACGCCCCCTGCGAAAATGGAGTGAGAACAAAAACGATTGATTTAGCACAAAAGCGATGTCGATTTTGTCTTCATGGAAGAACTGCAGTCCATTCTTTTCGAAGACTTTGAGATCTCATTGCCGGGGTTTTCCCTGCGTCGTGTCGCGCTGAACCAGCACATGCCGCGGATTGAAAAACTCAGTGAGCATCGGCATGACTACCATCAGTGGTTACTCTATTTGCGGGGGAGGGGAAAGCAGCTCATCGAAGATCGGACCGTGGAGGTTGCCCGTGGCACGGTTCTCCACATCGAACGACGAGTGCGGCACCGCTTTGTGAAGGAGTCCGAACTTCGCCCCTTATGTCTCGTCATTGATTTTGACACTGATGAAAAACTTTCACCCTGCGCCCAGAGTGTGATTTCCGGGCAGGCCTTGCAGGAAGTCGAGCGCCTCCTCGTCGCCATTCATGAGGAGGAGAATCGTGAGGCAAAGCGGCCTTTGGCGATTTCCTCGCTGCTCTTGCAAACCGTTGCTTTGTTAGATGATGCTTTGAGAGAGACGCGGAATGAGCCTCTTGCGAGTCCGGCGGTGAATCAGGTCATGCACGCCGTTTCGAGAATGGGTTTGGTCGAGGCTTCTCCCCGAATCATCGCAGAGGCTTGCGGATGCACGCTCGATCATCTGAATCGCCGGCTAAAAAGCGAAAGTGGAAAAACGGTCGGTGGGATGCTCAACGATGCTCGAATCGAAGCTTGCACCGCAATGTTGCGGGAGACCGCGAAGCCGATCGGTGAAATAGGCGCCGCCATCGGCATGGACGACCAGAACTACTTTTCCCGCTGGTTCCGGAGGCAAACCCGGCAGACGCCGACTCAGTGGAGAATGCCCCGGAATAATTCATAAGAGTTAATGTAATGTCAGGGTTACCTAAGTTTAATAGTGTAAATTTCGATTGCGAACTGTCCGGAAATTTAGAAAGGCATAGGAATGAATCGTGTCTTTTGGGGAATTGGGGGTCTTGTCATCACTTGTCTGTCAGGTTGCGCGACGCAACTTGGTCCGGGATCGATCAAGCAATCTCATCGTCCTTATAATGATTCGGTCATTGAAACACTGAATGAGCAACTGCTCTTGAATCTGGTGAGGCTGAAGTATCGGGACAATCCCTACTTCATCGAAGTGACAAGCATCACCTCCAGCCAATCGGTCGAAGGCTCCGTGGGAGCGGCGGGGACTCTGGAGCGATTGCGGAATGCGGGGGTCTCAGCGGGGTCCTCTTTTTCCGATAGCCCTACGATTTCATATCAACCACTGCAGGGTGAGGAGTTTATCCAGAAGCTCATGGCCCCGGTGCCGATTCAGGGGATTTTGAAACTGACTCAGTCCGGCTGGAGCATCGAGCGGGTCATGCGATTAGCGGTCGAGCAGGCGAATAACATTCACAACGCGCCCACGGCATCAGGCCCGACTCCGAGTCGTCCTCCGGAATTTCTGGAGTTCAAAGAAATGGCCGCGAAATTGGACCGGCTTCAGGAGACGCACGGGATTGATGTAGCGCTCGACGGAGGCGAAGTCGCGATGATCATTGATCCTTCGCGGATTAATCGGGCTGACGGCATGGAGATTCGGCGAACGCTTCGCCTCGACCCGAATGGCAGTCAGGTCATTTTGACCGATAAGCCGAAGCGCCGCCGCGGACCGGATGATCTCTATCTGCAAACGAGATCCGTGAGCGGGATCCTCTTTTTCCTTTCGCATAACATTGAGGTGCCGACGGCGCACATCGAGCAGGGGCTGGTGACCGTGACCCGCGACGAGGGAGGCAATCCCTTTGACTGGAATGAGGTCACAGGAGATCTCCTCAAGGTGAAATCATCCGCCTCGCCGCCGGTCAATGCCTTTGTGAAGCTCCGCTATCGCGGGCATTGGTTTTATATCAGCGATAATGACCTGGAGTCGAAATCGACTTTTATGTTGCTGAACCAACTCTTCAATCTACTCGCAGGCGACATCAGAAAAGCGGCTCCAGTCCTGACGATCCCGGTGGGGTGATCGGTCGGGATTCTCCCGAATCCCGCTGTGGTTGTTACAGGTTTCGGTAGACGTGTTGCAATGTCAGGATCGAATACGCGGTCACGAGAATGGGATTATCCTCCATCCAGCGATTGGATTCCACATTGATCCAGGATCCGTCGGGTTGTTGTCGACTCATCACCTCGAGGGCGAGATCCTCTTTCCAGTCGATTTTTTTCCCTTCCGGTGTCACGAGGTGTTCGGTGCCGGTGATCGCGAGGGCTTTCGCCATCGTGTGATAGTAGTAAAAAAGTCCCTGAGCATCCATTCCGGGGTTTTCATCGAGAGTGAAGTTGTTCTGCAGCCAGCTCATGACCGAGGCGATGCGGGGATCGTCTGGGTCCATCTCGGCGTAAATGAAGGCGAGAAGTCCCGCGTAGCTCATGCTCCCGTAGCTTCGTAGAGCGGTCCGTTCCTGGCCATCGTTGCCCGTGATTTCGATGACGTCAGATTTCGTGTCTCCGGGGAAGTAGATAAAACCTCCTTCATCCTCTTCGCGGAGCGCCGCTTTGTCCCCGAGTCGAGCAATGGTCTCTTTCGAATTTTGTGTGCGGCTCACGAATTCAATCGCAGCATCCCAATCGAGGTCGAATTCTGTCGATTCGTCAAATTTGGTGTCTGTTAGAGCTTTCCTCGAATAGTAGAGTGCTTCCAGGGCAAGGTGAGTGTTCGACAAATCCGAGTGCGCATAGCTGCCGCCATAGCCGACGCCGCCGTCGAAAAGGTTGTCCGTGTCGCCCCGTTTGTCGTAGTCCTGTTGCTGATTAATGAGGAGTCGCCGCGCTTTGGCGATGACGGGAAGGTGCTCTTCCTTCCCGGACTGAACGAGAGCCATGATCGATAGCGCGGTGTTGTAGGTCGCGAGTCCTTTCCCGTAGATGCCGCCGTCCGATTTCACATTCCCGAGGAGAAACTCATAACCCTTTTCAGCCGCTGCCGGGAGCTCTCCGGCTCCGGTGAGGGCGGGGTCGCCAAGGATCGCGGAAATGGAAATTGCTGAAAAGGCAGGGATAGATTGATCGCTCCATGAACCCGTTTCCACATTCTGTTCGGACGTGAGGTAGGTGACGCCCTTTGCAATCGCCCGCTCGAGCTCGAGTTTTAGGGAGACGTTCGCGTCTCCGCTTGGCGTGATCGCTTCCTGGGAGGAAGCAGTGACGGCGATACTTAAGACGATGGCGGCGAGAAGAGGATGAGGCTGACAGATCATGGAGCGTTGGGAGGGTGATTTAGAAGGGCGGGGAAATGATAGGCTCAATTTTGACTGGCGGAAATGATCAGTTTTCCGGTCGTGCCGATTTCAGGGATCATCTCAGAGTTCGCGCCCCAGCGTTCATCGGTGTCGGCTCCTTCAATTGTCATGTTGAAAATCGCGAGGTGGTCGAGGTAGATGGCGATGATAGATCCTTCCGCTTCCGCCATGAAGGTTCCGTTTTCGATACGGGACCCGGTGTAAATCCAGGGATCCCCGCGCATGGGGGCGTTTTTCATCCCGTCGAGGATGAGGTCCGGAAGGTGGAGTGCTTCCGTTTTTCCCTCCGCCAGAAAACGGAATTCAACCGCGTCTCCGCGCTCTGCGGCAGTCCCGCCTTCCTCCTCAAGGAGCTCCGGCGCGAGGAGGAGATTAAAGACATCGCCGTAGCCGGATTCGTATTTGAGAAGCTTCAGCGCGATCTGGAGATTCATCGGGGAGATCGAAGTCGTGAGGATTGACTCATGCACCTTTCCCTGCTCGTGGACGAGGACGTACTCGATCGGGCCGCCCTCTCTCATGTTGACCACTACGGGGAAGGAAATTTCGCGGTTCCCGGCATCAATTTCAATTTCCCCGAGACGATAAAGGTTTTCGCCAATCTGGGTCACCGCAGGGCGCTTCTCTCCTTCCGGCTCATTGGCCTGGAGCTGGATCGTGCCGACGACGATCAGAAGAAGAATGAGGTGGCGGAAAGAATGCATCTGAGGGAACAGTAGTAGAAGCGGAAAATTCTTCAAAGGTCCGAGTATCGGTATTCGTGAATAGCTCGTTATCACTATCTGATGAAAATTTCGCTCCCAAACGATTTTTCATCCTGTCATGGAAGTCAGGGTGAAGAGACCGGGATTGAAAGGGTTCAGGCGGGAATTCGATCCCGATCCCGACGCTTTTGATTCTCTCCAGCGATCGCGCTGTCTCTTTTTTCCAACCCTCTCTTCTCTTTTTTCATGACAAAACCAAAAGTGGTTATTCTCGGTGGTGGATTCGCCGGGATCGAGTGCGCCAAAGCATTCAACCGTAAGAACCTCGACGTTCTCTTGATTGATCGTCAAAACCATCACCTTTTTCAGCCGTTGCTCTACCAGGTGGCCTCGGCTGGTTTAGCCGCCCCGGAAATCGCTCATCCGATCCGGAGTGTGTTTTACCGACAGGACAATGTTCGTGTCCTCATGGAGGAAGTGACAGGCATTGATTTGGCGGGCAAGGTCGTGCACACCGGCGGAGGCGAGAACCCCTACGACTACCTCGTCATCGCGATGGGAGTGAAGACCGGGTATTTTGGGAATGAGCACTGGGAGCCGTTCGCCCGCGGGTTGAAAAGTCTCGACGATGCGACCGCGATGCGGCGGGATCTCCTTCTCGCCTTTGAAAAAGCGGAGGCTTGCGAGGACCCTGTCGAGCGGGAACGCCTCATGACCATCGGTGTCATTGGCGGAGGGCCAACCGGGGTCGAACTCGCCGGTGCTTTCGCTGAACTCGCTCGACACGTTTTGCAGCGGGATTTCAAACACATCAACACCGATGAGGCGAAGATTCATCTCATCGAGGCCGCGCCCCGACTCCTCGCGATGTACGACGAAAAACTATCGGAATACACCCGGGTGAGTCTCGAAGAAATGGGCGTCACGGTTCGCTTGAAAAGTCCCGTGAAAGACCTTCGCGAAGGAGAGATCGAGCTCGAAAACGAAACGATTCGGGCCGCCAACATCATCTGGGCTGCCGGTGTCGAGGCGCCGGCTCTGATCCGTGAACTCGGTGTCGAAACTGACCGGGCCGGTCGTCTCATTGTCGAAACCGATCTCAGTTTAAAAGATCATCCCGAAGTCTTTGTCGCCGGCGACCTCGCGCATTGCGTCGATCAGGCCGGGAAAACCGTCCCCGGAGTCTGTCCTGCCGCGATGCAGATGGGAAAACACGCCGCCGCCGTCATCCTTGATGAAGTCGAAGGCAGGGTGAGTAAAAAATATCCCGTGAGACGACAGTTCCGCTATTTTGATAAAGGAAACATGGCGACAATCGGACGCAGCAAAGCAATCGCTGAAAGCATGGGGATGAAATTCGAAGGGTTCGTCGCCTGGATGATGTGGCTTTTTATCCACCTTCTTTTCCTCGTCGGATTCCGGAATCGCCTCGCGGTCCTCATGCAATGGTTCTATGCCTACGTTCGCTATCGACGTGGCGCGCGTATCATCACTGGGTTGCAGTGGAGCCGGGAAAAGTCGGCGAATGAGTGAAGAACTCCCATTGCTTCCCGATTAAATTCCGACGACCTTCTTCCGAATGCGAAAACTGATTTCAGTCATCGCGGTTCTCGCAGCCGTTTGCGGAATCTCCCCGTCTCAGGAGGTGCCGGGATTAGTGGCGGCAAAATGCTCCGGCTGTCATCAGGTGCCGAGGCCCGGATCCATGCCGCGTGGTGTGTGGCCTAAGATCAATCTCAAGATGGTTGATTTCATGGAGGCGGCTAATTTACCTATCACGCAGGTGGAGTTCGATGAGATCAATTCCTACTACCTCGCGAACAGCTCAGAATTTTTGGACCGAATTCCTGACGATTTTGAAGAGATTGCGCTCGAGTTTGACAAAATGAGCGTCGGTCGCGCTTCCCTCGATGAGCGCCCCCAAATCACGAGTTTAAAGCTGTGTGATGTCGATGGTGATGGCATTGAGAACGATGTCATGGTCACCGACAACAATCTCGGAGGCGTGAGCTGGTTGCAGTATCGGGACGGAAAATGGAAAGAAACAATGGTTGCTGAAATTCCTGCAGCGGTGAATACCACGGCATTTGATCTCGAAGGTGACGGAGACCTTGATTTTGCCGTTTCCGCGATGGGCGTCATGCACCCAAATGATTCGCTCATCGGAGAGTTTCACCTTCTCATCAATGACGGGCGCGGGAACTTTGAGCAGCGCCAGCTTTTGGCCGACGTCCCCCGGATCACAGATTGTGCTCCCAGTGACTATGACGGGGACGGGGACATCGATTTCGTCGTCGCAATGTTCGGATGGCGTGAAACCGGCCGGGTTAGTCTTCTGCGTCAGAATGAAAAAGGGGAGTTTGTTCCTGAGTCTATTTATGAGGTCAATGGATGCATGAGAGTGATCAGCAATGACATCAATGGCGATGGGAGTCCCGATTTCGTCGTCCTCGTCACCCAACAGCACGAAACGATTGCCCAATTCATCAATGACGGGACCGGTAAATTTGAGACCAAGGTCCTCACGAGGGCGGCTCATCCCGCTTTTGGATCCTCCAGCATTTACCTCCATGACCTTGATGGAGACGGCGATGAAGATATCCTCTACACCAATGGGGACATGATGGATGAGAACCCTGAGCCCAAACCCTATCACGGAGTTCGTTGGCTTGAGAACGACGGGGCAGGCAATTACACACTGCATCCACTCGCGGGCATGCCCGGATGTTACGATGCCAAGCCCATTGATATGGACGGTGACGGCGACCTCGATGTGGTCATTTCAGCGCTCTATTTTCAATGGTACATCAACGATTTTCCTTCTCTAGCCTGGCTGGAAAACAAGGGGGACTTTAAAAGTTTCACTCCCCGAAAGATCGCTTACGCGCCGACGAACCTGGCCAATATCGCAGTGGGGGACATTGATCGAAACGGAAAGCCGGATATCCTCGGCGGAGGCATGCACGTTCCCGGCCCTCTTGACCGGAAAGGCCGTATCACTGTTTGGCTGCAAAAGTGAGTGGGCGATCAGATGTTGGATGGATTTCCCAGGCTGAAAATGCTGAAACAGCATCTTGCGTCAGTGGAATTCACGGTTAAATCAGGCCCGCGCTCTCCAACGTGTTGAAGTCGCCATTTTAGCTGAGTTGGTAGAGCAGTTGCTCGAAGTCACGTTCGACTTTGTAATCTGCAGGTCGTTGGTTCGGGTCCCTCTGGTTGAAAATGCTGAAACAGCTTCTTGCGTCAGTGGAATTCACGGTTAAATTCCGACCCGCGCTATCCGGCGTGTTGAAGTCGCCATCTTAGCTCAGTTGGTAGAGCAGCTGATTTGTAATCTGCAGGTCGTCGGTTCGAGTCCGACAGATGGCTTCCCTCATAGGGAAGCAGACCGGGGGGCGGAACCGAAAGTGCTCGCGCGCCAATCACCGCGAAGCAGTTCACGAAACCGGCAACGCCGAATCCCGCAGAAGGGGTTTGTTCCAAAGGACTGGACCCCTTAATCCGACAGATGCCTCCATTTCAGTGGAGACAGGAGAACGGCGCGAACCGGCGCAGGAGGTTGCCTGCCCCTTGCCGCGAGGCGGCGAACAAAATGTGATGCGAACATCGCCAATCAGTTTAGTTGCGATGGGACGAGTTTGGGAGGTTATTTGCCACATGCATATTCCAACCCCGGCCATCGTTTTTTTCTCTCTTTCGCTTTCCACTCTTGCTCTGGCGAACCCTTTTAAAAAATCGCAGGATGAGTTGGAGGCGAGGATCAGCGAGAACCGGTTCCGCTTTGAGCAGCGTCAATTGAGACAGGGGGAATCGATCCCGTGGAGAGCGATGAACGACGCGCGGGGGATCATCATCATGCATCAGGTGAAAGCCGGTCTCGGGATTGGGGCCGAGTTCGGGAATGGGATTGCTTCGGTCAAGGGAGCGGACGGAAAGTGGGGCACGCCGGGATTTGTCTCGCTCTCGAAAGGGTCTTACGGATTTCAGATCGGAGCGAACGAGGTCGTCACGATCATGCTCTTGATGACGGATGAAAGTCTCAATCTTCTCAGAGGAGGAGGCTCAGGGAATGTCGGTTTGAATGTCGAGGCGGTCGCCGGCCCACTCGATGCAGGGACAGAAATTGACTCGAATACGCTGCAGAAGCCGATCCTCGTTTACAGTGATGCCAAGGGAGCCTTCATCGGCGCGGCACTGCAGGCGGGCGCGATTGTTGAAGCGAAAAAGAAGAACGACACGGTTTACGCAGCATCGCTAGAGCAGATTCTTTTCTCCGGGCAGGTCGCCCCGACGGCGGCTGGCAGGGCGCTCATCACGACGCTGGAATCGGCCAGTGTTGAGAAGTTGTATTCTCAGTGAGAGACGGCCGCTGTTCTGCGCAGGGTTTTGATTTTGTTCCTTCCCCTGACTATACGGAGAAGGGTAAGCCGCTCATGGGCGCTGATCTCCGCTGATGTTTTCGGGGGAGTAGATCAAAGAGCCTGGGATCACACCCGCGCCTTGAGCTCGCGCACAGCTCATGCCTTCGAAGAGATATTACTGCTGTGCAGGATTGCTTCGGTGGCATCACTCTGTTGACTCGCACGCAGGAGGATCGCGGGGGGAATGTTCGTGCCTACGCAAAAGATTTCAACTAAAGGATCAGTCTCATTCGTCGGTTTGCTATGAAAAGAGAAAAATTAGCACTCCTGCCAGTCCACGCCACCGCTCTGATTCTATTGTTAGGGTTCTTTGTTCCCCAGATGCGTGCAGACTCAAAGTCCGGAAAATATGGATATCCGGTGATAGTTGATTCGATTCGGACATTCGAGTCGGCTGAAGAATTCGACAAAAGCACGGTTTCGAAGGATCTAATTTTTCGAGAGCGACTGAAACGAATCGATGAGCTGAGTAAACAATTGGACGACATGCAGTCCCATGATGAAAAGCGTTTTGAGGAAGTTCTTTTGGGAGCGGTGGACCTCATCAGAAGAAAGGACTCTCCGGAAGAAATTCTTGAAAGAATTGAATCACGAATTGATCAAATGGTTGAGCGACTCGTCAATGAATACAGTCAGAATTCCGGTCAGAATGACAGATTGGACAACGCAGCACAGCAAGGCCATGACCCCTTCGTCAATACCATTGCCGAGTTCTGGGCCCGTTCTCAACAGCTCGCAGAATCCCTGGGGAATCCGAACCCAGTTCAAGCCGGGGGAGATCCCCTTGTTTCGAGAGAGCCGGGCGAAGGGCACGATCTTAGCACGGATGCTGGGTTTTTCCAGGCGATGCTTGAGGTGACGAGGGCCAGAAGGGATCAAGCGAAGGCAGACTTGGATTACGCGCTTGATTTGTGGAGGTGGGATGAAAGTAAGAGTGGATACTACGACGAGGCGGCGGAAAACCTCAAGCGGGTAGAAGATTCAGTAACGTTTTGGAATGATATGCTCAACGCGGCTATCGAAACCAACAATCGAGAACTGGAAAACGGAGGGACTGATACAGGCCTGGAGGAGATGAGACATCCTGATCAAATTTCCCCCGATGAGATTGAAGAAGCCATCGCGTTCTGGATCGCTTTCACTGGAAAGCTTGGTCCCAAAGTTACGGGCCATCGAGACTTTGGCTTGATCAATCCAGGTGAGGACAATCAGCGCATCGATTCTATCCCACGAAACGATACGCCGGGGGCCCCATTAGATATTTATATCAACCCGGGAGCGGAGAACTTCGAGAACGAGGCTCAGAATATTCCCGATGAATTCGCTCCATTGCCTCACATTGACGGTTTTGGTGGCGCTGTTGATCCGATCGGGCCTAAAACCATTTCAGTGTCAGGGGGCTCGAAGTCGTCGTCGAAAGGTGATTAGGAGTCTCATCAGTCATCATTGCCTGAAACGACAGAGTGATGTCGTGTTTACCTTGGAAAGGTCAGGCAATGACTAATGATTGTACGAGGGTGTTTAAATAATGGGTGGCATTGAAAGGAGAAGAATTTATTTATAAATAAATTGTATCAATCCAGAGGGCGGGACGTCCTTTAATCAGCAATAATGCTAACCTTAAAAACTACTAAATACTACCTACCTTTAATCTCGGTCGGACCGTCGCAACGGTAAGGGATTCTTGAAAGGTATCTTCTATTAGTAGTTAAAATTAGAAACTCAATCCAAATTAGATCAATGAAAAATATTATCCTCATCCTCAGTTCTGCTTTTCTGCTGTCCTCTTGCGGGAGCAAGCCTCATGACCCGATTCGTACGGGAGCCGCCGCCGTCGGTGCCGAAGCTGATCGACGCGAACGCGAACAAGCACAACGTGATCAATTTTTTGAGAACCAGTTGCAGCAGAGAAAAAGAGATCAGCTCAGCGAGAACGCCCGCAAAATAACGGACCGGACTGTCCATGAGAATCGGCCTGCGGCACGTCCTCGAAACTTTCAGGCACCGCAAGATTTCTATATTCCGCGTCGCTAAATTTGTCGTCCTGAGGACTGAATGCTTACCATTTGGTTCCTGGAAGAAGGTCCGCCGGGCGGCTTGATTGAAGCCCTGCGGATCTTTTCGTGTACTCTGTTTGAGAACAAAACTTCCCGGTGCTCTCACAGCATCTGCCGTGGATTTCTTGATCTTACTCCTAATCTTGATCTTGCTCTTCTTCGGACTCTACCGGGAAGGAATCAAGATCAGGAGTAAGATTAAGTTCAAGAGTCGGGGGATTATACCCGCGCCTCAACCTCGCGCATGTAGCGGAGGCTCTCTTCGCAGATCGTTTCGATCCCCGGCTCATAGCGGAAGACTTCAACGCTGGTCCAGCCTTGGTATCCGGTCTCTTTGAGGGCGGCGAAGATGGAGTCAAACTCGACTTCGCCCATGCCGGGACCGAGGAGGTTGGGGTCGTTTGCGTGAAAGTGGGCGGTCCAGTCTTTGCAGTCGCGAATGATGTCGGCGATGGGCTTTCCTTCGTCGGACATTGCCTTCACGTCGAGGTGGAGACGGCAATTGGGCGAATCCACCATCTTGGCGAGTTCGACGCCGCTCGCAGCGGTGTTGAGAAAGTCTCCTTCGCCGCGTCCGAGGGGTTCGATCGCGAGAGTCACGCCGCAGTCTTCGAGGATGGGCATTGCGGATTTGATCGCTTCAGCGGCGTAGGCCATGCCCTGATCGTGGCTGACGCCTTCGAGGAGATTGCGCTGCTGCGGGGAACCGAGAACCATGATCGATCCGTCGAGGTCGCGGCAGAGTTTGGCCAGTTCTTTGAGGTAATCACCGGTGCGCTGACGAACCGCCTCATCGGGCGTGGTGAGGTAAAACCCTTCGGTCTTGGCAAGGAGCCAGTGGAGGCCGACGCACTCAAGGCCGGCGTCTTTGATCTGCTGCTTCACGGTTTCGCGCTGCTCAGCACTGACTTCGGTTGCGCTGGAGGCGAGGGTGAAGGGAGCGATTTCG
>CAZOUP010000030.1:0-41476 GCA_964583035.1 uncultured Akkermansia sp.
AATCTTGCACCGAAGCCATTACCGTGCAGCCGCTTAAAACCGTGCCATTCAGGTCTAGCCCCAAAAGGTGACCACCTCTGGGTAGCAACGTTTGCGCAAAAAAAATTGGGCTTGATCGAGTAACTTAACCGGAAGAATACGGCTAAAGAGTTGAGCATTATCGCCGATCGATTCAGAGAGAATCCAATTGCGCAAAAGGCGGACGGCTTCGATTTGACGGCAAGGGCGACGTCCAGATAGCTAGAACGAAATTCCCGGCATAAAGGGGCTTCTTGCTTCACAACCTAACCCTCTCGTTTCGCCGGGTTTTGTGCACTTCTTTTCCCATCGAAAGAAGGCCTTAATGCAGCGGCATTCCAACTTGTCAATTGGATTGGCTAATCACTACGACGAGAACTACCTCGGTCTGCGACACATTTATGATTCGATCGCAGCGGACCAACCAAAATCCGGCAGGCCACCCGCGCCTACTATACTTGAACTTGCCCGTGGCACGTGAATAACGAAGGCTTCGAGTATGATGGAAATTGAGCATGCTCTGCTACCAAGAGAACCGCTGTCGTTATGCGCCCGCAACCACTGGATTTTACTCAGCGAAAGGGAACTTTGAGGCGAGACTAAAATTGAAGTGAGTCGGAATGCCGCTAGTCCCGCTCAGGTGCTTCGTTATGGAGTGGGCGAACACCTCAAAAACCCGGCCAAATGGCTCTGTTTTCATTTTCGTGAGACAAATCAAACTCGATTTGCATCTCCTAAACGTCCTACTCTCCACTCAAGGCATCTCCAGTTCCAGCAACTTAAAATAACAGTCTCGTAGCGTATCGTTCAGAATTAGCATAATGATCTCAGCAACACCTCCAAGCGGGTCGAAGATCTATTAAACCCTATGACGAACTGACGGGTTAGAATGTTGCCGTTGCCCCAAGGTGAAATCGACCGGACTCGTCAGCAACCACATTCTCAGTGAAAACAGGGTAACCATAATCCAGCCGAAACTTAAACCAGTCACTGTAGTTCCAGCGAAGTCCCATACCAACTGAACCTACCTGCAAACTGCTTGCCTCTCCCCCGATTAACTCATCATTGCCAAGATTAGCTGCATCGAAAAACCCGAGAAATCGAAGGCTGTCAGTTTCATTTTCCCAGTCAAAAATCCGTCCGAAAGACAGCTCCGGAGTGTAGAGTTCAAAGGTGGTCCAAAAACCATGATCCCCCCTCGCGACGCGCTGATCAAAGCCGCGCACCGTATCGTATCCGCCTGCTCCAATCTGCTCCGAAGCTTGTAGGTTCGAATTGGAGACCTGTCCCGTAAACTTAAATCGGGATGACCAATCGTCTCTCAAACGTCGCTGATGCTCGATTGAGCCAGTTCCATAAAAATAATCTGCTGATGAAAGCGCCCGCGAGTTTTGAAAATTAGCGTCCGAGTTATGGTTATTAAGACCACCGGGGGAATAGAACCCACGTATATCAAATTGCGTGACACCTCGGTTCCCTTGGATCGTCTCCTTGTATCCGAGGCTAAACTGAAAAATCTCCACACGCGTCCCGAAAAGCTGAACGTTTACTGCGTTCTGAGAATCGATGAATTCCAAATTGCTACCATTTGACTTCCAATCGAATCCAAAATCCATCTCTCGCTGGCGGTTCGATTTTCCATCGAGAGGGATACTGTAACGCGCGCTTAGCTGAATGTTATCACCCTCGGAATCGAGTCCTCCAGCACCCAGGACCGGAATTGTATCCGAGTTGATTTGCACATACGATGCGAGAACAGTCACCCAATGCCTCCAAGGGAGCCCCTGAGTGTAAACGAGGGAACTTGCTTCGACATGTTCGAAATCTAAATCACCCGAATACTGGTAGCTCAGAGTTCGATTGGGTCCAAAAATATCTCCGAAATTGAAGCCAACAATGATTCGATCTTGCCCTAAAAAGTCCACTCCTGAATCTTCATAACCGGTGTAGAACCAGTTTGCCTTACTTTGATAACTTTTCAGTATGATGTCGGTCGTGCCGAACTCATAACCGGGAGCGTAGATCATATCTACCTTCCGGTAGGGCGACCGATTAACCCAAGACAAGTCACGAAGGACCTCAGATGCTCTGATGACCTCTCCTTTCTTCACTCGCATCTGGCTGCGAATGAACTCTTCGGTATCGGCATCAACTCCTTCAACGCGAATGCGGGAAAGTTCTGACTCGATCACCACCAGTTGGACGACACCGGAAGTAATATCCTGCTCGGGAAGAAGAACGTCAACCACTGGGCGGTCACCCTCGCGATAGGCAACAATCACATCCTTCACCATTCGGTCGAGAGATCCGAGAGAAACAGGACGACCGATATAATTCTGGAGAGAAAGACCAACCGGGCGGGGGAAATCACTGAAGTCATGCCAGATACCTTCGACGCCGGGCCATCCGTCTGGACGAACATCTCCAGGGCGGGGCAAAAGAACAACACCGAGCAACTGATTCACGAGATACTCATCGCTGCTCGTTCCGCCAGCGACG
Source organism: uncultured Akkermansia sp. (assembly GCA_964583035.1). Lineage (GTDB taxonomy): Bacteria > Verrucomicrobiota > Verrucomicrobiia > Verrucomicrobiales > DEV007 > Arctic95D-9. Next base: position 2,518 of record CAZOUP010000030.1, read on the forward strand.
CCACCTTTGTTGCCGGCTGTCTCGAGATTAAACCGACCAAGGGTATCGACTGCAATTGGTCCCTCACCACCTCCAGTGTCTAGAACGGACTGCGTCTCGTAGACTTGGGTTTGGACATTGGGAGGCAGAGCGTCCATCAGGATTTCGGTCCCATACTGATCTGTCACCGTTTGTTGGGCACTTGCGATCCCCACGAATTGCGTGAAGAGAAGGCCAGTCAGGCCGAGAATAAAACGTTGAATTGTCATCAGTTACAAAAAGTCACAGGTATTTTACCACCCATGTAATCTATTGGATTAACACAGGTTAAGAGCGATGAAAAAGCTTTTTTTCAGATATTTTCCCATGGATTTTCCGATGTCTCATGTCCAGCCTGTGATTACAACAAGAAAATGAATCATCAGGACACCTTAATCGACACCCACACTCACCTCGCCTCATCTCGATTCGCGGATCGTATTCCTGAGGTGATTGCCCGCGCCGCCGAAGATGGCGTCGCTCAGATGGTGTCGATCGCGTGCGACATTGAAGATTCTCTCACGAATCTGCGGCTGGCGGCCAGTCATGAGTCCGTGGCGGCAACCGCGGGGATTCATCCCCTCTATGTTCATGAACTCGACGAAGCGACCTGGCTTGATGAACTGACGCGCATCGCAAAAGAAGAAAAAATCTCGGCAATTGGCGAAATCGGGTTGGACTACTACCATCCTCCGCAAAACGGTTCTACTGACGCCGAATGGCGGGCGCTCCAGCGCGAAGTATTCGAGCAGCAACTCCAACTTGCCCTCGAGCATGACCTTCCTGTCGTCGTTCATCAGCGGGAAAGCGCGGCGGACGTGGCAGAGGTGTTGCGCGGGTTCCCCGCCGTAAAAGCGGTTCTGCATTGCTTCTCCGGGACACAGGAGGAAGCGGAGGAAGCTCTTTCGAGAGGGCACTACCTGTCGTTTACGGGAATTCTCACCTTTCCAAGTGCCCAGGCGGTTCGTGACGTTGCCACCTCCACTCCCCTTGATCGAATCATGGTCGAAACCGACAGCCCTTACCTCGCCCCCGTCCCTTTTCGAGGGAAGCAGTGTGAACCCTTCATGGTAAAGCACATCGCGGCCAAATTAGCTGAATTGCATGGGATGTCGGACCGTGAAATGGCGGCGGTCACGACAGAAAACGCGCGCCGGTTTTTCCGTCATCTTTAAAGACGGCACCAGGGGAAGGCAGATCGGGCACCTCGCCCCATACTTGCAAAAATGAGAATTTGAACGAACCGTAATGTGTCTAACTCATCATTAACCCCCTGTTCCTTATGTTTTCAGACCGCAGCAATCTAGTCCGTGAAAAGAAATTTCGACCGGTGGAATCCGACTCCGGTCGCAGAGGTCATCATTTCCGCGGAACCCTGACAGATGATCACACCCTCTTTCTGCTCAATCAGCAGCGCGAGAAAAGATCAAAAATCGAAAAGCGTTCCTGGTTCGCTCGTCTTTTCGGCCGGCGCTGAGCCGGATAGCGTTTCAAAGGCCTCTTCACTCAGCACGGTGACACCAAGGCTCCCGGCTTTGGCAAGTTTTGATCCGGCATTTTCTCCCGCGAGCAGGTAATCCGTTTTTGCGCTGACGGAACCGGAGACTTTGCCGCCGAGCGCGAGAATTCGTTCCTTAAAGTCTCCCCGGGGAGCTGAGAGCGTGCCGGTGATGACGAACGTTTTCCCGCCAATCCCCCCGGCAGCGTCGCCTTCAGGAATTAACCGGGTCGGGGCATAGTTCTCCGAGGTCGGATTCAGGCTTAATTCTTTGAGTTGCCGCAAAAAGGTCTGCCCGACCGGAAGCTGGAAAAAATCAAGGACACTCCCGGCAACGGTAGGTCCGACTTCGCCGGCAATTTCGAAGCCGGCCAATTTCTCATTGTCCTCTTTTCGCTGCCCCGGTTGAAAAATTCTCAGTTCCTGGAGAATCACGGAGGTCGCTACCTCTTCAAAATCCCGATGAAGCCTCGCGAGTTCTCTCGCGGCTGATTCACCCACCTGTGAAATCCCCATGCCGAAGAGCCAGCGATGCAGGGGTGCCGTCCTCGCTTTTTTGAGGGCACCGACAATTCGCGCCGCATTTTTCGGACCGAGGATGCGGGGTTCGTCCTCTGTCCCGAGATTCATCGGGGCCAAGTGTGCTTCATCGAGAAGGAAAAGATCGAGTGGTGAAGAAACCATTCCCCGCTCGACGAGCTTTTCTGCGACGATGCTGCCGATCCCATCGATATCGAGCGCCTTGCGGCTCACGAACTGTTTCACCTGGTTCGCTGCTTTGGCAGGGCAGGCACGATTTTGGCATTTCCAGGCAACAAAGCCTTCCGGCTTCACAATCGGAGAAGCGCAACTGGGACACTTCCCGTCGATGGAATCGAACAGGCTGTATGGCAGGGCGGCTTCAGGTCGTTTTTCGAGGATGACTTTGACGACGGCGGGAATGATCTCCCCTGCTTTTTCGATGAGAACGGTATCTCCGATCCGGACGTCCTTCCGGTCAATCTCGTCCTGATTATGGAGTGTTGCCCGTTTCACCGTCGTTCCTGAGACGAGCACCGGATCCAACTCGGCGACGGGAGTCATTGATCCTGTGCGACCGACCTGAATCGTGATGTCCCGCAGGACTGTCTCGACCTGCTCGGGAGGATATTTGTAAGCGGCCGCCCAACGCGGTGCCCTCGCGGTGGCCCCCAGCCGAAGCTGGTCCGCCATCGAATTTACTTTCACGACGGCTCCGTCTGTTCCGTAAGGGAGGTCATGCCGGACCTGATCGAGCTCCCGCACGGCGGCGACTGTGCCTTCAAAATCGACGGCTTCCCAGACGGGATGATTCACGGGAATTCCGTTCACCCTGAGCACCTCGTGAAATTCCTTCACTGAGGCAATCGCGGTGCCTTCATAGCCTCCGAGTCCGTGCGCAATGAAATCGAGCGGTCTCTTCGCGACTTCGCGGGAGTCAAGCAGCTTCAACGCCCCGGCGGTGGCATTCCGGGGATTTTTGAAAGCGGGCAGCCCTTGCTCCTGCCGTTGTTCGTTCAGTTTCGCAAAGCGATCTGTGCCCATAAAAATCTCACCGCGGACTTCGAGCCAGACCGGCGCATCAGCGGAAAGCCGGAGCGGGATCGAACGAATCGTTTTCACATTCTCAGTGATGACGTCACCCACCGAGCCATCGCCGCGGGTGATCGCGTAGTCGAGCTCCCCGTTGCGATAGTGAAGTGCCACCGCGACGCCATCGATCTTCGGCTCGATCGTAACGGGGATCCGCTCGCTCGCGAGATTCTTCTGCAGCCGGGAAAAAAAATCACTCAGTTCTTCTTCTGAAAAAACGTCATCAATGCTGAGCATGGGGACCTCGTGAGGTCTTTGCTCAAAACCATCAATGGGCACTCCCCCGACCCGCTTCGTCGGTGAGTTCAGGGAGGCATGCTCAGGAAACCGCTCTTCGAGCAGCTCCAGATTCCGGAACAACTCATCGTAGTCACGATCTGAAATTTCAGACTCGCCCTCGACGTAATAAAGGCGGTTATGTCGCTCAATTTCAGCGGATAACCGATCAATTTCCGACTTCCCTTCCCCGGAATCCATGGAAACAGCGGCTGGCGTTCAGTTCCCTTTGTGGGAGGAGTCGTTTTGTTTTGAGATCTCCTCTTCGAGCCGCTCACTGAGCCACTGCTTGATCATGCTCTGGTAGTTCAGGTAACGATGACGAGCGAGTCGCTTGATTCGACTGAGCATCTGCGGATCAAAGCGCAAGGTGATCGTTGTTGATTCGCGCACGTTCTGCCGGTGCAGAGAGGCGTTCATTAATCGAGGATCAAGAGTGTGCACGGCCCAGAAATCGGCCTCCTCTTTATCATCCTCAAACTCGGGGATATCGCTCCAGGTCTCAATCGTTTTCACCGTTTAAACAGGGTTAAGTCTTCAATGTAACAGGGTTAGGTCCTTCTTTTCCCTAGACCCACTCGGCGTTCTTGCGCTCGTAGAACGAGACTTCTTCCTCGATCATCTCCCGGGCAAAGATGACACGGTAGTTCTTACCGTCGGTCCAAAAAAGTGAGAAGAGGAAACGGTTGTTGATCGTTTTGCCGAGCGCGAAATAGCGGGCTTCAGCGCCGCTGGTGTCCGTTTCCGGAAGGAGACGTATTGAAAACGGATCCTCAAACGCCTCTTCGATTTCCGGAGGGGTAATTTTCTTGAGGTCGAAGTGACAACCAATCCAGTCAAATTCCATGATGTGCGGTGGGAACAGAACTCGGGACCACGCTGGGCATCACGATTTCTGAATGTGGGCAGAAACTAGGAGATTTGATCAAGGAAAGCAATGAAGCAACCACCTAATTTACGTGCCCCCTGATCCGTGACGGATAATTCCCATAAAATTCAGTTTTATAAATCATTAATTTATGTTTAATAAAGGGGTGAGAATTCTCCTCCCATTTTGTGCGGTCGCCGCCTCTCTGACATCCTGTCAGGTGAAGCCCTATGCCCCACCCCCGCAGAAGGCCCTCGTGGAGGCGGTCGACATCAGCGTTAAAGAATTCGCGGGAAGGCCCGAGATCTATGCGAGAGTTCAGGGTCGTCTCACCACCAGCGCCGCCCAGTTGGTGGATTCACCTCAGCGGAGAGAGGAAGGAAAAATCTACCTCGACGTCATGGAGCAGACCCCGCGCGGGAGTGATCTCATCGTCGACCTATCTCATTCTCCGAGTTTCGAGCGGATCGTCCCGATTGACATTCTTGGTCTGAGTCCCGGAACTCACATCCTCTCGGTGAACGGAATTGAGACGCCCCTTGAAATTCCGATGACACAGGCAGAAGCGATCCCTTCAGCTGAGATCCCCACTTCCAGTGAACTGAATGACGAAATGGTCGACATTGAAGACGTGATCCTCGTCGATCCGATTCCCTCCCACCCCTGAAATGAAACGATTGATTTTTACCGGAATCCTTCTCATCGCTTCGCTCCGCGCGTCGGCGGATGAAGCGCATGAAATTGCCACTCAATTCGAGCGGCAGAAGATTGAAGCCCTCGAACTCTATCTGAGGGAGAACCCTGAGGCGAATGATCGAGATACCGCCCTCAAGATTCTTGTTTCCTCCTTCACGGCTCTGGGCGATTACGCGCCGGTTCCGGATTTGCTCCTCCGGCGCTATGAGCTGATGCCAAAATCGGAAACGCCAAACCTGCAGGTCCTCATTGCCGAAATTTCCCGCCCTCTCGTCGAGGCCAGTATTTCCTCCGACCAGAGAGATAAGGCCAAGGCATTCATCACGCGGGTGAAGTTTGATTTTGCTGATACCCCGGCGGAGGCGCAGATCACGAACATCCTCGACCAGCTCGGATCCGACCTCTACCTCCCCGGAGTCGGGGACGAAATGGAGTTTGCCTTCACCGGTTTCAATGGGGAAGACGTCGATCTCGCGACGATGACGGACAAAGTGATCCTGATCGACTTCTGGGCGACCTGGTGCGCGCCCTGCCTCGCCGCGCTCCCGCATTTACTCTCGACCTACGAAACCTTCCGCGACGAAGGGTTTGAAGTCATTGGCATCACCCTCGATGAAAATCGCGGTGAGCTGGAGACCTTCTTGAAAGAAAACGAGATCCCCTGGCCGCAGTATTTCGATGCCCAGGGCGGTGAAAACGAACTCGCACAGCGTTATGGAATTCGTAAGATCCCCGCCACATTCCTTGTCGGCAGAGGCGGACGCATCGTCGCGGCAGATCTCCACGGGGAGGAATTAACCGATGCGATCCGGAAAGAGCTGGATCGTGAACCGTAATTTTCAGGGTTTTCCGGTTTCGCTGACTGCAAATGAAGCGATAATGGCCCGTTTTCTATGAGCCAGCCGAATCGAATTGATCAATGCTTTGCGAGCCTTCGCGAAGAGGGGAAAGCAGCCTTTGTTGCCTACATCTGCGCCGGTGACCCGACGATGGATAAGTCGCTCGAAGTCATGCATGCCCTTGAGCGTGCCGGTGTCGATATCATTGAGCTGGGGGTCCCCTTTTCTGACCCCATGGCCGACGGGATCGTGAATCAAATGGCGGCGCACCGGGCGCTCGAAGCCGGTGGAAACGTCCCCGGCCTCTTGGCTTTGATTCGACAGTTCCGGGAAACTTCCGAAGTGCCGATCGTGCTCTTCACCTATTTGAATCCTGTCTACACCTACGGATTTGAGCGTTTTCATCTCGACGCGGCGGCGGCCGGAGCGGATGGGATTCTCCTCCTTGATCTCCCGCCGGAAGAGGAAACGAGAAATGCAGAGCTGGTGGAAAGTCATTCGTTGAAGCACATCCGTTTGATCGCCCCGACGACTCCGGAGGCACGAGTCCCTCAGTTGGCAGCGGCCAGCGAAGGCTTCATCTACTATGTCTCGCGCGAAGGCGTCACCGGTGCGCAGCAGGATCTCGCCGTGGGGATCGAAGAGAACGTCAAGGCGATCAAGTCCTTCACCGATGTCCCCGTCGTGGTCGGTTTTGGCATTTCCACCGCCGAGCAGTCCGCCGAGGTCGCGAGATCATCTGACGGTGTCGTTGTTGGCAGCGCGATTGTTCGTCAGATCGAGGCGGCGGGGGCGTCAGAGGACTTAGCGGATCGCATCGAGGCCTTCGTCAAACCGCTTGTCGAGGGTGCCAAATCAGTCTAATCTCATCTTTAATCGAGCCCGTTTTCCCCATGTTAGCGTTTACCAAAATGAACGGTGCCGGCAACGATTTTGTTGTCGTCGATAACCGCGATCATTCGATCAGCCTGACTCGTGAGCAGATCGAAAAGGTCTGCCAGCGCCAGCGTGGCATCGGCGCGGATGGTTTTCTCGCGGTCGAGCCGGCTGAGAACGGAGCTGATTACCGGATGCGCTATTACAACGCCGATGGAGGCGAGGCCGAGATGTGTGGCAATGGGGCGAGGTGTTTTGCCCGTTTCGTGAACCAGCTCGCGGGAAATGCTCTGGAGACCACGACTTTTGAAACGATCGCGGGAACGATCAAAGCGGAGTTCTTCGGCGCAAATGTCAGGATCCAGCTGAGCGAGCCTTTTGACCTCAGTTTGAAAAACTCCCTCGAAATCGGAGGTGGCGTGCTCGAAGTCAGTTCGATCAACACCGGGGTTCCTCACGCCGTCGTTTTTGTCGATGACCTTTCTTCAGTGCCGATCCGGGAACAGGGTTCAGCGATTCGTCATCATTCCCATTTCGCCCCGGCGGGAACGAACGTGAATTTTGTCGGAGTCCTCGGGACGGGTCATATCGCGATTCGCACTTATGAGCGCGGTGTCGAGGATGAGACCCTCGCCTGCGGCACGGGAATGGTCGCTTGTGCGATCATTCATCATGAGCTGACCGGCGAGTCCTCTCCGATTCGGGTCGATGTTGCCGGCGGCGATACGCTGGAAGTGGCATTTGAAAAAGATGCCAATGGCACCTACCAGAACGTCACTTTACTTGGACCTGCGGATTTCACTTTCGACGGCACCCTTAATTTTCTCTAATCAATTTCCCCTTCTGTTCCTATGTTTGCCGGCGCCCACACTGCCCTAGTCACTCCCTTTTTACCCCAGGGAATGATCGATACCGAAGCATTCCGAAAGATCATCGATGAGCAATTTGCTTCCGGCATCACCGGAGTCGTACCCGTCGGCACGACCGGAGAATCCGCGACACTTTCAACTGAGGAACACCGCCGGGTCATCGAAATAGCGGTGAAACAAACCGCAAAGCGCGGTCTGGTCATTGCAGGGACCGGTTCCAACTCGACCCGCGAAGCCGTTGATCTGACCCAGGCGGCTGAGCTTGCCGGAGCGGATGCTGCTCTCCTCGTGACTCCTTACTACAACAAGCCTTCTCAGGAAGGGCTCTTTCAGCACTATCGCGCGGTCGCAGAATCGACTGACCTTCCCCTCATGCTTTACTCGATTCCCGGACGGTGTCACATCCATATTGAGGTTGAGACTGTCGCGAGGCTCGCGAAAAGCTGTTCCAATATTCGCGCAATTAAAGAAGCCGGCGGGGTCACTGAGCGAGTTCGTCAGCTCAAGGCTGGCCTTCCCGATGACTTCGAAATACTTTGTGGTGACGATGCCCTCACTCTCGATTTCATGAAAGCCGGTGCTGTCGGCGTGGTCTCGGTCGCCTCGAATCTCATTCCCGGACCGATTGCGAAGCTTGCAGCGGCGATGCTGAGTGGAGAGCAAGGTGAGGCAGAAGCTATTCATGAGAAGTATTCCGGTCTCTTTGCCGACTTTCTCAAGCTCGACACGAATCCTGTGCCGATCAAAGCAGCGATGGGGCTGGCCGGGAAATGTCTACCCAAACTGCGCCTTCCAATGGTCGAGATGCCTGACGAAAAGGTTGCTGAGTTGAAGGCGACACTTTCCTCTCTCGGACTAATCTGAGCAGAGTTGATCTGCTTCCTTCTCTCCTACCTTTCCCCTTCCTGATATGTTAAATATTCTCGTCACCGGATGCCGCGGCCGCATGGGTCAAGCTGTCACTGCTGTTTCCAGCGAAGACCCTGAGACTCGTGTTTCCGCAGGGATCGATCTCGGCGACTCGCTTGAAGAAGCTCTCGCCAAGAGTGACATTGTGATTGATTTCACCCTGCCCTCCTTCACCGACGAATTGATCGAGGAGGCGGTGGCGGCTGGTAAAGCAATCGTGATGGGCACAACCGGCCACGAGGATTCTCAGCTCGCTCTCATTGCCGAGGCTTCAAAGACGATTCCAATTGTTCATGCGCCGAACTATTCCGTCGGAGTGAATACGCTTTTCTGGCTCACGCGGAAGGCGACGGAAGTTCTCGGCAAAGACTTTGATCTCGAAGTGATCGAGATGCACCACCGCCATAAAAAAGACTCTCCCAGCGGAACGGCACGGCGTTTGGCCGAAATCCTCGCTGATGTGCGCGGGCTCTCGTATGACGATAACTGTAAGCACGGTCGTTTCGGAGATGTCGGCGCACGCACTGCCGATGAGATCGGCATTCACGCCCTCCGTGGCGGCGATGTCGTCGGCGATCACACCGTCGTCTATGCCGGCGAGGGCGAGCGGGTTGAGCTCACCCATAAAGCATCAAGTCGTCTCACTTTTGCGATGGGCGCGGTTCGTGCCGCCAAATGGATTGCGTCGGAGGACCTCAAAAGCGGTCTCTATGACATGCAGGATGTTCTCGGCCTGAAGTAGGTCAGCCCTTCCTTCAATAGCGAAGACGATGCCTTCAGTTCTCCTCAGCATTGGTTCGAATCTCGGTGATCGAGTTCAAAACCTGCGCGATGCCGTTCTTCGTCTCGAAGGTGTTATGGTGAAGGAGAGTCTCGAAATTTCGGGCCTTTACGAGACGGAGCCAGTCGGATGCCCGCCCGGCTCCCCTGCTTTTCTGAATGCGGTAATCGCCTTCGAAACTGACTTGGCCCCGGAGCCCCTTCTCGATGCATTGCAACAGATCGAGGGAGATCTCGGTCGCCCCCTCGAGCGCGAGGTCAATGCCCCGAGGTTGGTCGATCTCGACCTGCTTCGCTATGACGACCTCAAAATAGCGACCGCACGACTGACCCTTCCGCATCCGCGAATGATGGTGCGAGCCTTTGTCCTCTGTCCGCTCGCCGAAATCCGGTCGGAGTTCGCCGGGGCTGCAGAAAGGTCAGATCAGGGTGGAGTCGTGCGCCTTCCGGACCCGCTATTCAATAGCTGATGGCTTTCCCAAGGTTCGGAGGAAATTGATCAGAGCATTCATTTCCGCCTTGGAAATCATGGCCCCGGAATAACCTGGCATGAGCGCGGCCGCCAAGGGATGACGCGCTGTAATTTCATCAGGGGAGAGAAGGATGAGATTTCCCGCGACGTCGGCAATCTTAATCTCGTTTTTGTCTTCGAATATGACGAGACCCTTCAACCGCGTCCCGTTCTTCAGTTCGAACAGCTCCGTTCGATACGGTTTCGCGATCTCTGCGCCGGGATTTCTCACGGCAGCTTCGAAGGCGTTGTCATCTGCATTCTTGATCCACGAGACTAAATCCGGCCCGATCGCCGAACCTTCACCATGCAAGTTATGGCACTGGTGGCAGTTCTGACGCTGAAAAATTTCGAATCCTCCCTCGTATCCATCAAGCGCTACGCCAGTCAAATTGAGCGGAGCCGGGTCCCCCACACCGATCGATTTAAGGGTGAGTCGAGCGAGGAGGGACTGCCCTCTGGCAGGAATGTTCAAATAGCGACGCATGGTGGCTTCGTGCTCTTTCAGGTCAGGCCTGGACTTCCACTTTAAAAGGAGTGCCTCTTTCGAGGAATGAATCAAGGACTCGTCGAGTAGCTCACTCGTCTTCTCAAAAGCGGTTTTAAAATTCAAATCCGACAAGACGAGGGCAAGCGCTCCGGCTCGCAGATTGGGATCATGGCTCGTCTCGCTGACGATAGACCCCAGCCAGCTTCGCGCCGCGTCAGGAACGGTGCCCTGCGCCAGCATGAGCGCGACCGTCGCGGCCCGCAGCGGCATTTGCCAATCCGCCGCCATCGCAAGCTCTTCAAGGTCACTGATCGGGATTTCGTTTTGCAGCATGTGATCCAGAAGCCATGCAGTATCAACGCGGCGATCCGTCAGCGATGCGCGAAGGAAGCTATCAATCAACGGGGTGCTTTTCCACGCTTCACCATTCACAAAATACAAATGACAGAGCGCGGCGAGTCCTTCGCGACGAAACTCGTGCCCCCCCGTTTGCTCTAATCTCAGGACGAGACCTTCAGCGACGGTCGCCTTGGGCAGCCTCGATAAGACCGCGAGAGCGGCGCGGCGCTTCCCGGGGTCCGACTCTTCATCGATCGCGGAAAAACACACGGCGGTCGAATCCCGCTGGATGAGCCACTCCACGGCGGTGCTTGCAAGCTGCTCATGATCAACCGCTGCGAAGCTGAGAACGAGATCATCAAGACCCTTGATCGTTGAGTTCGAGCGGGCAATCGCTGCTAGAATTTCAGTCGTTACGTCAGGATCTTTTACCTTGGTGATCTCGCTGAAAACTCGATGATTCTCCGCCTCTTTCCGATCGCCGAGGAGCCGATACGCTCCGGGCTGATGAGACAATCTCGCGGCATCAGCAAGAAGCTCGAAAGTCTTCCCTCCCTTCATCTGGCTGAGCAAGGCGAGTGATGGAAGATAAGAGAGAGATTTCCGATCCTGTAACAAGCTCTCGGCTTCTGTCCTCCAATCGCGTTTCCGTCGCAGAATTTCAAAAACCCCTTCTTTTCTGGTCTCGGGGAACGGGGAACTGAGAAGCGGGAAGAGTTCAAGATCGCTCAGGGAATCGAGGCTGACTCCGGCGTTTGTGATTGCGGCTGACTCGTGTTTTACAAAATTCAGGAGGAGAGCCCCTGCCCCTTCATTGATGACGGCGAAAAAGCCATCTTCGCGGGGAAAGACAGCCTGAAGCCCCTTCAGTTGCCCGAGTAGCGAAGGCTCACGGTCTTGACCAATGGCATAAACGAAGTCGCCTTTTGACTCCAATTGCAGGTATTCCGGCGGCAGTTTTGGAAATGACGCAAGGGGTCGCCCCGGGAAAACCCCGTATTGTAGAAACCTCGACACGGGTTCTCCTTCCCCGGCTTCGCTCACCACCGCAAAGCTGAGTTGCCCGACTGATCTCAGTCCGACCACCGGCTCAAGTGAAGAAACGAAGAGCTGAAAAGCGGAGGCATCTCTTCGGAACCGCACCACGCCATGACGTGGAAGCGTGACCGGTCGCCCGACCAGATCAGTGCCGATGACTCCCACGCCGGATTCGAGGACGGCGTAAATCCAGCCGTCGATTGCCAGATGCATTTCCATAACGCGGACGCTCCCGTTTTCAGGATTCAAAATGCGTCCGAGCCGGTGCCGCTCGTCCGCCGTCCCGTCACCGCTCGTATCGCGCACCTTTGTCAGTTGTAAATCCTCGAGGACGTAGAGCCATTCGCCATCCCAGGTGATCGAACTTTCTGCTGCGAGATCGGGGAGAAACGGTTTCGTCTCACCGGATTCAAAAAGGCGGAAAACCGTGCGACTTCCTCCCTCGCTGTCCGCGAGAAGAAATGAACTTCGATCAGCACACTCAATCAACTCGACAGGGTTCACTTTCGAATGGAGGAGATGCCGACTCGGATGAATTGTCCATTCCGGATGAATCCTCATCGATCCTGAGACACCCTCATGAGTGCTTGCCCGCAAGCCATCACTAAGCCCTGCCTCATGAACAAATGCTGCGGGAATCTCATTCTGGTCGCGATAGGCGGCGACTTCGCGAATTCCCGGATGTTCTCCCGGTCTCGTCACCGGGAAGCTGATCCGAATCGCTCTCACCGCAGTCGCGGGAAAATGGTAGAGACTTCGCCCGGTTTCCATTGTTTCGAGGCCACCCCGCGCCAAGGTCGACCACTTGAGCAGGTCGAGACTTCCTTCGATCTGATACGCTTTCGGCTGAAACTCATGCCACTCAAGCGCGAGAGCTGAAATCTCAACCGGCTCATCTAAAGTCACTTCCCAAACCGATGGGCCGGGTCCACTTGATCGCCAGAAGGTCACACATTCGCCATCGATGGCATTTCGGGCTAAGCTTCCGTTCGCCACGTCCTCACTCATGGCGCCAGCACTTCCCCCTGCGATGAGCGATCTTCCCGGATTGAGAAAGGATCGCCCGTCCTCTTTGATGGGCAGTTGCGAGAGTGATTCTTCCGCCGTGATCTTGAGGTATTCCGCTTCCTGAGATTTTCCCAGAGCCCAAAGGAAGCCGCGGGAGACAGCATCGAGATACCCCGCCTCACGCAAGCCTGCTTCGTCATTTCCCAGCGAAGTCGCAAAAACCCGGGTCTTTGCCTCGCCGAACTCATGCGCCCAGATCGCCGGTTGTCGTGCCTCGTTTCCCGCAACGCTGGATTCAGCGAGAACTTCGACACGAGATGCTGTTCTTTCGAGTTGGTATTGCTCCTCCCCCGTCGAACTCCAGCCGCTCAGTCCGTCGAGGATCGCATTACCAGACTCGGCGAGCGCAACTTCCACGATGGTTTCCGGCAAATGCGAGACTGCCCTCATGCCGCAGAATTCACCCCAGCGGCCATCATCCGTCGGAAATGAGAAAAGTGCACTGTGAAGAATCAGCGCAGGAAGTCCTTCCCAGTGAGGCTTTAGAATTTGATCAATGTAACCGGGATCGGTGACTCTCGTGAAACAATGATGATGGATCACTATGTCAAAGGACTCTGCCCATAACGGGCTCTTCAACGCAGGAATCTGAAGATCACTCCGGCCTGACTCATCCACATAGACAGTCCAGGCGATTCGGGACTTCGTTCTCTCCTCGATCCCCGCCTTTAAAATTTCAACCTGGCCGGAAAAATCGTGTGAACCGCCCCCCGAGATGATCAAGGCCCGAACCGGTGGCGCGTCCTTTTCTTCCTCCTCCTGAGCAATTGACGGCAGTACAATCCAAGCCAGGCTTGCGACAACCCCGAAAATTGCGAAGAGATTCTGCTGCATCGATTGGCTCCACTGAACCGGTTCGACTCACAGATCGCAAGGAAAGAATGCCGTGCACCAGCTCAACTCTAAGCAGGCACAAGGGCCTCTTCACCGCTCTTCACCTGGAACCCATAGGGAAGTTCGCCCGGCAACTCGCAGATCTCGTTGATCCCCTCGAACAACTCGTCGAACTGATCGATGAAAATGTTTCCGACAAGTAAATCAGTGAGCGCCGGACGCAGGTGCGGATGGCGTTTCACGAGCTTTCCAAAGCTGAAATCCTCGTGATAGAAAGCATAGACCACCTTCCGCATCCGCTCGATCGCGACGCACAGGTCCTTTCCGTAATCCTGAAACTGAGCTGCCGAAGTGTCACCTTTGCTTATGGCCAAATCAATCGCTTCAGCAGCGAGTTCGCCTGACTTTAGGGCGAGAAAAACTCCCGAGGAAAAGACCGGATCGAGGAAGGCAAAGGCGTCGCCGACAAGGAGAACACCATCCTCGGCGCAGAAGTTAGAGCGGTAGCTGTATTCTCCAGTGACCCAATACTCTCCGGTCTGCTTTCCGCTCGCGAGGTGCTCTTCGATCCAGACGTTTTCCTTAATTTCTCTCTCGAAGATCTCAGCCGGGTCGCGACTGTCGCGGTAAAGGTAATCGCGCTCCGCGACAATCCCGACGCTCACTTTGTTGTTCCGCATCGGGATATACCAGAACCACCCCTTGTCAGGGACGTAGGCAACAGTCGTCGAACCGGCGTCGAGACCGGGATCCCGCATCGCTCCTTCAAAATACGTCCAAATCGCAATTTTATTGAGCTTCGGATCGCGATTCCTCCACTTATTCTTGCTCGCGACAAGGCAGTCGCGTCCTGAGGCATCGACGACGAGGGGCGCGTGAAACTCATTTCGTTCCCCATCGCTATTTTCGGAGAGGACACCGATAACTCGACCCGAGGAATCACGAAGAAGATCCATGACCTTCTGCTCCTCAAGGATTTCTGCGCCATTTTCGCGCGCTTTGTCTACCAGCATCTGGTCGAATTCCTGACGCTCAACCTGCCAGGTCACGGCGGAAGCGTGGTCGTCGTGCTGAAAGAAGTAAAAGGGCTTGGAAACGGTACCATCAGTCGTCACGAACTGGACGCTGTGCTTTTGTTGAAATCCGATCTCATCCATTTTAGAAGTCAGTCCCAGCTTATCGAGCGTGTGCCAGCAGAACGGCATCATCGATTCACCCACGTGGTAGCGGGGAAACTTTTCTTTTTCAAGAACGAGGACCTTCCTCCCCTTCTCGCTGAGAAGCGCAGCGGTCGTCGCCCCCGCAGGGCCGGCTCCAATGATAATGAGATCCCAGGATGAATTTTTCATGAAAAATGATTGAGAGTTCAGGACGAAGTTACGCTTCGCACCCAATTCTCGGACTCGTTACTTCGGGGTAGGATTTCGACGATATCAGCGAAAACCATGCCCTCGCCGTCAATGAGCTGATTGCATCTCCCGTAGAGGAGTTCACCGGGCGATTGCCCCAGGGCCGCTGAAGTCAACGAGTCTGCAGGAACGGAAAAGTAGGCCGTCGGGCTGCCCCGATGAACGACGGAATGTTCGCCGAGGATGGCACCGAGCGGCACTTCACCGGCGACAACGAGATCCCTCACCTTTTCCTCGAGGCCCGCCAGCTGAATCGCGATTGCCCCATATTCGACCGCCTGATCGGAGGCCTTCGAATGAAGACTCACTAAGCGCATCACAAACTCATCGGTCGACTCGTGGGCATGCACCTTCAGGTAGAGTTTGGAATGGTGAAACGCCGCCAGCGTTGGCGTCATGTCATTTTCGTGCACGAGAAGGGACCGATAGGGATACGGCACTTCGCTGCCCTGAAGAAAGTGAAAATCCGGCAGGTCCACATCCGCTTTCTCGTAGAAGAAGTGGAGTGGAAGGAGCCGATGAATCGCCTCCGCATAGGCCTGCGAGGCTTCTGAACGATCAGGTGTAACGGGCATCACGATGGTGTTCGAGGAAAAACCCGTGAAGGAGGCGGTCGATCTGCAACAGCCCGTCGCGGGAAACGCGAATCTCATCTTCACCAAAGGAGAAGTAGCCGTCGTCTTCGAGCTTTTTCAATTCGGTCGGGAAACGTGCCATGACATCTTCCCCATATTTTTCCTGAAAATAGCTGGGATGAACTGATCCCAACTTGAGCTGAAGTACGAACTCACGGATGAATCGCTCCTCGTGATTGGTGCTGTAAGCGCGGAAAATCGGAAGCTGGCCTGCGTCCAGTTCTGTCATGTAAGGTCCGACATCTGCCTGGTTCTGGTAGTGCACGCCCCCAAAGTGGCCAAAACTGGCGACTCCGGCAGAGAGGAGGTCAGCGCCCTCCCAAAGACTGTCGCGATAGATGAACTTGGTCGTCTCAGGATTTTTGACCACAGTGTAAGCGCTGTTGACAGTGTATCCGGCTTTCTCAAACTCCTTAAATGCCCAATCAACCCAGGCGCGCTTTGTGGGCCAATCGGCGACCGGTGCGGAAATGCGACCGGACTCCTTCATTTCCTTAAAAATCGTCGTGTTATACGGGATCTCCATTTGGTAAATCGTGACACAGTCGGGCTCCTGTTCGATCGCTGTTTCGACGCACTTTTTCCAGTTTTCCGGCGTCTCATCCATCATTCCCGCGATGAGGTCAATGTTGACCTGATCAAAACCCAGCGTCTTCGCAAAGTTGAGCGCCCGGAAAGCCTCCTTCGAGCGGTGGGCACGCCCGTTGACCTCAAGGATGTGGTCATCAAAGTTTTCAATTCCGAGGCTGAGGCGCGTCACTCCGATCTCCCGAAGTGCTTCCAGCTTTTTCTCAGTCAGCGTCCCCGGCTCACACTCAAAAGCGACTTCTTCGGTCTCGTCCCAGGGGAAGAGATCCTTCATCCGGTTCGTAAGATCTTTGAGCTGATTGATCGAAAGGTAGCTGGGGGTGCCTCCGCCGAAATACACGAACTGAGGTTTTCGTCCCGCGAGGTAGGAGGTTTGGGCGTAGCGTTCGAACTCCTTGATTCCTGCATCAAGATACGCATTGATCTCATTCGCGTTCTTGTCGGTGTAAACGCGAAAATAGCAGAAGTGGCAACGCTTCCGGCAGAAGGGAATGTGAAAATAGACCCCGAGATTTGTGTCCTCCGGTCGTGGAGAATTCAGAACATCATGGACTGCATCTTTATTGTCGGGGCTCCAGAATGAAAATGGAGGGTAATTGGCGACGAAGTAATTCCCGACCTCTGTTTGATCGTCACCCTCCTTGTCGAGAGGGAGTTTTAATTTGTTGATGACTCCGGCGGAGTCACTGGCTGAGGTGCTGGAAGACATGGTTGAGTTCGGGACTGGGAAGAATGACGGCTGAGAAACGTGATCTATTCTCCTGATTTTTTAAAAGCATACACCACCCCGTCGGCCCCGCAAAGGACCAGCATCCCGCGCGATACCGCCGGTGAAGCCTTGATCTGCGCACCGAGTTCGTACTGCCAGAGTTCGGTTCCATCATTTTTGTTCACCGCATAGAGTCGACCGTCCATGCCTCCCTGCCAGATCACGTCACCGCTAATGACGGGACTGCTGTCGAGCCCCCTTCTTGCAAGAAAGGACCAGGTTTCCTCTCCGGTGACACGATCAATCGCGACGAGACGCTTATCAGGCCCGGCCACGAAGAGATGCGTTTCACTGACGGCCGGCGAAGCGGTGTATTCGACCCCCGTGGCGAGGCGCCAGGCTTCTTCACCGGAGACAATATCGATCGCAATGACCTCGCCGCCGTTGTGGGCGACATAGGCTATGCCGTCCCGCACCGCTGAGGTATTGGCGATGTAGGAGCCAATTTCGATCTCTCTCGATTCACCGGTGCCATCGGCAGCGATGAGGTAGAGGAGGCCATCACAGCCGCCGAAAGAAACTGATCGATCATCGCCTGTATGAATCACGGAGGGAGTGGCGACCACGTAATTTCCCGTCTCATGTTTCCAAATCACTTCGCCGGAGGACGCATCAAGGCAGTAGAGAAAGTAATCATGACTGCCTACAAAGACTCCCGTTTTCCCCTGGATGTCCGGTAAAACGTTGATTCCTCCTTCGATCTTCCCCTCCGTCTCAAAGCGCCAGAGTTCCTTCCCTGTCTCCGCCTCAAGGGCATAAACGAAACCGTAGGTGTCGCCGAAGAAGACCTGCCCCTCGTAGGCTGCGCCGGGAGCGCTGATCGGCCCCTCGGCGTCGAAGGTCCACTTTAGATCACCGCTTTCTAAATCGATTGCCAGAAAATCTCCGGACTGACTTCCAACAAAAACCACGCCGTCGCTGATCACCGGTGAGGCCTCGATCGGTGGGCGTCGCTTGCCCTCTTCCACGGGCGGTTCGTAGGACCAGGCCAGTGCCAGAGGCGGCGCGATGACTTCCCGCGCGGCCCCCTGCATTTCAGAATCCCCCCTGAAGAGCGGCCAGTCAAAGACCTCAGCGCTTTCGGCCTCTTTTGGTTCGGGCTGCAAATCTTCTGCACCCTCCTGCTTGCCACAGCTCAGGAGGGAGATCGAAAGCCCTATTGCCAGGACCGGGCCGAAGTGTCGCAAGAACTTCAAAAACTTTAGCTGGTTTACTCTTGCCATATGAGTATGATTATCTTGAGTTTCCGGAATATCAACGCCTCCATCGCGTGAAGACGGAAACAAACCTGCACGACGCTTAAACGTTTGCCCCCCAGATGACGTTTCGAGTAATTTTCCTAGTGACCCTTGTCCTCGCCCCGGCGATGAAGGGAGAAGCGCAGACCAGTGGTCCACCTGAGTGGATGAGTGAGGTGACCCGCCTTCCGCCCGGAGATCATGCGAACCTCCGGCCCGTGAAGCTCGGTTACACTCTCGCCTGGAACAACAAAGTGAATGCCGGTGAGTTTGAGGTTTCGATCGTTCGCAACGAAGGGGGGCAGTCACGCTTCATTGGCGACGCGAAAGGAAAGAGCACCGGATTTGCCCGACTTCTCTGGCCCTACGACTTCCGGGCTCGCTCCATTGTCGATGAGAATTCCCTGCGCCCAATCACCTTTCAGTTGGCTGAGAAAGAGCGAAATGAATCAAGTAACTACGACATCATTTTCGAAGACAAAAGACAGGTCTTCACCACGACGTCGAAGAAGGATGATGAAAAGGCCCGCACTGCGACGACCCGGTTCACCTTTGATTTCGGGCAGGATGTTCTTTCGTCAGCTTTCTATCTTCGCAGTCAGGAGCTGAAGCAGGGAGAGGAAGTCACAATGTTAGTGACGCCATTCAACCGTCCCTACATTGCTAAGCTCGTCGTCACAGGGCGTGAAGAGCGGAAAATTAAGGGGCGGAGTTACAAGACGATCAGACTCGATGCCACGATTGGAAAAGTGAACGAGGACCTGACGTTGAAGCAATACGACAAAGTCAAAACGACAACCCTTTGGGTCTCCAACGACGAGTATCGAATTCCGCTGGAATTACAGTCCCAAATTTCCGTCGGCTTCGTATCAGCAAGGCTGGTCAACCTCGACTGGCTGGAATGATCTCTAAATTTGTCTATTCCCATTCGGACTGAATTCGAGCAATTTCACTCTGGATCCGACTTTGCTCATCCTCAAGTTGGGAAATCTTTGAATTGAACTGCTCCATTGCACGATCTACCGTCGCTTTCGCGGTCTTAATCGACGAGCTGCGGAATTCTGTAGCTTTCTGAGTGCGTTCATTAATTACTTTCTTGCGTTGATCTGAAGTCGCTGAGTAGCGCGTTCGCAAGCTATCGATCTGCTTCTGGCGAGCTGAATTGCGCTCGCTCTTCTCGGCCACAATTACCTTTGCGGCTTCCGTCTTCTCAACATCTGCAATTGCAGACGCGGACAAAACAGTAGCGTCTGTATTTCCGGGAGTCGCTTCAACTTCAGATGACGCTGCCATCTCACTCTCAATTTCATCGGACGATTTTGCTGCGTCGGGCTTTTTGTTCATTGCTTCGGCATAACTGACACCAGACGTGTCGGGCGGATTTGGAAATGCGAATCGAGCCTTCAAATCTTCCGGTAGGACATCTATCCCGATCCTCTTTGGCCCACTTGGAGAAGTCACTGACAACCCGTCAATTTCAGGTGAGACAAAAACAGCACCTTTGATCGAACTCCCATCTTTCAGTAACAAATCGCCGAGCGCTGTCCCTTCAGCAATTGGACTTACAAATCGATAAGCTGAGCGGTAGATATTTCCTAGCCTTTCTTTCGCCTCAATATTCGCTTCCATCTCCGGAAACTCAGCCCTCAAAGCCTCGATCAGTTCTTTTCCTTCTTCGATTTTCGAAAACTTAGAAATATTCTCGGCAATAGCCTCGGTAACCGAGGTTATTTGTGCTTCAATTTCGGATATTTCCTTTTCAATCTCGGTAGCAGAGAATCCAATTGAAAATGTTCCGGCCAGAACTGTTTGGATGAAGATAAAAGGCTTCATAGGAAAGATTAGTTTGAGAAAATTTCTGAAAGGACAGTTTCTTCATGGATTAAGTTCCGTCGCAGACCCAAAGGCAAATTCTGGATGTCAACCGTCGCCGTTCCCTCAGCATGTGAGAAAGTTAGTTCAGAATCTTCAACGACCTCGATTACGACAGTTCTGAATACTTCTCCGCTCTCCAAACGCAGTTCAGTTAATCTAACCCCGCGGAACGACTCTCTAGTCGCAGTCCTCCAGAAGAGCAGGGATTCGTTCAGTTTTGCATCCGTGTCTTCCAGCAACGATCGATAGTCCTCAACCTCTTTGAGCTCGTCGAGCACCGCACTCGATTCAACCAGCTCTTTCTCTTTCTCGTGCAACTGTTTTTCCAAATTGGCTAATTCTTTCGCCAACCCCCTTTTTAGCTTTAGTGCTTCAGGGAAGCTCAATTCCTCTGCATTGCCGATTATTTCTGAATCGCCACCCACTTTCAAGGGAACATTAAGGGACTCGTTCACGGATTCAACCTCCTCGGGCGACTCGCCACATGACGTAATTCCGATGATGAAGAGTAACACGATTCCAACGCGAAGAAAACTCATGAAACGTCTTTCCTCTATCCGCAGTGAAGCTTCAAGCAAAAAAAATGGTAATCACAACCGGATGTCTATAATGGAGTGCCCTTGCAATTCTCCGATACCAGCCTATCATCGGCCCTCGCTCGTCAACGGAGAGAGCTTTCCCGCTTCTCTTCGTCTCAAGCGCCGGTGTGGCGGAATTGGTAGACGCGCGCGATTCAAAATCGCGTTCCCTCGGGAGTGCGGGTTCGATTCCCGCCGCCGGTATTTTCGACAGAATCAGGCACGTTGCCTCTGTCTGATATCGATCAGGTCCTTCATGATGTGACCGAGTTGGCCGTTCCATGCGGATGTTCCAAAGGCATCATGAAGCGTCTTGTAGATCTCATAGAGCTCCTCGTAAACGGCGACGTTTTCCGGAATCGGGTGATACTCGACCTCTCTCATGCGGCAGCATTTCTCCTGCACTTCTGAGATCGTGATACTGCCTCCCGCCGCTGCTCCGAAAATGGCCGATCCGAGGGCACAGGTCTGATCGCTCGCGGCGACCTTGAGCGGGCGTTTAAGAATGTCGGCGTAGATCTGCATCAAAGTCGCATTTTTGACCGCAAGTCCCCCCGTGTTGACGACTTCGTCAATCGAGATGCCGTATTCCTCCATCCGGTTAACGATCGTGAGCGCTCCGAAGGCAGTTGCTTCGATCAGAGCGCGATAAATTTCGTGAGCTTCAGTATGAAGGGTTTGCCCGAGAATCATTCCGCTGAGGCGCACGTCGGTGAGGATGGTGCGGTTTCCATTATTCCAATCCAGGGCCACCAACCCGGTTGCGCCGGGTTTGGATCCGCTGAGGCGCTTTTCCATTTCGATGAATTTGTCATCCTGCCCTGCCCCATAGGAATCCGGAACGAGATGATTCACGAACCAGAGAAAAATGTCCCCCACAGCGGACTGGCCCGCTTCAACTCCGTAGTGCCCCGGGAGGACGGAACCATCGACCACGCCGCAGACACCGGGAACATCTGCAAGCTCCCGGTCCGCTGGAAGTACTGTGATATCGCAGGTGCTCGTTCCGAGAATTTTCACGAGCGTTCCTGCTTTGACTCCGGAGCCGACTGCCCCCATGTGGGCATCAAAGGCCCCCACCGCCACGGTGATCCCTTCGCTCAAGCCTAATTTGCCAGCCCACTCTGAGGTCAGAGTTCCTGCCGATACGTCCGAGGAGAAAGCCTCGTCGTAAAGCCGATCCCGAAGCTCCGCGAGGGCAGGATCCAACGCGCTGAGAAACTCTTTGTCCGGCAGGCCACCCCAGGATTTCGAATACATGGCCTTGTGGCCGGCCGCGCAGACGCTCCGCTTCGCTGAGGACGGCTTCACATTTCCCGTGAGAACCGCAGGGAGCCAGTCACAGTGCTCGATCCATGACGAGGCGGCGGCAAAGACTTCAGGAGCCACATTTTTACAACGGAGAATTTTGCTCCACCACCATTCGCTTGAATAGGTGCCGCCACATTTGGCGAGGTATTCGGGG
Source organism: uncultured Akkermansia sp. (assembly GCA_964583035.1). Taxonomy (GTDB): domain Bacteria; phylum Verrucomicrobiota; class Verrucomicrobiia; order Verrucomicrobiales; family DEV007; genus Arctic95D-9. The sequence goes on from CAZOUP010000030.1 coordinate 24,595, forward strand.
CGCATCTCTGATGCCAGCGCCGTGATTTGAGCGGCCTCCTCATGAGCGGTATGATCTTTCCAAAGCCAAACATGGGCGTCGAGATTGTCGGCATACGCCGGAGTGAGCGCGAGAGGGATCCCCTCTTCATTCACCGGAATGGGGGTGCTGCCGGTTGTATCCACACCGATCCCGATCACGTCTGCCGGGTTAAAACCGGCTCGGTTCGCCGCCGCCTGCTCCAGTGCGCCGCGAATGATCGTGACCATCCCGTCGAGGTAATCCTGAGGGTTCTGGCGGGCCACATTGGGATCTGCCGGATCGGTCAAAATCCCGAGTTTTCCCGACGGGTAGGGAAAAACAACTGATCCAAGCTCTTCCCCATTGTCGAGATCGACAAGAAGCGAGCGGCAGGAATTTGTCCCGTAATCCAATCCAATAGCATAGCGACTCATGGGCTTGGTATAGGCGAAGGGCGGAACGCTGGCAACTTTGGAATCGGGAGAAAATGCGTCTCATTTTTTCCGTGAGATACTCAGAGAGCTTGCGCCACGATTCACTTTCGACGTTGCTAGCGTTTCACCATGGAGATTTTCATCAAAGACATCCCTGACGAGGGACTGCACGAGACCGGCCAATTTGCAGCTTCGATCTTCGACCTTTCCCCGGACGACTCGATCCGTCCGATGGGGCCTGTCCTTTTCGATGCTCACATGCATGCCTTCGACGAAGTGATCGCTTTTTACGGAAGCCTCAAAGGCCCTTTCCAACTCAAGTGCGGCACCTGTCTTGAATACAACGACTACGAAGCCAATTTTTCGGATTGGAATTGCGATCTCGATTTGGAAGAAAAGCAGCGCTCATTTCTTCTCGAAGAGGTCATTCGCGAGGAGTTTATCCTCAATCTCCCCGAACACCTTCGATGTGACGAGCTGATCGAAGGCCATGTCTGCCCGAAGGCGGCGCTGGTCGATCAAGCCCTCGAGTCAGCAGAATCTGATGAAGAACCCAGAGGCAATCCAGACGCCTGGAAAGCCCTCGATGATTTGTAGGGGAGTGTCCCTAACAGGGTTAGATCGGTGACCATACCCTGTTGAGTTTGAAGCCAGGTCCGACACGCTAAGACTTCCACGCCACGGGCTCCGGATTCCCCCGCCAGGCGACTCTGCCGCGTTCGCCGGGCTTAATTTGCTCACCTTCTTTGAGAAAGCAGAGCCAACTCTCATTTTTATCATCGTCGGGAACGACTCTGACTTCCCAGATGTAACCCATGGAACGAACTGACTCGACCGTGACCATGCAGCCTTCATCGGCGATTTCGCAGGAAATCCACCGGGCATCCTCGGGGCGTTTCCAGGTGATTACTCCGGTCTTCGGATCGCGAACACCGTTGGCGGGACCGAAGCGCTCGGCACAATATTGATCCACCGGATCGCGATATACTTCAGATGGACTGCCGGTCTGGAGGATGCGTCCCTCGTTGAGAATTGCAACCCGTGAGGAGATCGCGAGCGCGTCCTCAGGATCGTGAGTGACCATGAGAGCGGTTTGCCCGAGATCGGATAGAATCGAGCGAATCTCTTCCCGTAATTTTCGCCGAAGGGCCGGATCGAGATGGCTGAAGGGTTCGTCGAGGAGGATCAATCTAGGCTGAGGGGCGAGTGCCCGGGCGAGAGCAAGGCGTTGGCGCTCCCCTCCGGAAAGCTCATGGGGAAAGCGGTTTTCTTTCCCCTTCAGATCCACCAGTTCAAGGCATTCCGCGATACGCGAGGCTTTTTCATCGCGACTTTGTTTTTTGAGGCCATAGGCAACATTTCGCGAGGCATTGAGATGAGGGAAAAGCGCTCCATCCTGAAAGACAAGCCCGAGTCGGCGGCGTTCGGGCGGAATTTCCGCCCGGGGCCGGGAAGCATCGGCGACGACTTCCCCGCCAATGAGAACTTTTCCGGAATCGGGGAACTCAAGCCCTGCCGCGAGCCGGAGGAGTGTTGTCTTCCCGCTGCCGCTTTCGCCGATCAGGGCGATGACCTCCCCTCTCATGACCTCAAGACTGACGTCATTCACCGCCGGAACGGATTGCGCGTCATACTGCCTCGAGACGTGCTCAAAACTGAGGATGGATTCCGGTTCACTCATGCGAATTTGCCGGGGAGAGCCATCGATTCATGATCAACAGGCCGACTGCCCCTGCTGCCACTATCATGAGAGAAGGCACCGCGCAAGCCTGGAGACGCGCCTCCTTCGCAAGACTGAAGGCACTCGTCGCGAGCGTCTCGAAATTGGCGGGGCGCAGAATCAAAGTGAGCGGGAGCTCTTTTAAAATATCGACGAAGAGCAACATCGCGGCAGCGAGAAGAGGCCCTTTCAGGAGTGGCAGATCAATGCGCAGAAAAGTGGCAAAAGGTGCCCGCCCCAGTAGTCGGGAAGCTTCCCCAAGCGAAGGCCCGAGCCGATCCATCCCCGCCCGGCTCAACTGAAGCGGGATCGCGAAAAAACGAACAAGGTAGGCAAAACCGATCAGAAATATCGTCCCGCTGAATAAGGGCATCCAGGAGATCTCCAGCCGGTCGAGGCCGCCGAAAACAACGAGGACGCCAACGGCTATGACGGCACCGGGAGTGGCGTAGCCCAGCCCCGAGAGTCGGAAACAGCTTTTCCGGAGCGGGTTCTCTCGCAGGCGAACTCCGAAGGCGAAGAGCGCAGCGAGAAGGGTCACTACCAGGGCCGTGGTTCCCGCCAAGATGAGACCACGCGAGAGCGACTCTCCGAATGTCAGACTGACGCCGCGATCCGAAGTCAAATTCAGCCACGACCACTGCACGAGTCGGCCCACAGGGTAGAGAAATCCGATCGCGAGAGGAAGAAGGCAGCAGAGAAAAGCCGTCGCTGCTTTTCCCCTGTTCAATCTTTTCCGCACCAGCGGAATTGAGCTGCCTTCGGCCTCGACATAGCGGGCGCGCCCCCGGAGGAGTTGCTCGACGATGAGAAGCATCGCCACAGCGAGCATGACGATCCCGGCGAGGCGCAGAGCTGACACCTTATCCCCCATCCCAAACCAGGTTCGGAAGATCCCCTCCGTCAGGGTCGGCACACCGAAAAAATGAACCGCGCCGTAGTCGTTGATCACTTCCATGATCACCAACGCCGCTCCCGCGACCATGGCGGGGCGTGCCAGCGGGATCGCAACGCGGAAGAAAACCGCGCCGGGGCGATCACCAAGGCAGCGGGCCGATTCGATCAGGGTTCTCCCTTGCTGGGAAAAGGCAGCGCGGCAGGCGAGGTAGATGTAGGGATAGAGAACGGCCCCCATCATGAGAATGAGCAACCCGTAGCGGATCACGATCTCCGCTTTGAGAAAGGCATCAATGCCGACGTTCGTCCGCACCCAGATCAGAAACGGGATCGCCGCCTCAGGTCCCTGATAGAAAACGAAAGCGGCCACATAGCTCGGAAGGGCAAGCGGCAAAATCAGCGCCCAGGAGAAGAGGCGTCGTCCGGGGAAATCGTGAACCGTCACGAGCCAGGCGGGCAGCACCCCCATGAGGAGCGCGACCACAGTGACACCGACCACGAGCACGGCCGTATTGGTCAGATAGCGCGGCAACACCGTCTCGACGAGGTGCCCCCATTCAGGCCCCGCTTTCGTGAGATGGATCAGAACTGCGAGAATCGGCAGGCAGATCACCGTTGTGAAGACACCCACGCTGAGGCCCCAGGAGTCGGGGGATTTCAGCTTTCGCCAAAACCTGATCCCGGAACGAGGAGAGGACCTTGCAGTCGACGTCGTTTCAGCGTATTCCATCCCGTCACAGAGCGAGCGGGATTATTCCCACCCGGCACGATTGAAGAGACGGACGGCTTCTGCGTTCAGTTCCCCAAGCGTGGAAAGCGGGACCGGGTCAGCTTTGAACTTGCCCCAGCGCTCCTGATTTTCCGACCAAGGGGCGGCCGGATTGACAGGATACTCAAAGGTGTTTTCGGGATAGCTGGCTTGCACCTCTTCGGAGAGGAGGAACGCAATCACTTCTTCCGCGAGGGCCGCTTTTTCACTGCCTTTGACGACTCCAATTCCACTGATGTTCACGTGGGTGCCCCGCCCTTCCTGATTCGGAAAGTAAAGGCCGACGGCAGCGGCAGCCTCGCGATCGGCTGGCTCCTCGGAGGTTTCGAGAAGCCCGACGTAGTAGGTGTTAGCGACGGCGAGGTCGGCGAGACCGGCGGCGACGGCGCGAATTTGATCGCGGTCGCTTCCCTGCGGAGGTCGCGCCATGTTCTTTCTCACGGCGGCAGCCCATCCACCGGCCTTTTCCTCGCCGTTTGCCGCAATGATCGTCGTCATGAGTGATTGATTGTAAGAGTTCGACGAGGAACGAATCACAATGCGACCCCGCCACTTCGGATCGGCAAGATCTTCGTAGGTGGAAAGCTCCTCCGGCTTGACGCGATCTTTTGAGTAAATAATGACCCGAGCCCTGTTAGTAACGGCGACCCAGTGGTTTTCGGGATCTTTCAGTGTTGCAGGGACCAAATCGATCACCGCCGGTGACGTGATTGGCTGAAGAAGTCCCGCTTTTTGCGCGCGGTCGAGACCGGCTCCGTCTGCGGTCATGAAGAGGTCTGCAGGAGTGTTTTCGCCCTCCTCCTCAAGCCGGGCAATCAACTCATCAGCCGAGGCTTTGACGACGTTGACTTTGATCCCCTTTTCCTTAAGCAGCTTCTCATGAACGGTCTCGTCAAAAGCGTAGTGCCGCTGCGTATAGAGCGTGACTTCTTTGGTTTCCGCGAAGGCCTGCAATGCGGCACCAAAAATCAGGAGCGTGGAGAGGGTTTTGATCATGATGTTATTGAGAATGAATCTCGATAGCGGAATCTTCAGCGATTGTTACGTTCTGGCAACTGCGAAATGGCGCTATATTTTCTCCATCGATCAAATGAAGCTTGCTTGATCCATTGCGCCTCCGTCAAAAACGGCTAATTTCCAGCCCCTGCCGCCTATGAGTATTCCCCGTTCGCCTTCCAAAGACTTCATCCGTGAGATTATCGACGAAGATCTCGCTTCGGTTAAGCACGACGGTACCGTGACTCGTTTCCCGCCTGAGCCAAATGGATACCTGCACATTGGTCACGCCAAATCAATTTGCCTGAATTTCGGCATCGCGCAGGAATACGGCGGTCGTTGCCATCTGAGATTTGACGACACAAACCCGGCCAAAGAAGAAACCGAGTATGTCGATTCGATCAAAGAAGATATTCAGTGGCTGGGTTTTGATTGGGGCGATCACCTCTATTTTGCCTCGGATTATTTCGATAAACTTTTCGACTGGGCCGTTCACCTCATTGAGAACGACAAAGCCTATGTCGATGATCAAACGGCTGAGGAGATGCGCGCCGGCCGCGGAGATCTTCAACATCCGGGAACGGAAAGCCCATTTCGTGATCGCCCGGTCGAGGAGAACCTCGATCTTTTCAACCGGATGAAAGCCGGAGAATTTCAGGACGGCACAAAAGTTCTCAGAGCCAAAATCGACATGGCTCACCCGAATCTGAACATGCGGGACCCGGTGATCTATCGAATCGTGCACACGGAGCATCACCGGACCGGCGACACCTGGTGCATCTATCCGATGTATGACTTCACCCATGGGCAGAGCGATGCTCTGGAATATGTGACCCACTCGCTTTGCACGCTTGAGTTCGAAAATCACCGCCCTCTTTATGAGTGGTTTCTCGATAATCTTCCGGTTCCCTCGCGTCCGCGCCAGATTGAGTTCTCCCGGCTTAATCTGAACTACACCGTGATGAGCAAGCGGAAACTGCTGCAACTCGTCGAAGAAAATCACGTTTCCGGATGGGATGATCCCCGCATGCCGACGATCTCAGGGATTCGTCGTCGCGGCTACCCCGCCGAAGCGATCCGCAACTTCTGCAAGACCATCGGGATCACGAAGTTCAAAAGCACGAACGATATCTCATTGTTAGAAAGTTCCGTTCGGGAGGTCCTCAACGCCGATGCCTCACGTTTCATGGCGGTGTTGAAACCGCTCAAAGTCGTGATCACGAACTACCCGGAAGATCAGGTTGAGGAATTTGACGCCGTGATTAATCCTGAGAAACCGGAACTCGGCACTCGCAAAGTCCCCTTCTCCCGCGAGCTCTACATCGAACAGGACGACTTCATGGAGGATGCCCCGAAGAAGTTTTTCCGCCTCACCGTGGGCAAGGAAGTCCGCTTTCGCTGCGCCTATTGGATTTGTTGCAACGAGGTCGTCAAAGACGCTTCCGGCAACATCACCGAACTCCGTTGCACCTACGATCCGGAAACTCGCGGGGGAGAGAACCCACCGGACGGGCGCAAGGTGAAGGCGACGATCCACTGGGTCAGTGCCCCTCACGCCCTGAATGCCGAGGTCAGGCTCTATGATCGTCTCTTCGACATCGAGTCCCCTGACAGCGGAGACCGTAATTTCCTTGATCACTTGAATCCCGATTCGCTTGAGATTCTTGCTGACGCAAAACTGGAGCCCAACCTCGTGGATGTCCCCGCCGGGGAAACCGTCCAGTTTGAGCGCCTCGGCTATTTCAGCGTCGATACCGAAAGCACCGCTGAGATGCCGGTCTTTAATCGCACCGTTGGGCTCCGTGATTCCTGGGCGAAGAGCCAGGCGAAAACCTGAATCGGGTTCGAGCCAAAAGTCGCAGAAATTGCGTCTTCATCATGGTTTCGATGAGAGTTGCAAGGGACACTGGATTCAGGTTTCCTTGAGACATGAAAATCCCTCTGCTTCTCGCCACTCTCTCGGTCTCCTTCACCGCTCTCGTCTCAACGGTTCAATCCGAAGAAGCTCTCTTCAACGGGAAAGATCTCTCCGGTTGGAAGGTGCCCGCTGATAACATCTGGTGGCTCGTCGAAGACGGTGTTCTCCAGGTCAGAAGCGGGCCGGAGAAAGAGGGGTCGATTCTCTGGACCGAGAAGGAGTTCGAGAACTTCGTCGTCAATCTCGAATTCAAATTCGTCAGCGGAACGATTGACTCCGGGGTGCACCTCCGAAATTCGGATCAAATTCAAATTGGCATCTCAGGATCTCTGAAGCGGGACATGACCGCCTCCCCCTACATTCCGAAAAAAGGATACCCCGTCAAAGCGGAAGGTGTCGCGGAGTTACTCCAGATGGATGACTGGAATTCAATGAAAATCGAAGTTCAGGGAATGGATTATGTCGTTTCCCTGAATGGGAAAAAAGTCATGAGCTACACGACAGACACGGGATTGGCAAAGGGCCCGATCGGCCTCCAGCTTCATGGCGGCCGCGACATGAGCATTGATTTTCGCAATATCCGCGTGGCGGAACTGGATTAATTCGTGCTCATTGAGTGTAACAATGGAATCCGAAATCTCCCTCTACGATCGCATCGGTGGCGCTGAAACTATTTCAAGCCTCCTTGAAAGTTTTTACGCAAAAGTTCTCGCCGATACCGAACTCGCCCCCTATTTCAAGAACTCGCCGATGGATAAGCTCCTCAAGATGCAAAAGGAGTTTTTCTCCGCTGCAACGGGAGGGCCACTCACCTACAGTGGCAAACCACTGCGTGAAGTGCATCGTCACATGGCGATCAGCAAGCGAGAGTTCGGAAGATTTACCGAGCACCTCATCGAAACTCTGAAAGAGATCGGCGTCCCCGAAGAGGCTTCCTATGAGATCATCAGCCACGTGAATCTCTACGCTGACGAAATCACTAACGACGTCTACTGATCAAAGCAACTCACGCCATGATCGAATCCAGATTTTCGTGCTTCCGATCTGCGGGACCGAGCTTCTCTTTCGCCCCCATGCCGGAGAGCATTGTGTTGTAGAGATCGAGGCCCTCGGTATTCGCATCGATGACCTGCCCGGTTTTGAAGCGACCGTTTGCTCCCGTGATGGCGTGGAAAACGCCGGAAAGCTCGCGTTTGACATCGTTGTGCCGCCCGTCTCCTGACTCGGTCGAAATGGTGATCATGGTGTTTTCGAGGAGGCTCTTTCCGTTCGCCTCGCGGCAATCATCCCCCTCGTGCAGGCGCTGAAGGAAATAAGCGACCTCGCGCATTTTCATATGAGCATGGGCTCGCAGCTGTTCATTCGACTTTTCTTCGTTGAACTTGTGCCACCACTCATGACTGCAGCCTTTTGAACCGGAGGCGTTAAGTTGCGCTGCGTCGTCGAATGAATGAATGAGGCGACCGCCGAAGTGATAATCCCCTTTCAAGCGGATCCGTTCGCCGGCGGCGAGGAAGGTCAGTGATCCAAAGCGGGCGCGATCCATCTGAATGGAGAGCGCATACAAATCAGCCATGATGCGCCACGCCCCCGTCAGCTCTTCGAGGGTGATATCAATCCCCTCACCACCGGGGTCAGCGGCTCCGCCATGTTTCAGCTTTGAAGGCGGGGGTAAATCGGGCGCGTTCGGGTCATCGACTTTGAGAGCGAAGGAGCGCTGCTCATACTCACGGATTCGATCAAGATGATCTTTGAAACGCTCCTTGGAAGCCGCTCCGAGCGGGGAATTCGCTCCGGTGTAGAGATGGTATTGCTCCATGACGGAGTCGAGGACACTGCGTTTCAATCTTTCCTCCCGCTCATCACCGTCTCCGGAAAGCTCAACCCGTCCGAAGACGCGTTCGAAAAGGTCACGGGGACGCTCCTGGATCGTCGCGGCGACGGTTCCGTCGGGATTGTAACTGTGAACGTAGCGGCCCACCCGGCTCCGCCGGAAATAGGTGCCGCTGATTAAGGTGGGGACGATCCCGTCGGGTGTTCCGTTAGGATAGTGAGTGCGCTTCACGAGTTGATCAAGCGACGCACCGCCCGCGCGTGCCTCGCCATCGGGAGGAGTCGCGGTGAAGGCTCCGGAAGCGCCGTCAAAGTGAGCGTTCATGCCGGAGCGGTCGCAGCGGATTTGATTCACTTTCCGGAGAATAAGGAGCTGATCGCGCAGCGGGGCGAGCGGCTCGAGCACGTCGGAAAAGTCATCCGGCTGCACCGGCGCAGGAATTCCGAGGCCGAAAAAGACATTGAAGGCGCGGACCGGAATCTCGGGAACCGCCTTCGCGGCATACAGACTCGACGGCAGCATTTCCTCCATGAGCGGCAGCCCGACGGCAACACCACCGAGGCCACGAAGAAGGGTTCTACGGGAGAGAGGATTGGTTTTCATGAGAATCAGTTGTCGCCCGCCGGGCCGGGATCCGCATAGCGAATGAGGCGGCTCGAAGCGAGAGCGGAGATGACATCACGATAGCGACCGCCATTTCCCGTCGCCTCCTCGTGAATCTGCGCGACGGCTCCGGCGTCATTTGCGTTCAACGGGCGCCCGAGGGCAAATTGAACGATCTTCCACGTCATCGTTTCTTTGACCCGGTCGCTCCCGGCTAGAATATTCATCAATTCTTCGATCGAGGCGAAGCTCACCGGCCTGGCCTCACCGGGAAAGAGGACTTCACCGTCCTCACGAAGCACGTTCCCATGTTCATCCCGGCTCAGGTAACTGCCGAGACCATCGAATTTCTCAAGCCCGTAGGCAAGCGGCTCGAACTTTGAGTGACATCCGCCGCAGTTTTTATTCGCGACCCGCTCCATCGCGATCTCGCGTCTCGTCTGGTTTGCGCTGCTTGCGACCGGGGTTGTATCGACGCAGGGCGGCGGATCTTTAATGACACCACGAAGGAGATCATTCAAAACAAAGAGACCGCGCGAGACCATCGACGCTTCGTCCCCTCCGATCGTGAGAAGGCTCCCGTGGGTGAGGATGCCACCCCGCCCCGCTGTATCGGACAAGCTCACTTTGACGAGTTCGCCATCTCCGACCGCGGTCTCAAGACCATAGTGAGCGGCGAGATCCCGATTGAGAAAGGAAAAGGGGGCATTGAGGAGATCACCGAGCGGTCGTGCCTCGTTCCAGACGACCTCCTCAAAGAATCGCAGGGTCTCCGCTTTCATCTGAGTCGCGAGGGAGGAATCCCAGTCCGGGAAGTGCTCAGGATTCGGCTGGAGAAAAGAAAGCCGGTCCAGATTTAACCACTCGGAGCAGAATTCCAAAGACCGACCCACGGTTCGGTGATCATCCAGCATTCGTTGAACCTGACGCGCAAGTTCGCCTTCGCGATCAAAGCCCCTTTCATCTGCCAACTTCAAGAGCTCGCGATCCGGACTGCTTCCCCAAATCGTGTAGCTCAGGCGGGAGGCGAGTTCGTAATCGCTCACCCGTCGCGCACGGTCACCGCTGACCGGTTTTTCAAGACGGTAGAGGAATCGCGGAGACTGGAGCATCGCCTCGATCACAAATCCCACCGCTTCATCGACGTCTCCACCGGCGCTCGCGACTGCGGTCGAGATTCCGCGATACAGGGCGGTCTCCTCTCGAAGCGGCGGACCTCGCAGAATCGATGGCGTCATTTCTTCGATCAAAGCAATCATCGTCTTGTCGGTGTGATCCCGCTTGTTTGCGAAACGTTTCACGAAGGCTGCGATATCGAGCTTGTCGACGGTGATTCCCGCAAGTTCCGAGAACCCTTCGATGTGCTTGAGATCGACGTTCAGATTGTAGACCGTGTTACTGAATCCATCGGCGCGAACTTCAGGGGGAAGAATGCTTCCCGCCTCTTCCTCGACATCCACTCCGAAGACGTCCCGAACCGTGTTGATGTATTCGCTCACCGTCAATCTCCTCGCTCTTTCAGGATTTTCTTCGACAGCCCGGGAGTAGAGCGCGGGATCAATAAACTCGACAGTCCAGGCCGCGCCGCCTTCGATCCACTCGCGCAATGTTGCTTTGTCAGCGTCTGAGAGCGGCTCCCTTTTGTGAGGCATTTCATCGTGCTCGATCGACTCCCAAAGCAGGCTTGCGGCGGCATCACCGGGCACGAGAATTCCATCGGCGGTGTGACTCGCGAGCGCCTTCGAAAGATCGAGATCTCCCTCCGCCGTGGCCGAGTCATGGCACTCCAGACAATGTTGTGTCAGGATTGTCGTGACCTTCGTCTCGAAGAGGACGGCATTGGGATCACTTGATGAAACGGAGGTCAAGTCGCCTCCTTTTGCGCGGGAGGGCTCACGGGCACTGAAAAGATCTCTCACTTCGGGACCGCTCATGGCGACCGGGGAAACGACCAGATCGCTCAGGTTGCCTTTCCAGGAACGCCCTCCGGAGGCTTCGTCGCCTAGAATCAAAGGAAACCGAAGGTCCCAGTTTTTCAGACTCCCTGAAACGGTCTCTTCCGCTGCGACTTCGCCGTCGAGGTAGAGAGTCGTCCGCCCTCCTTCCGCTCGTGTCAGGACGAGATGAATCCACCGCCCCTCTTTGAGCAAGGCAGGGGATGAAAAGCCCGGAAGTCCGTTCCCACTCGTCTTCGTAGTTCGCAGACGGATTTCAATTTTATCACCCTCCTGGCCTATCGTGAGGTTGCGATTACTCGTGTCTTTCGAGAGGGAAAAAATCCGGGCTGGTCCTTTTTGATTTAGATCTCCGGAACGGAACCGAAACGCCACCGTGAATTCTTCAGCCTTACGGATCACCTCGCTGATGTTGGTCTTTCCCGAAAAAACGACACCCCCGGCTTTCTCAAAGACAAACCCCGCCGCTGACATTTCGACAGCCGACTGATCCTTCGCACTCCAGGCATCCGATGCCAGAGAGAGCAAGGAGTCACCCGGGAAGCCCCACTGGAAAGAGAAGGTGAAAAAGAGGCCGATGATCAGACTGCGCGACATTGGGATGAGGCTGAGCAAGGGACGCTCGTTTGTCACGACGAAAACCGACGCAACACCGCTATTTTGGCCTGATCCGATTGAGAGGATGCTTGGCATCTCCAAAATATTCTGCTTCATTCCCGACATGCTGAAACGCCTCTTCGTCTGTCTTCTTTTTCCGCTTCTCTTCACGCCTCTCTCAGCGCAGGAAGAAGAAGTCCCGAGCCCGGAGGAGATCGCGAAACAAGCGGAATTGCTGAAGCTTCCGAATTTGGTTCTCATCATCGCGGATGACCTCGCCTGGGATGACTCGTCGCCCTACGGGCATGACTCGATCATGACCCCGAATCTCCAGCGCCTCGCTGATGAAGGGATGAGATTTGATAATGGATTTGTCACGATTTCCTCCTGCAGCCCAAGCCGCGCCAGCATCATCACCGGTCGCTACGCGCACCAGACTGATGCCGATGAATTGCATTGGCCGGTTCCAAAGTCGCAGGTTACTTTTGTCGAGAAATTAAAGGAAAAGGGCTACTGGACCGCTGCCGCCGGAAAGTGGCATCTCGGCGACGAAATTCGTGACCGCTTTGATGAAATTCGTGAAGTCGACACCTCGGGGTTTCAGCTTCCCGAAGGCGACACGACCGGTGAATTTAAGGAAACTCTCGAAGGCGAAGCGCAGAGTGGATGCGCCGACTGGATTCCAATGATGCGGGACCGCCCCGCCGGGAAACCTTTCTTCCTCTGGCTCGCCGCGCTCGACCCTCACCGCCCCTACCACGCCGGGATCATTCCCGATCCCTCCCGGGCCGAGGAAATCAGAGTGCCGCCTTATCACCCTGACACGCCCGCCGTCCGGGCCGACTATCAAATTTACTACGACGAGATCACCCGTCTTGATCGCTATGTCGGTCTCGTCATGGATGAACTTGAGGCACAGGGCGTCGCTGACAACACCTTGATCCTTTTCATCAGTGACAATGGCCGCCCTTTTCCCCGTGATAAAACCACGATGTATGACAGCGGAATCCGGACACCCTGGCTCGTGAAGTGGCCCGCCACGGTCGCGCCGGGCAGCGTCTGTACGAAGCTCGTGAGCACGGTCGATATTGCGAAAACCTTCCTGCAACTTGGCGGCATCGGGAATCCCGGACAGACCTTCGAAGGGATCGATTTCTCCCCTCTTCTGACCGCCCCTGAGAAGCCGCTGCGGGACTACATCTACTCCGAAAAGAATTGGCATGATTTCGAGGATCACGTCCGTGCCGTCCGGAATGAACGCTACAAATACATCCGGAACTACTATCCTGATCTTCCCCAGACTCCCTCCGCCGACGGCCTCCGGAGTCCTACCTATATTGAACTGCTTCGACTTCGTGAAAAAGGAGAACTCACTCCCGCGCAGGAGGCCTGTTTCATCGCCCCCCGGCCCGAAGAAGAACTCTACGACACGAAACTCGACCCCTACGAACTAAACAATCTCGTCGAAGACGAACGCTTCGCACCGCTCCTTCGCGCGATGCGGGCCGCCCTCGCCGACTGGGAGAAAAAGACCGGAGACAGCGCACCGGAATTGCGCACCGCCGATGAATTTGATCGCGTCACCGGCCTCCCCACCGATGCCAGAGTGAGACCGCGACTTTCAAAAAATGAAATGGTAGAGAAAGGACTCGTCGCCCCATGATCAAGCAACTCATCCTCGCCGCCGCGCTTTGCGCCTGCCTTCCCCAATTCGCGGAAGCCCAGTTCTCGTGGAAAGACACCCCAGGCAAACACCTCGATCTTACACACGGCTCCCGCTCCATCGCCCGCTACGTCTACGAACCGATTGATGAATCCTCGACCGAACGGCGCGATGAGACTTACAAACCGTTCTGTCATCTCTTTGAATGGTGGAGTCGGGACAGCTTTATCACGAAAGGGCCGGGCGGAAAATACCCTCACCATCGCGGCATCTACTACGGATTCTCAAGGATTAGCTACACCGACGATACCGGAGTCCAGCATGAAAAAGTCGATACCTGGCATTGTCGCAAGGCCGCTCAGGTTCATCGCGAATTCACCGAACAAAACGCGAGCGCGAACGAGGCTTCATTCACCTCACGAATCGACTGGCTCGGTGATGACGGGAAAGCGTTTGCGAGCGAAGATCGGACCATGGCTTTTTCACTGAAGGACGATGATGTCATCGTGGATTTCACCTCCACCCTGACACCGCTCGTTTCCTCGCTTTGGCTCGATGGAGACCCACAACACGCCGGGTTTCAATTCCGCGCGAGCCAGTCTGTTTTTGAAAATACGGCGAAGGCGACCTACTACCTGCGCCCCGAAACCGGGGTGGGAAAACCCGGCGTGACGATGAACTGGTCAGCAAAATCCGACAATGACCAGACCCGCAATCAGCTTTGGAAAGGGATGGCCTTCCGCTTGAGCGAAAAGACCTACACTGTTGCCTATTTGGATTCGCCAGGAAACCCGAAGCCTGCTCGATACAGCGAGCGCGACTACGGGCGTTTCGGCAGCTACTTCGCCACCGAGGTCACCAAAAACGAACCGCTCAGCGTCAATTATCGCCTTGTCATTCGCATGGGCGAAATGACGCCGGAGGAAATCGGTGCGATGAGTGAGGCCTTCGCCGGAAACTGAGCGAATTCCCGATGTCCCTTTTCAAGTCAAAACCTAAAGCGAAACCCGGCGGGGATGACCACCTCTCCGAGCACACGCGATCAGAAGTCACCGAAATTCTGAGGCGCGTTCGCAAGATCGAGCTGCGGACTCGCGGTCTCGTGCGCGAGAGCTTCGGCGGTGAGTATCACAGTAGCTTCAAGGGCGACGGAATCGATTTCGAAGACTTTCGTGAGTACCAACCGGGAGATGAGGTACGCTCCATCGACTGGAACGTGACCGCACGGATGGGTCACCCTTTTGTGAAAAAATTCATCGAGGAGCGCGAAATGACCGTCTTTGTCTGCGTCGATATCAGTGCCTCGGGCAACTACGGCAGCCACGGCCCGAGCAAGCGGGAAATGATGGCCGAGGTCGCGGCGCTGCTCACTTTCAGCGCGCTTCAGAATAAGGACAAAGTCGGGCTGATCCTCTTCACCGATGAGGTTGAGCTTTACCTCCCCCCGAAAAAGGGCACCGGCCATGCCCTGCGCATCATCCGGGAAATTCTCCTGCATGAACCAAGCGGCCACAAAACTTCGCTCGAGGGACCGATTCATCTCCTGAAAAATGCGGTGCGCCGACGCTCCCTCGTTTTCATGCTCTCCGATTTTCTCTTCGAAGAAGATCTCGCCGCCGACCTGCGCATCGTGAATCGCAAACACGACCTCGTCGCAATTCAGATCAGCGACCCTGCCGAACTCGCGATTCCAGCCCTCGGACAGGTCCGCCTCGAAGATCCGGAAACCGGGCAACAGGTCGAGGTCAATACTTCGAACCCGCGCGTCAGAACCGCATATCAGAAAGCGGCACGGGAGTGGCAGGAAGAGATCGACCAACAGTTTAAGCGACTTTCGATCGACAAGCTCTCCCTGCGGACCGATGAAGAATACATCCCTGCGCTACACGGGTTCTTTAAGCGCCGAACCAGCGCCGGGCACGCCTCATGAATCCGGGATTTTTCCAGATGCTCGCGCAAGCGGTCCCGCCTGAGGACGACATTTTCGATATCGTCGTCCTCGCGCCAAAAGACAGCTTCTGGCCGTTTCTCATTTGGAGTTTGATCGGGATTCTCATGTTGGTTCTTGCCGCGTGGGCGCTCTGGCGATTTCTCAAAGTAAATCAAAAGGCGAACATAGCGCGATCTCCGGAACAAAAGGCCGTGGCTCGACTCAGTGCCGCCCAACGCGCCCGTGAAGAGCTCTCCCCGAATGAATACACCCTCGCCCTCTCCGAGGCGCTAAAAGACTATTTTTCCGAAAAATTCCAGGACCCGATCCGCTACGAGACGACCCAGGAATTTCTCGCCCGGATCGCCCGCGAACAAACCCGCTGCCCCGCCGCCGCGCAGCAGCACCTCCAGTCATTTCTCGTTCGGGCCGACGAAGTGAAATTCGGAAACGCCACCGACGCCGAAACAAAAGCGGCCCCTCTTGGAAAAATCGCCGAGCAGGTCGTGCAACTCTGCCTCGTCGTGAATGATCAGGAGGATTCCCCTTCGCATTGATTTCGCCACTTGCAGCCTGCGGGAAATCCGTTTCATTTCCGGGTAGTCTTTCATGAAACTCTTCCCCTTTTGTCTCACCCTCATTGCAGTCGCGATGCTGACCAGTTGCACCAGTTTTGAAAAGGAGTGGAAAACCGCCGTGGCAGGGTATGAAACCGGAGCAATCAAAAGCCCCGAAGGACCCTGGATCGGGAGTTGGACCACGAACACGAACGGACACACCGGCAATCTCAGAGCGGTGGTCAAAGAGTCGAAAAAGAAGCCCGGTGAATACGATTTTCACTACCATGCAACCTGGGCTAGAATTTTCTCCGGAAGCTACCGCGTGACCTACCCCGTCGTGGGCGGCGGAGGCAGCTACCGCGTCGATGGCAAGCAGAGCCTCGGTCCCTTCGGAACCTTCGGCCACAAAGGTCGAATCCAGGGCAACTCTTTTACCGCGACCTACTCCAGCGACAAAGGCGATCTCGGTGATTTTAAGTTGAAGCGGCCGTAGTGGTGTTTACGAATACCGCTACGACAAAGCTTAAAATCGACAGCTAGTCAAAAAAACGCTACAATATTCCCCGTGAAGTTTACCATTACGATTACACGCGATGAAGACGCAGTCTGGATCGCCGAATGCCCTGCGATACCTGGTTGTGTCAGTCAGGGCGAAACAAAAGAAGAGGCTGAGAAAAACATCCTTGAAGCGATTGCGCTATGTCTTGAGGTTCGATCTGAGCAGGGCATGCCATTGACCGTTGAAACGCGGAACGTTGACGTCCCCTTAGCGGTCTAATCACTCACGCTTCGAAATGTCCTCAAAGCTTCCGGTGGTGTCCGGCCAGGAACTGGTCAAAGCCTTCGAATCGATCGGCTGGCAAACGGCCCGCCAGCGAGGTAGTCACATCATCATGATTAAGCTCGGTGAAATAGCGAGCTTATCAGTTCCGAATCATAAGCACATCGCGCGGTAAGCGTCAATAAATTGGCCCCGTGGTGGTCGTGCTCATGCCCGCGTAGATTC
>CAZOUP010000031.1:0-23960 GCA_964583035.1 uncultured Akkermansia sp.
CGCTCATTACGATCACCACGGTCGTAACCGCCGCCGCCACCGCCGCCGCCACCGCCGCCGCGATCATTTCCACGATCGTAGCCGCCACCTCCTCCGCCGCCACCGCCAGTTGAGCGGGGGCGATCTTCAGCTTCGCGGATACGGACTGGGCGACCGTTGAAATCTGTGCCGTCAAGATTTTCGACAGCATTTTGTCCGATTTCTTTGCTGGAAAGAGTGACGAAGGCAAATCCACGGGGGCGGCCTGTATCGCGGTCCATCGGCATGTGAAAATCAACGATGGGCTCGTATTCGGAAAGAAACTCGCGAAGTTCAATTTCCGAGGACTCGTAGGGCAAATTGCCAATATACAATTTCATTTAATAGCTTTCTGAGGGTTCAACAATGACCCGGAGGGCAAGGCTTCAATCGGCGGTATCTTAGAGACAAGAGTCAATGACAGTGAGGCAGACTGGCGGCATAATGTCCGAGGCTGAACGCGGTTAGAATCTACCATATTTGAGAAAAATCCAAAGCATTTTGAGGAAAATCGCGTAGCACAAAAGCTAGACAAGGCCGAGCACATCGTCCATCCGGCGGGAGATATCAGCGAGTCGCTCGCGGTTTCCGCCACCGACTTCTGCCGTGGCCCAGCCTTTGAATCCGATCTTCCGGATCGAGGCTCTCACGGCAGCCCAGTCGATCGTTCCATCGCCTAATTCCGATCCGAATCCCTGCCGCAGTCCTTCATTGGCGTGCTTTTTCTCGTCCCACTCCTTAATATCAAGCTTTCCGATACGATCCCCGAGGACTTCGATCCAATGCTCGGGGACTCCCCAGCGGACGTTGTTTCCGACGTCATAGTAAGCGCCGAACCAGGGGTGATTTACCTCATCGACGTAGCGCTCCATGTCTAGGGCACTGATGAGAAACCCGGCCCAGACATTTTCGACGAGAATTTTGACCTTGTGTTTTTCGGCCGCAGGAAGTCCTTTCCGGATCACCGCGATCGTTTCGTCCCAGCTTTCCATGAGCGGACGCTTCTTGTCGTATTTCGCGACGTAAAGGACGGAATCCCCTCCAATGTCGCTAGCAAATTTCACCGCTGTTTCGAGGTCTGGCTTGTCCGAATTGACGATCCCATGGACGGGGAAATCTGATTTATCGACTGCTTCGCGGTAAGTTTTATAGTCCGTGTGGTTTTCGGTGCGGAGTTCGGTTCCGTCAAAGCCGACTTCTTTGAGCATCTTAAACTGATCGACAATCGATAGATCGGGTTCTTTGACCATCGAGAATTTGACCCCCTTTTTGAGGATGCCGGTCATCTCGGCGGCTTGGGCGGGGGAATTGAGGAATGGGGCGGAAGCTGCGACCCCACTGAGAGCGAGGGCGGATGTTTTGAGGAATTCACGTTTTGTTTTCACCAAAGTAGTCTGTCAGGGGTGCAGGGGAGATGGGAAGCCCGTGTTTGCGTAGGCGGGGAAATACAGGAAAACCGAACGGACGCGCATCGATTGGCTGAGTCGATAGATTTATTCGTGTGAATTAGTGTCCATTCGTGGTGAAATTAAAATCCGCTTAGCACGACTCGATGAGAAAGCTCTCCACCACATTCTGCCTCGCTCTTTTGATGACTCCTTTTGCCGCAGGGGCCGCCGATGATCTCTTCGATTCATCCAACCTCGCCGCCTGGTGCATCGTCCCCTTCGACGGGAAAAAACGTGGTCCCGAAGAACGGGCCGCGATGCTGGAAAAGCTCGGCATCACCCAGTTCGTCTACGACTACCGTCCCGAGCATATCCCGCAGTGGGATAAAGAGATGACCGCCCTCAAAAAGCATGACATCGAGCTGCTCGGCTGGTGGTTTCCGTCGGTCTTCAACGATCATTCAACGGCCGCGCTGGAACTTTTCAAACGTCACGGCGTCAAGCCCCAGCTCTGGGTCAGCGGCAACGGCGGCCCCATCGAGGTCAAAGATGCTTCCGATCAGGAGGCGCGTATCGCGACGGAAAGGGAACGCCTCCTTCCTATCGCCCGCGCGGCGGCGGAGCATGACCTTACCGTCGGTCTTTACAATCACGGGAGCTGGTTCGGGGAGCCGGAAAACCAGTTGGCGATCATCGAGGCGTTGAAAGGGGAGGGGATCACGAATGTCGGCATCGTCTACAACCTGCACCATGCCCACGGGCACCTCGACCGCCTTCCGAAACTCCTCGAAGCGATCCAGCCACATCTGATTTGTCTCAACCTCAACGGCATGGATGTCGGTGGTGACAAGAAGGGCCGCAAGATTCTCCCGCTCGGGGTCGGGACTGAGGATCTCAAAGTGCTGCGCCAAATTCGTGCGAGCGGCTACCACGGTCCCATCGGGATTCTCAATCACACCAATGAAGACGCGGAAGGTCGGCTTCTTGACAATCTCGACGCGCTGAACTGGCTCGTCCCGCAGCTTGACGACGCCGCACCCGGACCCAAGCCAAAGTATCGCACCTGGAGTGAGAAACCGGCGGCATCCGCATCGACAGCTCGCCAGCCTTCCAGCGCTGCGGGGATTCCCTCCCTGAACGAAGCATTCGGCAAAGCCCTCACCGGCGGACTTGTCGTTGAGGGTAACCCTGATTTTCACACGCTGCCCTTCACGATCGAATGCCGCGCGAAGCTCGAGAGCAAGGATCGCTTCAACATCCTCGTCGCCTGTCACCCGAAGTCCGCGAGCACCCATTGGGAACTCTACACTCATGCGAAACGCGGAACGCTCGCCCTCTACCTCCCCGGTCGCGGCGGCGATTACGATTCCGGCGTCGATATCTGCGACGGCAAATGGCATGACCTCGCCGCCAGTGTGAGCGAGACCGGAGTGACTCTTTGGGTCGACGGGAAAAAGGTCTTTGAAAACCCTCTCGGCGCGGCGAAACCGGGACCGTCCGATGCCAAAGTGCGCCTCGCATTCGGCCAGCTCGTCGAGGGCAAGCTCGGTTGCGACGGCTTCATTGATGACGTGCGCCTTTCACGCGGCGTCGTGAAACAAAGCTCCGACGATGCCCCGCGCGAGCGACTCGCCAGCACCCTCGGACTGTGGAATTTCGACGATCTCCCCGACGCGCCGCCCCTCGTCAAAGCGCCCGATCCTGCGCCCTTCACGCCGGGTCGACCGCCCCTCGATAAGGCTGATTTCCGCCACTGGGAGGCATTCGTGAACCGCGAGCGTGTCTTCGATTTCTATGGCAAGCAGGCGCTCCATTTCATGGAGGAGAAACCGCTACCCGCACTCATTCCTGCTTTCCCGGGAATGGATGGGGGGCAACAGGGCCATTGGGGAAATCAGAATGATAAGGAAACCTGGGCCGACGGGCGCTGGGCCGCGTCGGATCTTGGCACGGTCTTCAGCGGTGTTTTTAATGGCGCGGGTCTGAAAATTCCCAAAGCAGTTTGTGTCCGCGACGGTGACACGGCGGCAGTCTTTGACCCGACCACCCTGAGTTTCCCCGTCCGATGGAAGGGCGGTTTCATCGAACTCAAGGACCATCGTCGCGGCTTCAGTTCCGGGGCTCCGATGCAGGGCGAAGTGATCGCTACCACCGATGATTCCATGACGGGCACTTATGAAGGCTTTTATCGCCACGGCGACGAAGTGATCTTCGCCTACAAAACCGGCGACGAACGGCATCTCGTCACCCTGAACGGAACCTCGCCCGACCTCGCTGACAAGACCCGCGGTGGCCCCGCGCAATGGCCCCAGTGGCTCGAAACGAAAGGCTCCCTCGGCACCCAAACACCCTTCGCGACCGACACCATCGGGATCCCTTTCGAAAATCCCTACGGCACGCTCTTTTTTATCTCGGCGCATGATTTCTTCAGCGACGGCAGCGCCGCGATCTCGACGATGACCGGCGAGGTTTGGCTCGTGAAAGGTATCGACGAAACGCTCGAAAACGTGCGCTGGAAACGTTTCGCGACCGGACTTCATCAGCCGCTCGGGATGAAGATCGTCGATGACAAACTCTACGTCCTCGGGCGCGATCAGATCACCTGTCTTCACGATCTCAACGGCGATGACGAAGCCGACTTCTACGAGTGCGTCACCAATGCGATGCAGACCTCTCCGGGCGGACACGATTTCGTGATCGGGCTGGAGCAGGACACGCAGGGCCGCTGGCTTTTCACGTCCGGCAATCAGGGCGTCTGCCGCATCGCGGGTCGCGATGAACTCGGAGTTCTCGCGACCGGGTTCCGCAACCCTAACGGCCTCGGTCTCTCGCCCGACGGACGCTTTCTCACGACGAGCGTTCAGGAAGGCGACTGGACTCCGGCCTCCGCGATTTGTCAGATCGAGTTGGGCGAAAACGAAGGCGCTTACTTCGGGCACGGTGGGCCGAAAAACGGTGCGACACCCGAACCGGTGCTGATGTATCTGCCACGCGGCGAAGACAACAGCTCCAGCAGTCAGGCTTTTATCTCCGGGACGCAATGGGATGCACTCCGGGGCGACGGAAATTTGATCCATCTTTCCTCCGGGGGCGGCAGCGCGTGGCTCGTGATGCGGCAGGAGGTCGCGGGAAAATGGCAGGCCGCCGCGACCCGGATCAGTGGAAACTTTGACGCCGCGCCGCAGAGCGCCCGCTTCAATCCCAACGACGGTCATCTCTATGTCAACGGCATGAACGGTTGGGGCAACTACGCACCGATGGATGGTAGTTTTCAGCGCGTCCGCTTCACCGGTGGAGACGAGCCGGTCCCGATCGGATTCGAAGCGCGCGACAATGGGGTCCTCGTTCACTTCAATCAACCGGTGAAAAACGCCGAGGCCGCGACGAGCTTCGCCCAATGCTGGAACTACCGATACAGCGCCGCCTATGGCTCCCCCGAGTTCTCACTGAAATACCCCGACACGCCCGGCCACGATCCGCTCGAAGTGCGCAGCGTCAAGACCCTCGACGATGGGCGAACGCTCTTCCTCGAAATCCCGCAGCTCGTTCCTGCGAATCAAATCCACCTCCGCCTCAGCACCGGCCACGATCTCTTTCTCACCGCGCACGCCCTCGCCGAACCGTTCACCGCTTTCCCCGGCTACACCGAAATCACGAAGACCGCACTCGGAGCGCCGCCCGAAGTCGCCGCATCCGCTCCGACAAAAAGGAACTCCTGGACCAATGGAAAACCGGGACGCGAAATCATCGTCGAAGCCGCGCTCGGTTTGCAGTTTGAGCAGAAAGAACTCACTGCCAAAGCAGAGGAACGGCTCACCCTCGTTTTCAAAAATCCCGACGCGTTGCCGCACAACTGGCTTCTCGCCAAACCCGGCTCTCTTCAGAGTCTCGGTGAAGCGTGTAATCTCATGATCACCGATCCGGAAGGGCTCGCCCGCCACTACGTCCCGGAGAGTAACGACGTCATCGCCTACACCGACATGGTGAATCCGAAAGGTGAGTTCACGATCCACTTCACCGCACCCAGAGAACCGGGCGACTATCCCTACCTCTGCACCTTTCCGGGGCATTGGATGATCATGAACGGCGTCATGCGGGTGGAGTGAGGAGTCTGCTGAACTGACCGCTATCCCTGGCTCTGCTTTTGAGTCGCTTCGACGGCCGGGTCGTAAATTTCCGCCTGCATGTATTGGCGACTGAAGGCGATCGCTATATTTTCCAACTCGGTCTCGATATCATCGATCAGCCTGTCACCATTTTCACCTTCGACATCAACGGCAAGAGCATAGTTGAGTTTTGAGACGAGTCTGCCGGTGAGTCTTTCGGGTTCGTTCGAGAAAAGGGTGATCGGGCAATTCGAAATCGCGTGCATCGCGACTTGCAGGCGTCTGATGCAGAATAGAGCTGAACGCGGGAATTTCTGGGAAAGAAGGAGGAATTGACGCACCGGAATGGTGTCAAGATCGGAGCCGTGTTCATGGTGAAATGCTTCAAAACCGGTGCAGCTGCGGAGCATCGCGGCGAACTGGACGGCATCGATCGCATCGTCTGGCTCGCTGGTGGAACTGGACATGAATCGTTTGGTATCCAGGATCTGACACGTTTTCGCAGCGCGCTCAATTTCACGCCCGCAAACCACGAATTCGTATCCGAGATCCTGCGGAAAGGTGGACTCAAGAATACCCCGGAAAAGATGAGCGAATTCTTTGATCCTGGCGAAGAATTCGAAGTCGGATTCCGAACAGATCATTTGGGAATCGGCTCTCTTAATGAAGAGGTAGAGCTTGTTCAGTGTTTCCCACATCTCGGTAGAGATCTGGTCGCGGACGGTTCGGGCGTTCT
The DNA here is from genome assembly GCA_964583035.1 of uncultured Akkermansia sp. GTDB lineage: Bacteria > Verrucomicrobiota > Verrucomicrobiia > Verrucomicrobiales > DEV007 > Arctic95D-9. The sequence continues at coordinate 6,249 of CAZOUP010000031.1, forward strand.
CTCTCGCGCTTTTAATGCAACTAAACACCGAACTCGGATTCTTCTCGTTAAAGGTCAGAAACTCAGAGACGTTGAAACTTGAGCGCTTCGGGTAGATCGCGTCGTAGGCATCCCTGTCGCCAAGAGTTAGCAAGATGGGTTCCCAGTGGGCATAGCCAACGTCCTCGTTTGAGTGCTCAGACTCGAGGATGGTTTGGTGCATGACGTCCACAAGACGAACGGTGTTTTCGGCCCGCTCGATATAGCGGCTCATCCAGAAAAGTGAATCGGCGACGCGACAAAGCATGATGAAATAGGTGTTGGAGGTAAGTGGGTAAAAGGGAGAGGTGCGGCGATTATTGATCGTTGTTTAAGACCCAGGTGTCTTTACTGCCGCCTCCTTGAGAGGAGTTCACGACAAGCGATCCTTTCCGGAGTGCGACCCTCGTGAGGCCGCCGGGGACAACCCGGATCTTGTCTGATTGAATGATGTAAGGGCGGAGATCGACGTGCCGACCATCGAGGCCTTCATCACCATAGGTGGGGTGACGGGAGAGCGAGATGGGAGGCTGGGCGATGAAATCACGCGGATTGTCTTTCACCATGGCACGGAACTCGGCGACCTCTTCTTTCGAAGCGGCGGGTCCGATCAGCATGCCGTAGCCGCCTGCTTCGTTGGCGGCCTTGACGACGAGATTTTCCATGTTCTCCTGGACGTATTTCATGTCGGCTTCGCGGTAAGGCAGGAAGGTTTCGACGTTTGGCAGGATGGGGTCCTGATCAAGATAATATTTGATCATGTCCGGCACGAAGCAGTAAGTGACTTTGTCATCCGCGATCCCTGTGCCGACGGCATTGGCGAGAGCGACGTTTCCGGCGCGGTAAGCGCGCATGAGGCCGGGGACGCCGAGCATTGACTCTTTATTGAAAACTTCAGGGTCGATGAAGTCATCGTCGATCCGTCGATACAAGACATCGACCCTCTTCAGGCCGACCGTTGTCTTCATATAGACACAATCGTCGCTCTTGACGACGAGGTCCTGGCCCTGGACGATTTCCGCTCCCATCTGTCGGGCGAGGAAGCAATGTTCGAAGTAAGCCGAGTTGTAGATACCCGGCGTGAGCACGGCAATCGTGGCCGCACCTGCCTGCGGCGCGATGTATTGCAGAGCTTTATGCAGTTTGTCCGGGTAGTTCGAAACAGACTGAACTCCTGATGCCGGGAAAAGCTGAGGGAAAGCCTTTTTCATGGCCCGGCGATTCTCGATCATATAGGAGACGCCGGACGGACAACGGCCGTTGTCTTCGAGAACAAGATATTCGCCGTGATGATCGCGGATCAGGTCGGTGCCGCAAATGTGGATGTAGATTCCTTTGGGCGGTTCGAAACCGACCATTTCTTCACGAAAGTGCTTTCCGGACTTGATGATCTCCATTGGGACGATGCCGTCCTTGATGATTTTCTGATCATGGTAGACATCGTGCAGGAAGAGGTTGAGCGCGGTCATTCGCTGGATCAGCCCCTCTTCCAAATGTGACCATTCGGAGGCGGGAATAATTCTCGGAACGAGGTCGAACGGAAAAATTTTCTCGGTGCTTTCTTCGTTTCCGTAGACGGTGAAAGTGATGCCCTGCTGAAGGAAGGCGAGCTCGACGGCCTCGCGCTTTTTGTGGAAATCTTCCTCGCTGAGAGCGGAGAGGGTTTCCACTAGTCTCGCGTAGTGGGGGCGTGCCGTGCCGTCGGCGTGATACATTTCGTCAAAGAAGTCGCCGGTGTCGTAATCGATTTTCATGAAGGGAAGGAGGTCTTGCAGAGCGGTGGGATATCACTCAGCTTAGTGGTTAAATTTGTTTGATGGCGACGTGTTTCGTCAGTGTTGAACTTGCCGATGCTGCGCCGTAGAAAGAGCCTTGAATCGGGTTAATGCTTTCTGCAATTACCGCATGAGCGACCGGAACGTAGAAGCTGTTGCAAAAAATACCATTGGTTGGATCGAGGCCGCGCCATCCTGCGCCAGGAAGAAACACTTCGACCCAGGCATGCATGTCGCCACCGGCCGCCTGATTGAGCGAAGGGTCGTAGAGGTAGCCGCTCACGAAACGGGCTGCGACTCCGAGCATCCGTGCCACCGCGACGAAGAGGGTCGCATAATCGCGACAGGAACCGGTATTACTGCGGATCGTTTCGAGAGCTGATTGAATACCGGGCTCGTCCCGACGTCCATAACTGAGGCTGCGGTGGATCACCTGGTTCAGTTCGAGGAGCCAGGCAATCGTGTTCGTCGGTTGAAATTGAAAACGGGGTTGCAGCCATTCTTTCAAAGCCTTGCATGTCGCCGGCTCGGGCCGGGTCAGGTAAATCGCAAGATTGAAGCGATGCAGTGGCTCGTATTCGAAAGGGAACTCAGTCGCGTAGTCGCGGACGAGGAAATCGAAGAGAGGTTTCTCGCTTGTTTCGACGACGCAATGGACGCCGATCTCCAAAGTGTCGGACTGCAGCGGGAAATGAGCTGAAGCCGGAAGATTGTCAAAATCGTCCCTCATCCAGTAAATCGTCGCATCAGGCGTCAGCGCGAATTCGAAACGGTTGACGCGCAGGAGAGGATTTTCGCGGGGGCGGAGATAAAGAAGATGGGGGTGAAACTGAACCATCTGATCATACTCGTAGCGCGTCGTGTGAGAGATTTCGAGATTCACGCGGCTTGAGTAGATGGGTTTCTTTCGGACATAGTGCAGGTAGCGTTCATGCAAGGTCTGACTGCTTTTGAGGCGGTCAAATTGAGACGATACCGAGTGATTAAGCTAGCCCGTTAAACGGTGTGAAGACAAGGGTTTTATTTTTGTGAGGGTTGAGTCATGAATTTGGGAAGACGGCTCCGCGACGTCCCTTTGAGCAGATGGAACATGGGATCTACGGATTCAGATAGGGGGCGATCATGCCGTCGGCGGCGCGGGTTTGCACAGCTGGTTGTCTTGCTTCCGTGGTCGTGATCTGATTGCGACGCACCACGGGCCAGTTCAGTGGCTCGGTTAGGATGAGGCCCTCGCCTGCACCGGTCAGATCGTTGTGCTCGATCACACTCATGAGAATCCCGCTCTGCTCATGCGCGGTGTAAGCAGAGGGATAGCGACGGTCGTCTGCGAAGCTGTAGCCGATGACCCCGGCCGCGTCCTCCGCGCCTTTTCCAGTATTGCGGCGAAAGACATTGCCAATCCCGTAGGCATGGACGGTGTAGGGCGCTGAAGGCGGCGGGCGCATGAGCCGCTCGGTGTAGAAACAGGAAGCAGACGAAGTGCCGCCAGCCATCCCGGCGACGTTTTCGATGCGGTTGCCCTCGAATAGGTTCCAGGCGCTGGGCTGATGGTAGTCGTGGCCAACGGCGAGGGCCTGGCCAAGGTTTTTGAGCGTGTTACCGGTGATGAGATTGTCGAAGCTCTGGTGATGGAGAAAGATACCGGTGTTCTTGTGCAGGGGCTGGATATCGGCGGCGGTCACCCCCGGACTGATGAAATTTCCGGTGATCACATTTTGATAGTTCATCCGTGTGATGACGAGTAAATTGCCTCCTGCGGGGACGATGCGCCAGGGTCGCTCCAGCTCATAACCGCCATCGGGAAGCAGTCCCTTGACGATCCTCCATTGTCCCAATCCTTTTCCACGGGTGATGAAAATGCCCCATTGCCCGGTGGCGATGCGGGTCGCGTCCGGCAGGCCGCGATGCGTTCGGGTGCCGCCACCGCCCCGGATCGTGGCGGTGGAGTTTTCCGCTGACAAGGCGAAGCGCAAGGTCGTCGCATCCGCTGAGGTGACGCTCGCGGGAAAATCGTCGAGGGTGCGATGGTAGAGGTATTGCTCGCTGATGTTTTTGTCGATCGCAGGCACGCTAGGATGGGCGCCGACGTCGTGGCTGCGGTTCCCGGCCAGCCAATGGTGATGACCGCCGCCGCCCGAGATGAAGCTGCGGCTCAGGAGCCGGCCATGAGCACGATCCACACTCGAAAAATCGCAGCGCTCGACAATGACCCTGGCGACTCCTCCCAGGCGCAGGGCGTCGGCGATGACGCCGCGCCCGACCCGGAAGCTGCCTCGAAAAACACAATCAGCAAACCGAAGGTAGGTTGGGGGAGCGATCTCGTAGTCCTCGACGGTGACACCCGGACCCGCGAAATAGAATTCGCAACCCTCCATCCGTAAATCCGACACGCCACTGCCGATTTTCACCGAGCAGGTGCCCATGTGATGCGAGACGAGCCGGGTGCGCACCAATGCGGTTTCCGGGCCGTGAACGCGGACGACGGCACCATCGAGCTCCACGGGCGAGACATCCGCGACGAGACGCAGGGTGAGGTCCTCGATTCGCTGGCCGGGTGAGGTCAGCGTGATCATCGTGTTGCCGCCAGCGGTGAACTGGTTCGGTTTCGGTCCGGCGAGCCAATCAGTGACCAGCGTGCCTTCGGATTCTTCATCGCCGAAGGAGTCCGTTTTCGCCTCGTAGCTCCCCATGCCCGCGCCCCGCAACACAATGGGGACTCCGGCAGGGAGCACGACCGGAGTTTTGAGAATGTAGGCACCCCGGCCCAGCCGGATCACGCCACCGCCTGCTTCCACGCAATCGGCAATGGCGGCGATGAAAGCCTCCGAACAGTCGGAGCGCCCATCCTTCGGCACATCGTAGTCTTCGAGGACGAATTCGCGAAGCGGACTGGCAGCGGCCTTGACCTCGATGCTCACCGGATCACTCCACCCATACTTCCCGCCCGTGCCATTGTGTGCCCACGCGGTGAGGGTTCCGGGAGTCAGTTCCTCCGGCAAGCGCACCTCGAGATGAGTGTCTTGCGCTTTCACGATCTCCGCCGCCTCGCGCCGCCCCTCCGGCGTTTCGAGGATGACCACTGGCGTGTGTTCACCCAGGGTGAGATGCTTGCCAAAGAGGCGCACGGTATTGTCCGCAGTCGCCTCGATCTGGCGCGGCCAGGCCCACCAGAGCGTCGCGCCATTCAAGCGGATCGGAGTTCCGGCAAGGCCACCCTTTTCCGGCCAAATCAGCAGGGTGGATGCGGGTGCGGTTTTCGGCAGGATCGCCTGGAGGCAATCGCCCCGCGACCGCAGCGGTTCCAGTTCGCTCACCCCGCCCTCCCACCAAACGCGCAGCGATGCCCCCGCGAGTCCCGTGCCGGTGAAGGACAGTGTCTCGTCCGCAAGGACGCTTTCCATGCCGGCCCCCAGCTCAGGAGCGCCGGGGGCCGCTTTGCCCTTCATCACCGGCAGTCCATTTCCGCCCGGCGACTCCGCCACCGGTGCCGGGCCGAGATCCAACGGCGCAGGAAGATCGGCGAATCCCTCGATGGTAATCCCGAGGGTCAGAAAAAGGGCGATCACTTTGTTCATGACTTGGATTGTTCTAGATAGTTCAACAAGATAGCAGAGCACTCTGTGGCACTGTCCGCAATCGTGGAGAGGTGTCTCGGCGGCAAGTGCTGTCAGTATAGGGAAAGCCCCTTGTAAGGATACTTTCAAAATCCGTAGATAGAATGAGAAGGAAGTTGAGGCCGCGCTGTCCGGGAATGAACGCGCATCTCGGAACCTTCACAGGCTCCGCGACGTTCGGGGAAAACGCGTCCGTTTGAGAAGATGGAACATGGGATCTACGGATTCAGATAGGGAACAACCTGGCATGCTCAGGAGCGGGGACGCGCCTTGGTTTTGGAGGAAAAGGTGGCTTGCTCGTTAAGACAATGTTTGGCAAAAAATGTACGCAAACCTCGGCGGTTTCCCGCTATTAATCATCGATGACCTGTAATTTCCCCTGCGGCATTTTAAACGCCACCGCTTTGCTGGTGCTTGCGGGATTATGCTTTGGAGCGCCGGGGGAGCTTCATGGGGAAACCGGGTTTGAGGAAAAAGTCGTGCCCCTCCTTGCGAAGTATTGCTACGATTGTCACGACGATCTGACGACGAAGGGCAATCTGGATCTGACTCCTTTTCTCGATCCGGAAAGCGTTGTCAAAGAGCGCAAGCTCTGGCTGCGAGTCCTGCATCAAATTAAGTCTCAGGAGATGCCGCCGGAGAAACCGTTTCCCGCACCGGATGAACTGGCCACTCTGGTGGACGAAATCGATCGAGCGGTCAACGACGTGGATTGGTCGTCGTTCCGGAATCCCGGCCATGTGCCGTTGGCACGGCTCTCTCAATTGCAATATCGGAATTCGATACGTGATCTGTTGGGCATCGATTTTAACGCCGGAGTGACACTTCCTCGCGATCCGGAGGGCCCTTCGGGTTTCCGGAATGACCGGAGTTCTCTGCTCATCAATGGGTCCTACCTCGAGAAATACTATGCGGAAGCGCAACGGGCTCTCGACGCGATTTTTTACCTCAAAGAGAATCCGTCGCCCCGGATCCAAACGATCCGCGCCGAGGAATTCAAAGTGTTCCGTGCCCGCATCGAAAAAAACGGGAGCTCCTCTGTTCTTGTGCTCGCTACTCCCAGTTCCACGGGATCGGGCGTCGTGGTTCTCCCCGAAACGGGCTACTACCGGATCACGATCCACGCCGGAACGAAGCCCTATCCTCTGACTGGTTTGAATCTCTATGCCGGTGGAAATGAAGTCGGTTCCGTGATCGTCGAGGATCCGCAAATGCGGGACTACACGATGACCGCACTCATGGAAAAAGGATCCAATCTGATCTCCCTTCGCACGGATGTGGCGGCACTGCCTCTGCGGAACGACTATCGCGTCGAGTTTCCCGTGCCTCAAAATTACATCGGAGAGGCCCTGGAAATCGCGGAGGCGACGGCACCGAAACTCAAACCGCTACCCCACTACAGCCCGGCGGCTCGCAAGCAGCTGGAGACCGCCAACCGGACAGCTTTCGAGATTTTCGAATACTATCAGTTACTGAAATTGCTTCGCGAAAACGACGCTGTCTCTGATGACGAGAAAGTCAGAGGGGAATGGTTGGGCCGCCGCACTCGCTTCAGGCAGGCGAACATGCAACTCTCCGCCTTGCTCAAAGTCCCGGACGAAGACGTTTTCGCACGATGGACAGCGGAAACGATCAGCCCGGGTTTTGACGAATACATGGATTTCGGGAACGCCTATGTTGAAGAAGCCCGGTTCAAATATTTCTACAAGCGGCCCTTTTCCGGCGAGGTCGTGGTGAGCAGAATTGCTTTCGAGGGGCCGATCGAGCCGGAGGCGATCGAACCACAGGGGCTCTACTCCGATCTGCCGGACCCTGGCACCGCACCGCCCGGAGATGCGGAGATTCGCGCTTTGATCCGGAAATTTTCCTCGCGGGCGTTTCGTCGGCCGATTGATGAAACGCAACTCGACCGTTTGTTCGATTTCTATGCTACCGCTCGCGGAGAAGGGGCCGGGTTTTATCCCGCACTGAATGATGCTCTTTCCGCCGCACTCTGCTCACCGGAGTTTCTTTATCGCTTTGATGCGCTTGACGGGCCGGGCGACGAGATCCGGCTCTCCAGCCACCAGCTCGCGGGGCGGCTTGCTAACTTTCTTTGGGCCTCGGTTCCCGATGCCGCGCTTCTCAACGCTGCTGACGAGGATTCGCTTACCTCCGATGTCGGAATTGCGGAGCAGACCGAACGAATGCGCCTCTCTCCAAAGGTCCGTTCTTTTTCCGAGTCCTTCATGTCCGAATGGCTCGACTTTGCCAATCTTGGGGGAAACATCATGCCGAACATCGGTCGCTACCCCGAGTTTAGTCGAGCCCTCGCGGAGGACATGAAAAAGGAAACCGCCCGATTCTTTGAGCACATCGTTCGCGAGGATCGCAGCCTGCTCGAGTTGCTGGAGTCTGACTATCTTCTTCTTAATGAGCGCATGGCTAACTACTACGGGCATCCGGAGCCGCGCAAGGGCAGCGATTTCGCAATCTATGAGAAACACGAAGACCACTTTGGTGGCCTATTGGGGATGGCCGGCCTCATGACCGCGACCTCGCCGCCGACTCGTACCAGCCCGGTGAAGCGCGGCGTCTGGATGCTGGAGAAAATTTTCGGCGAACACCTGCCGCCACCACCCGCTAATGTTCCCGAGCTTCCTCCGGGTACCGGAGAGAGAGCCGGAATCAGCCTGCGTGAAGAGCTCGCCAAGCACCGGGAGCAGAAGGAATGTGCCGGGTGTCACGACAAGATCGACAATTTTGGCTTTGTTCTCGAAAATTTCGATCCCATCGGAAAATGGCGCACTTCGACTCCTGAGGTGCCGGTCGACAGCACCGTCACTCTTGAAGACGGCAAGACCTATCAGAACGTAGTCGATTTCAAATCCTACCTTCTCGAAGAACGACGGGATGACTTCCTTCGAAATATCACGGAGCAAATGCTTTCCTACGCACTCGGGCGGCCCCTGGAGTTTTTTGACACTCCTGTTGTCGATGAAATCGCGGAACAAGTTCGCAAAAAGGGATACCGTCCATCCGTCCTCCTCGGCGAGATCGCCAAGAGCTATCCTTTCAATTTCCAGAGCAATCTACCAATAGAATAAACCTCATGAGAAAATCCTGGCGCATCGATCGACGAACCTTTCTTCGCGGAATAGGCAGCACCCTTGCACTACCCGCTCTCGATATCATGGAGAGCGAAGCCGCTGCTGCTTCGGCGGTCAAAGGGACACCACCGACCCGCTTCGTGACGATTTTTCAGCCGAACGGATTTCACAGTTCCGGTTGGGATGTGAATGGCGTCGGAAAGAACTTCGAGCTTTCCCGCATCCTGAAACCTTTGCAGCCTTTCAAGAAGGACATGATCGTCCTGTCGAATATCGATAACCCGGGCAACGGACACATTCCGAACACGGCGGCCTTTCTCACCGCCGCCCCGCCGAAGCGTCTGCCCGGAAGCAACACCTACCGGGCCGGTATTTCCGTCGATTACCTGCTTGCACAAAAGCTTGGTCAGGAGACTCTCATCCCGAATCTGAATTTGGCGCTCGAACCCGCCGGGCAGGGGTTCGACGGGGGGTATCCTCGCTCGGTCGGTAGCACAATTTCCTGGAGCAGCGAGACGACGCCCGTTATTCCCGAAGTCAGCCCGCAGGTCGCGTTCGACAATCTCTTCCGACGCCACGTGGGGCCGGAAGCGAAAATGCGCGCCACGAAACAGAAGAGCGTTCTCGACTATGTGCGTGGCGAAATGGATGACCTCAATCGCAAGGTCAGTGCCATGGATCGTCAGCGACTCGATCAATACTACGCCTCCATCCGCGACGTCGAGGTGAAGCTGGAGAAAACCCTCAACCCGCCCGAGAAATCATGGAATCCGAAGACACGACCCGATCTCGTTCGGCCCCCGGCGGGAATCCCCGATGACTATCCCGAGCACATGCGACTGATGTTCGAAATGCTCGCCCTTGCGCTCTGGACCGACACGACCCGGGTGGGTTCGCTCATGTTCGGGATCAGCCAGACAACGCTGAGTCTCAATTTCATTCCGGGGATGAATGGGAGCCATCACGGCGTCTCCCATCACCGTAACGTCGCGAGTAACCTCGACCAATACAATCGACTGAACCTCTGGTTCGCCACCGAGTTCGCAAAATTCATCAAGCAACTGGATTCCATCAGCGAAGGCAGTGGTTCATTGCTGGATCATTCCGTCGTGCTCTTCGGATCCTGCATGAAGGACGGAAATCTCCACGTCCCGAAAGATATACCGCTCGTTCTCTTTGGCAAAGGAGGCGGCAAGCTGACCACGGGACAACACATTCGCTGTAAGCCCGGAACCCCGCTTGGCAGCCTCCACTTGACCTTGCTCGATAAGTTCGGCGTCGAAGCGGAATCTTTCGGGAACAGTAAAGGTTTGATCAGCGAGCTGTCATAAGAGACTCGCTCCCGCTGGAGATCACGCTCCTTCTTAAACACTCGCGAAGGCTGACCGGCCGAGGAATATGCGCTGGCGAGTTCGAGGGTGCCGTCACTGACGGACTCACAAATCGCGCGAGTCGGCCCGGTTGGTGTTTTTCGAAAAGCTGTTCGGGGAGTGGGAGTAGCATGGTCGTGAATGCCGTTTCCGTCAGGTGGATACAGAAAGGTGAGCATGAGGCATGTCGCGCCCCAATCTACCCGCCTGCAAAGACCGGCTTGAATCCGGCCTCTTCGAGAATCTCTTTCACTTTGTCGCGGAGGTCGCCGCGGATTTCGATGCGACCATCTTTGACGGTGCCGCCGACGCCACAGGACTTCTGGATTTTTTTGGCGAGTTCCTGTTTTTCGGGGAGACCGATGCCTTTGAAATTCGAGACCACGGTGACGATCTTTCCGCCGCGATGAGCGCTCTCACGGGTGATGTCGAGACGCCCGCGGTTCGTGTTTTTCCGGTCACGGCGTGAGGTCGGTCGCGCTACCGGTGTGTCTTCACCTTCCGGCAGCCCGCTCAGTTCAGGCATGTTGACGAAAGGATTCCGTACCTGGGGCGCGTCTTCGGCTCCTTTGTTTTTCTTTCGCTGGCGGCTCATGCGATGAGGAAACCACAGCCTGAGGACCAATGCACGAAGCAACTCACACCTCGTCCCGCGTCCGCTCGCCATCGATCATGCGCCAGACGCCGCGTGGGTTCTCACTTTGGAGGGCGAGAGGGAGTTGCGAATTCGGCCAGTTCTGATAGCAAACCGGTCGGACAAATCGTTGGATGCAGCGGGTTCCGATGCTCGTGAAAAAGCTGTGGCTCGCGGCGGGGTAGGGGCCGCCGTGGTGCATGCTGTGACAGACTTCGATGCCGACGGGGAAGCCGTTGAAAATGAGTCGGCCCGCTTTGCGTTGGAGGACCTTGAGGAGCGGTTTGTATTCGATGAGGTCGGCTTCGGAACCGTGAACGGTGACGCTCAAGCTGCCTTCGAGTTTCTCCGCTATCGCGACCATGTCCTTAAGCTTTCCGCAGCTCACGAGAGTTGAAGCCGGGCCAAAAAGCTCATCCAACAGGGTTGGGTCATTGAGTAAACCCTGTTGAGTCGTCTCAAAAACGTAGGCCGCGGCCTGACAGGCGGAGGGGTCGGCCTCGGCGTCAGATTCCCCGAGGAGGAGGAGGTCTTCATTGTCCGCACGGGCGAGAATGCCATCAGTATAGGCCGCATGAATGCCTTCGTGAAGCATCGTTGACGGTGGGTATTTGGCGACGCGCTCACTGACGAGCTGAGAAAAATGATCCCACTCGTCGGACTGGATCCCCAGAGCGAGTCCGGGATTGGTGCAAAACTGACCAACACCGAGCGTGAGCGCATTCACAAAGCCGTCAGCGAGGGCCTCGGGACTCTCTTTGAGCGCGCCGGGGAGGATGAAAATAGGATTCACGCTCCCCATTTCCGCATAGAAAGGAATCGGCACGGGGCGGGCGGCGGCGGCATCCATGAGGGCGCGTCCTCCTTTGAGGGAACCGGTAAAAGCGGCAGCCATGATCTTCGGGTGCTGCACGAGTTTGGTTCCGGACTCGTGGCCCTTCCCCTGAATCAGCGAGAAAACGCCTTCCGGCATATTCATCCGCTGCGCGGCTTTGAGCACAGCCCGGGCGGCCATCTCGCAGGTGCCGGGATGGGCGGGATGCCCTTTAACGATGACCGGACAGCCAGCAGCAAATGCCGAGATAGTGTCCGCTCCGAGCACGGAAATCGCGATGGGAAAATTGCTCGCCCCGAAAACGGCGATGGGGCCGATTGGTTGAAGCAGGCTGCGGACGTCGGGCTTCGGGATCGGCTGCCGCGCGGGATCGCCTTTGTCGATTCGGGCATCGACCCAGGAGCCTTCGCGGAGGAGATCGGCAAAGAGTCGGGCCTGGTTCACGGCGCGGTCGCGCTCCATCGCACAGCGGGGAAGGGGATGCCCGGTTTCGGAGGAGGCCATTTCGAGAAAGGCATCGCCGAGGGCGAGAGTTTCTTCGCAGATGGCTTCGAGAAAATCGGCGCGGCGTTCCGCGAGGAGGTCACGGAATATCCCGAAGACTTCGTCGGCCATCGTCACGGCGCGATCAATTTCGGCTTCGGTTGCTTCGTGGTAAGCTGTTTCGAGCGGCTTTCCGGTTGCGGGGTTCATCCCGTGAAAAGTGTCCGGTGAATCAGCCGATTCGTTGTTTCCGATGAGTTGTTTTCCGGTGAGCATGGTGGGGAGGCCGCTTTGCGGCGTAAAAGGTGGGAAGTGGGACGGTGGGGAAGTTTAGCCTCTTCTTCCTACTCCTCATCTTCTTCTTAATCTCCACCTGAATCGTCGAGAGAAGGAAGAAGATTAAGAGTAAGCAGAAGAGAGTCAGATTCAGGCGTTCAGCAGCGCAAGTGCCGCCGCTTTCACTTTCTCCGCTTCAGCATCAGTGATGCCACTCAAGAGCGGTAATGCAGGGCCGGTATTGGCGATGCCGGCATGTCTCACCGCTTCGTGGAGGACGCGGATGGGGTTGATGCCGTTGCGCAGGTCTTCGAGAGGCCGGAAAATTGCCTGAATCTCACGGGCGCGGTCGAGGTCGCCGGCCTGGACGGCTTTGAGCAATTGATCGCTCAGCTCGGGGCGGACGCAGACGCAGCCGGCGGTGAATCCGGTGATGCCAAAATCGACGAGGTGCTCGATGACAGGTTGCTCGCCGATGCCACTCACGATGATAGAAGGATCGACGACATCGACCAATTCTTTGAGGTAGGGATCGACGCCGGGATCTTCGCGGACGGTGGCGTATTTGACCCAGGAAACGAGGCCTTCATCGACGAGTTGCTTCGCCCCTTCGACGGTGATGTAGTCGTCGAATTTGATGTAGAGGACGATCGGTTTCCCAAAGGCTTCTGCAAAATGGCGAAGCCCCGTGACGACGCCCTCGGAGGTCGTGAGTCCCTGATGGGGCAGGACCATCACGGTGGGAAATTTCGCATATTTCAGGATCGCGGCCTGATCCATCATCGTTCCGTAGGCGGGGCCGACAGCAGGGATGACGAGGGTGCCCTCCGCCGCGAGATCCGCGAGCTGGCTGAGGATGTCTTCGTATTCGCTCAGGGCGATGTGGTAGAAATTCGCATTGCCGCCGTAGAGCAGCGTTGAGACATTTCCCGCCTCGATGTGGCGGATGATTTTTTCATTTTCCGCCCGGTCGAATTTCAAGTTCCGATCCCGTGCCATCGGGGGAACGGCGATGACGGATTTGGCGAGGTCGGCTGAGGTGACGGGAGTGGTTTGCATTACCTTTACGTTGTTGCTATTCGGTGGTCAGAAGCTTGAGAAATTCTTCCGGAGTGTAGGAAGGGGTCGGTGCTCCGGCAAAATCGCCGAGGTTCCGGGTGATGATCGCAGAAACGCCGCAACGGAGTCCCGAGCTGGCGACGATCGCATCCTCGAAATCAGGCAGGTCGCTGTCGAGCGCGTCCACGATGATCGTGTGGTCGACGGGAGCGTAGCGAAAAGTCTTGGTCACTGCTCTGACGCTGTTCATCGCTACTTTTTCTCCCGCTCCTCTCCTGACTATGTAGTAAATGTCAGTTATCGTGGCGCTGCAGCAAAATCCATCCAGAGTTCCCGATTCGACATGGGCGAGAATTTTTTCCGATGCCGCCAGAAAGGGTTTTCTCTCGAGGAACACATCGAGGAACACATTTGTATCAATGATCGCGGTCACGAATGCTTATCGAGTAGATATTCAAGTCGAGGATCGCCGGAAAGATCGGCGTCTTTCAGAATGCCTTTCAGGGAGCGTGTGATCGGAGGCAAACCGGAGTCTTCAAGGGGATCGCCCGACGTGACCACTCGAAGGTAGTCGCTTACCATTTTCGAGACGGAAACTTCACGCCTCGCGGCTTCTTTCTTCGCTGCCTCGATCAGGTGGTCGTCCACATTGAGAGTCAATTTACTCATTACGTATCAATTTTCACGATCAATACGTAATGTCAAATGCTGACGCGAAATCCACCGCGCACTTCGCCGGCCCCGGTCGCTCCAAAGTTGGCGGCAAAACGGGGGTCGAGCGGGCGGCTGTCAGGCATCGCGAGCCAGGTCCGGAAAAGGCAGCGTTTTTCATCGGGTTCGGCAAAGTCCTCGAAGGCGGAGCGGCGATGCAGGGTGACCCAGTTGTTGAGGAGGAGAATGTCCCCCGGCTCCTGACGGAAGCGGAAAGCCTGCCCGTCCTCGTCGGCAACGGTTTCGAGAAAATTCATCGCCTCAATCTGCTGCGGCGTCAGGTTCGGGAGATCGGGATCGGCGTGAGCGCGGTCGATGAGGACGCGGAGAAAGCTGCAGGCGAAGTGGCCGTCTTGAAAAGAAAAGATCGGCTGCTCGCAGTAGCTAGCCTCATTGCCGAGATCGACGCTGTGGCGCTTGTAAAGGAAAGGCTCTTTGAGGATTTCGAGGAGGTCGGGTCGGCGGCGCGCGACCTCGTTGTAGAGATGCATCGAGCTGACGAGTTCGTTTTCGCCGCCGGTGCGGGCCTGCTTCCAACAGAGGAATCCGATGACATCGCAGCGGTCGGTGTGAAAGGAGAGTTTTTGGTTTGTGTTAGGCCCACGCGTCCGGGGATCGTGTTGACCGAAGGCGGCATCGGAGACGTCAAAGACGGTGTCACCTTTTTCATTTTGCGAAACGAGCGTGCCGAGCGTGGCGCACCATTCGCGGAAGGCTTCGCGGGCGGTATCCTTGTCGTGGTCATTGACCGGGAAGCCACGCAAAAGGATCGCACCGCTTCCGTGTTCGAGGACCTTGCGAATTTTTTCCGGCTCCGCTTCGTCGAAGAGTGCGGTCCAATCGGTTCGGGTCGAGAGTTCGTCACCCCGCCAGATCGATGGATGGCTGAGCGGCTCGATCATGGCACTTTGCCTTCAGCGATCTGTTCGAGGAAGTCCGGGTCGGGCTCGCCTTCGAGGTAGCCGAGCGAGGTGAGAAAGGCATCGGTTTTGAGCACGGAATGGATGAAGTGCTCTTTCTTCCCCTGACCGATGGAGAGATTAAAGAAGCCGTGGGGTTCGCCGGCGTAGAGAAAGAGCTCGCTCTCAATTCCGAGCGCTTTTTGCTCAGTCTGAAAAGCCTCGGCGTGGGCGACGGGGATGAGTTTGTCTTTCGTTCCGAGGAAGACAATCGCGGGCGGGTCGTCTTTCGTGATGTTGTGCGCGGGGGAGATCGCGGGGAACCATTCTTCAATGCGGGAATATCCATAGCCGCCGTCAGGACCGTTGTGGTATACTGGGTTGAATAGAACGAGGGCGTTCGGTTTGGCGCTCACGGTGGTGTCCTCGCCCGGCTCGTCGAGTCCGTCGCACATCCCGGCAGCGGCGGCAACGTGGCCTCCGGCGGAACCTCCCCCGGCGGCGATACGGTCCGGATCGACCCCGAAGCGGGCAGCGTTTTCCCGCACCCAGCGAATCGCGGATTTCCCATCGGCGACGCACTCGCGGGGAGTCGTCCCCTGTCGGTTTTTGACGCGGTAGTCCGCCAGAAAAACGACCATGCCACGTTGCGCGAGGTAGCGACCCTGGGGTTCGAGGTGGGTGGGTGCTCCGCTATTCCATCCGCCGCCGAAGAATAGAACAATCGCGGGAGCTTTGTCGGTTTTCGGATCGTGGCCGGGCGGGTCGAGGCGGTAAATGAGAAGGTCGTCCCCTGAGGCGGTTTTGTAGACTTCGGAGGTTGCGTCTTTGATCTCGACCGGTTCGGTTTCGGCGTGGAGAGAGGTCGCGGAAAGGGCGATCAAAGCGAGGAGGGAGGTTTTGAGCATGCGCCAAGGTAGGGGGAATTCCGGTCACGGCCATGGCGAATTCGCGGGGGACGAAAGACTGGCGTCATTCGTTGCAGATTGTTAGTCGAGGGCTTTTTTGTAGCGGACCGCGTGAGCCTTCCGGGCGGAGGGCAGGGGCAGCGCGTCGGAACCTTGACAGTTTCCGCTACGGGAAGAATCGTCCGTCGTCTTTACGAAGCCTCGTGAAATGTAGCGGACGGCGTGAGCCTTCCGGGCGTTGCTGATGGGGTTGGTGTTGCTGAAAACGCTAGATGAGATTTTTGTTTCATCATCTATCTTCCCGGCTTGAACGAATCTGCTCCTGTCTCGCTCCGCCATCTTTTCGGGCTTATTGCCGGGGCGATGTGCATTGCGTTTGCCCCGATTTTTGCGGTCCTTGCCCGTCAGGGGCCGGGTGAGGTCGGGATGTGGGCTTCGGCATTCTGGCGGGTTTTTATCGGGGCGATTGCGCTGGGGATTCTCTTTGCGGTGCAACGGCAACGCCTCCTCCCGAAACGGGAGGAATTCGCGATCGGGAAAGGTTTCTCCAGTCACGCATGGATCTGGTTGCCCGGTCTTGTTTTCGCTGGCGACTTCTGGGCTTGGCACTGGTCCTTCGAGCACACTTCGGTCGCGAACTCAACGCTGCTCGCGAACACGGCGATTCTCTGGGTGACCTTGTTTGCATGGCTCGTTTGGAAAGAGCGCCTCAGCCGTGTTTTTCTTGCCGGAGCAGCAGCGGCTTTTGTTGGAATGATAGTTCTCATGCTGAGTTCGACGACGCGGGTGCCACCGACGGCAGGGAATCCGGTCTTCGGCGATTTGCTCGCGCTTCTCACGGCTGGGTTTTATGCGGCGTATCAGCTTTCGATGAAATGGTTTCGCCGGGAACACTCGGCGCCGCGTCTTATGTTTTGGGCGAGCGCGGTGGGAGCGATGGTTCTTTTTCCCCTTGCGTGGTTTCACCCCGATCCCTTCTGGCCGACGTCGGGCGAAGTGTGGGGCGCGCTCATCGGCCTCGGCGTCCTTTCTCATGCCTGCGGGCAGGGCTTGATCGCCTATGGGCTCGGTGGCCTGCCAGCGAGCCTCGCCTCGGTCTCACTCTTGGTGCAGCCGGTCGCGACCGCATTTCTCGGAGTCTGGCTCCTCGCGCAACCGCTCGTGCCAATTCAGATGCTGGGGGCGGTTATCGTGGTCACAGGACTGTTCTTTGCTATTCGCGGGCAAATGGTGCGGAAGAAGGTGACCCCTTAGGCTCTTCGCTCAGTAATTACTGTTCCGGCCCAAGCGGGTGAAACTTTCTGATCCACGAATCTTCCTGCTCTTCGAGTTTTTCCATGAGGCGCTCGACCATGTTGTCGAGCTGATCTGCGTGCGCCGGATCGTTAGAGAGGTTATTGGTTTCCCACGGATCACTCTTGAGATCGTAGAGTTCCAATCGCGGTCGTTTGAGAAAGTCTTCGACGCGTCGTCCGCCGATCATTTCGTCTCCTCGCTCCCGCAGCATCACCCAGGTCCGTCGCTGCACGGCGTCGATGGGAAGAGGATACTCGGCCCCGGGAGTGAGGTTCCAGATCAGTTTGAAATCGCGCTGGCGCAGGGTCCGCATCGGGTAGTAGGCAAAAATGTCGTGAGCGACGTGGCTGAGGAGCACTTCGTCCCAACCTTCGGGATTTGGCTCGGCGAGGATCGGAAGAATGCTGCGCCCGTGAAAAGGGTAGTCGTCAAAAGTCACCCCGGTCCAGTCGAGGATCGTCGGGGTGATGTCGGTGAACGCGATTAGCGCTTTGTTAGGCGAGGCCGGTTTCCCGAGGTCTGGTTGCCGCACGATGAACGGGACGCGCACGCCCGGCTCGTAGTGGGTCCCCATCGCCCCCGGCTCGGAGGTGCCGTGATCGGAGATGAAAATGACGAGGGTGTTCTCTTTGTGGCCCTGCTTTTCAAGCGCTTCGAGAACGAGACCGAGGCCGTGATCCATCCGGCTGATTTGCTGATAGTATCCGGCGATGCCTTCACGAACTTCCGGAGCGTCGGGGAGAAA
>CAZOUP010000031.1:24060-40983 GCA_964583035.1 uncultured Akkermansia sp.
TCTTTGCCAATGAGACCGGTGCGGTATCCGGCCCCTTTCAGCATCGCGAAGACCGAGGTGACATCCTCGCGGATCTGTTGATTGTGCTCGCGGTGCGGGTGGGCGTATTGGCCGTTCGAGTGAGTGAGCAGCCCTGTGTACATAACGGCGCGGCTCGGTCCGCAGGAGGCGGTCGTCGCGAAAGCTTGCTCAAAGCGAACCCCTTCCGCCGCGAGCCGATCAATGTTCGGCGTCTTCACGATGGGATGCCCATAGCACCCGAGATCGCTCCAGGTCTGGTTGTCGGAAATGAGAAAGAGGACGTTCTTTTTTTCCGCTGCTGAGAGGAGCGCAGTCGTGAAAACAATTAGGGTGATGAAAAGCGGTTTCATGTTGTGTTAGTTAAAGTCGTAGAAAGATTTTTCTCCGATACATCCACCAGAGAATGAGCCAGAAAATGATGACGAGCAGGGTCGCCTCGACGATCGGTCGCGTCGGGCCGGCGAGGATAAAATCGGGAAGGTGTCGGTGAAGCGTTGCCTTGAACCAGCCGGTCGTCATCATCCCTAACAAATACATCGTGAGCGGATTTAAACCGACGACGACGAAGGGAAAGATCCAGCCCTTCCATTGCTTCACGTCAATGGCCCAGTAGCAAAGCGCGAGTAAGCCGACGACCCATCCGCCGCTGTAGAGCGCCCAGGAAGGCGTCCAGATTTTCTTCACGACGGGGCAGATTGTCAGGCCGAGAATGGCTCCGGTGACGAGGAGAATTCCGGCGGCGACCCCGAGGCGTTTGAGTTTCGCTTTTGCGGTCAGCGTATCGTCTTTCAAAACCTGTCCCGACATCAATCCCATCAGCATCGTGACGATTGAGGGAATGAAACTCAGCGTCGCGTAGGGGTGAATCTCGAAGGGTTTTTCTCGGGGGAAGAGATTCAAAAACCAGATGTCGAAATACTGGGGAAAGCTTGTCCCGTTTTCAAAGTGCATCCGCCAACTGTCGAGGCCGCGCGGGAGGAGGATCATGAGAACGTAGTAGCCGATCAGAATCGCACCTCCGGTGATGAACTGCGTGCGCCAGGATTTACCAACGAGGAAAAAGAGGAAGCCGTAGCCCAGTCCGATTTGGCTGAGGACGTTCGTGAAAATCCAGTAGGTGTCGTCGTAGCGTTGCGACTGGAGAAAGACTCCCAACAGCGTCAAGAGCAGCGCCCGCGTCCAGGCGTGCCTCATGCGGGAGGCGTAGCTTTCCCCCAGCTTCGCCCTTTTTTCGTAAGAAAACGGCATCGAGACCCCGACGATGAACATGAAAGCGGGCTGGATCAGATCCCAGAGCGCCAGTCCGAACAAGCTGAACTGGCTGTTCCAATCGGGGTGCGTCCCCTGAAAGACGAGCCATTTCGCGAAGGGGCCATCGAGCTTGGCGGCGTATTTGGCGATCCCGAATCCGCTTGAAGCAAGGAGGAGCATGACGATTCCCCGGTAAACATCGAGCGAGAGGAGTCGCTCCGCTGCGGGGGGCGGGGTCGTTGGGGGTGAGGCGGTTTCGTCGGCGGGCATGGCGCGACTTTGGCGGTTTTTGATTGATGGGGTCAATCACTCACCAGACGCGATAACGTGGTCGTGGTTTGAAAATGGCGTTTCCCTGACGAGAAATAACTCGCCCCAGCGCCGTCACCGACCTATTCTCGCTCCACTTCTCATCACTCTTTTTATAACATGGACGCAATCAAAATCCTCGGAACACTTCTCAGCAACAACGCGATGGGCTCGCCCTCCGGCGGCAACATTCTCGGCAGCCTCCTTGGCGGGGGGTCTTCCTCCGGCGCGGGTGACATCCTCGGAACTCTTCTCGGTGGTCAAAAGCGCGGTGGCAACAGTGGCGGGCTCGGCGCACTTGGGGCTATTCTCGCGGCGGCAGCGGCAGCCAAAGGCGGCGGCAGTGGTGGTGGCGGGGGAATGGATATTCTGGGGTCGCTCCTCGGCAGTGGAGGCGGCGGCTCCAGTGTTCTCGGCAGTCTTCTCGGCGGCGGAGCGCCTCAGCAGAAATCCAGCGGCGGAGCGCTCGCAGGGATGCTCGGTTCTCTTCTCGGTGGCGGTCGCAAACCGGCCGCTCCAACCGGCGGCGGCGGAGCAGGGGACTTGCTTGGTTCTCTTCTCGGGGCGGCGACAAGCGGCGGCGGCAACAATCCCCTTGGCGGACTTCTCGGAGCGGCAGCCGGGGGCGGTGGCGCGAACGGGTCCGATCTTCTCGGAATGCTCCTTGGAGGAGGACAGCAAGCCGCTCCTCCGAAAGAGGCGCAGGAAGAAGCTGAAATTTTGATCGAGGCGATGTGCAACGCCGCGAAGGCCGACGGCACGATTGATGAGGCCGAGAAAGAGGCGATCCTCGGTCGTCTCGGCGATCTTGATGAGCAGGAAATCGCTTATTTGCAAAAGCACCTTTCCGGCCCGGTCGATATCGATGAGTTCACCGCGAATGTTCCCGACGACATGGATGAGCAGGTCTATGCTTTCTCCCTCATGGCGATCAAGCTCGATACGCAGAAAGAGGCCGAGTATTTCGGCAAGCTTGCCAATGGCCTTGGTCTCGAAGGACCCGCGTGCAACCAGATTCATAAGCAACTCGGCCAGCCTGAGATTTTTGCCTGATCGGTTCTTCCTATGCCGCGACCACGCCGTCAAAAAACTCCCGGAAACCGTCCCCGCGAAGCGAGGGCGAATGTGCATTCGAGTGACATCCGGAAGGTGACCCGTTGCACCGAGGAAACGCTTTATTCCTTTCTGGAAAATCCGGAGGGGGTAGACCCGTTTCTCCTCGTCCTCGATGGAGTGCAGGACCCTCATAATCTAGGAGCCTGTATTCGCTCGGCGGAAGGGGCCGGTGTCCAGGCGGTGATCGTGCCGCGCCACAAGTCCGCGCCGGTGACGGAAACGGTCGTTCGCATTTCCTGCGGCGGGGCCGAGCACGTCCCTGTCGTTTCGGTGGGAAACATGGCCCGATTTCTCTCCAAAATTCGCGAAGAATATGGAGTCAAGATCGTGGGAGCCGCTGATCAGTCTGATGCCGATCTCTACGAAGTCGAGTTGACCGGTCCGCTCGCGATCGTCCTCGGGGCCGAAGGCGATGGAATGCGTCGGCTCACCCGTGAAAATTGTGATCAACTCATCAGTATTCCGATGGCCGGGCACGTTGAATGCTTGAACGTTTCCAACGCCGCCGCTGTCTGTCTTTTCGAATCCGTCCGTCAGCGCATGATGCTGGAAATTTAATCACTCCGCCGAACCTCATTTATGACTACCGCCTACGCCAATCCCTACACCGTCGCTGCTGATGCGGCTCCTTCGGAGCGCGCCGCTTTTATCCGCAGCACCTACACTCATCTTGGTTTTGCGATCCTTGCTTTCATCGCTGTCGAGTGGTTCCTCCTTCAGCAAAGCTGGACCCCGGCGCTCATTGAAAAGATGATGGGATTCGGTTGGCTCCTTGTGATCGGTCTCTTCATGGCCGTGTCGTTTGTCGCTGACCGGCTCGCTCGTTCCGAGACTTCAAAGTCTGTTCAATACGGCGGACTTGGACTCTTTATCGTCGCAGAGGCGTTTGTCTTTTTGCCACTTCTTTACTTTGCGGCCCACAAGTCGGGCGAAGGAGCGCTTCTCTTCACCAAAGCGGGGATCACGACTGGTGCTATCTTTGCGGCGCTTACGGCAACTGCATTCATCACGCGGAAGGACTTTTCCTTTCTCCGGGGCATCCTCGTCTTTGGCGGCTTCATCGCCATTGGACTGATTGTCTGCTCGATTCTTTTCGGGTTCACGCTCGGCACTATTTTTGCCGGAGCGATGGCTCTCTTCGCCGGGGTGGCGATTCTCTACAGCACCTCGAATATCATTCATCACTACCGTACCGATCAGTCTGTGTCGGCGGCTCTCTCCCTTTTCTCAAGCGTGGCGCTGCTCTTCTACTACATCCTCCAGATCTTCATAAATAGGGACTGATTTTCCGCAGTCGAGTTCTCGCCAACGCTTCAACGCCCTGAATATCTCTCCGATTCAACAGGGTTAGGTCCCGGACCTGAGAGGGTTAGCTCAGGATTTTTTGGGCGACTTCTCCGGCGGTCTCGGTGAGGCGGAAGTCGCGGCCTCCGTAGTTGTAGGTGAGGCGCTTGTGGTCGAGTCCGAGGAGGTGGAGAACGGTGGCGTGCCAGTCGCGGATGTGCATCGGATCTTCGACGGCGCGATAGCCAATCTCGTCGGTCGCGCCATAGTTCATCCCACCTTTGACGCCGCCCCCAGCCATCCAGAGGGAGAATCCCTGATGATTGTGATCCCGGCCGTCGATCCCCTGCATATAGGGAGTCCGCCCGAATTCACCGGCCCAGATCACGAGGGTGTCCTTCAGCATTCCGCGTTGTTTTAAATCGGTGAGAAGCGCCGCGATGGGTCGGTCGGTTTCCCCGCAGTTTTTGGCGAGATTTTCACGAATCATGGTGTGATGATCCCAGCCGAGGGGAGAGGCAATTTCGATAAAGCGAACTCCGGCTTCGGCCATGCGGCGGGCGAGGAGGCATTGGTGGGCGAAGGCATCATTCCCCTGACCGATCCCATAAAGATCGAGCATCGCCTGCGGCTCCTGAGCGAGGTCGAGGGTGCCGGGGACTTCGCTCTGCATTCGGAAGGCGAGCTCGAAGGACTCGATCATTCCCTCGATCTGAGGTTGATGTCCTTCGCGGGTGAGTTTGTGCTCGTTGAGCCCGCGGAGGAGATCGAGCTGGGCGCGTTGCTCATCGCGGTCGAGCCAGTCGTTGGCGATGTTTTTCATGGGCGGGCCGGGGGTCTCCTGCTTCTTCAAAAAGGCCGCGTAGAGGGCTGGAAGCTGGCTCCCTCCGATGCGTGTTCCCTGCGTCACGGACGGAAGAAAGGCGCTTCCGTAGTTCCGTGCCCCGCCGTTGTCGGCCGGTGGATTCAGGGTTACGAACCCGGGGAGGTTTTCATTTCCGGTCCCCAATCCGTAGAGGGTCCAGGCCCCAAGCGAGGGTCTCACGAACTGGAAGCTGCCGGTGTGCATTTGCACGAAAGCGGGAGCGTGGTTCGGCACGTCGGTGTGCATGGAGTTCACGACGCAAAGATCGTCGGCGTGATCGGCGAGTCGCGGCATGAGGTCGGTCATCCAGAGTCCGGAGCTCCCTCGTTGCGAAAACGGGTGGACCGGTCCGATGAGCGGTGCGCCTCCGAATTTCGGCGTTTCCCCGGTGGTTTCCCCGGTAGTTTTGCCGGCGGCCTTGATGAGGTCGGGTTTGTAATCGAAGAGATCAACGTGCGAGGGGCCGCCCCGCATCGTGAGGAAAATGACCCGTTTCGCACGAGCGGGAAAATGCGGGCCGGGTAGTGTTTTTCCGGATGCGGCGCGCGACGTTTCGTTGGCGAGTGCGGCAAGGGCGATCCCGCCGAGACCGAGTGAGGAGGAGCGGAGAAATTCGCGCCGGGGGGTGAAGACGGGGTGGGGAAGATTCATGGCAAAAGGGATTTCGGGGGATCAATCAACGAGGCGGAATTCGGCACTGGAAAGCAGCGTTTGGCAAAAACGCGCCGTCGCTTCGGTTTCCTCAACTCCGTCGCTGAGGGTGTCCTCTAAAAACTGAAGGGAGAGGGCGAGTTCGGCACTGTCGGGAGCGCGGTGAAAGCAGATATCGAAAGCCCGGTGAATCCGGTCTGAGGGCGAGGTTGCTTCCCCGATGAGTCGCTTCGCGAGAGCGAGAGAGCGCTCGCGGACGAAAGAGCTGTTCATCAGATAGAGCGCCTGGAGGGGGACATTGGTTTCATCGCGATCCCCGACGACAAGACTGGGTTCGGCGAAGTCGAAAAGCTCGAGAACGTCCGGCAGGTTTTCGCGGAAAATCGGCAGGTAGGCGGAGCGGTGGAAGACTCCGTCGAGATCGGTCGGCACGTTCGGATCAAAACCGATCAGAGAAACGGAGTGGCTTCTCAGGTTTGCCGCGAGAGAGCCGGAGCGGGGCGAGCGATCCAGTTCCCCGCTCACGGCGAGCATGGAATCTCGGATCACTTCGGCGTCGAGCCGTCGGGGATTGAGCCGCCAAAAGAGACGATTGTCAGGGTCAGCGAGGAAGGAGTCAGCCCGATAGTCGGAGGCCTGACGATACGTGCGTGAGAGGACAATTTCGCGGATGAGTTTTTTCACCGACCAGCCGCCGTCACGAAAGGAAACCGCGAGCCAGTCGAGCAGTTCCGGGTGGGAGGGAGCTTCGCCGGTGTGGCCGAAGTCATCCGTCGTTCGCACCAAACCGGTTCCCATGAGGTGACCCCAGACCCGGTTCGCCATGACGCGCGAGGTGAGTGGATTGTCGTCTTGTGAGAGCCAGTGACCGAGGGCGAGGCGGCCGCTCTGATCCGATGTCGCGGGCGGAGCAGGCTCCATCCCGAAAAGAGAGGGGACACCACGCGGCACGATTTTGTCGGGGCTCTTTAATTCACCACGCAGGTAGACGGGCGAGTCTTGTGCCGTCTCGGCGTCCTTCATTCCCATGCAAAGCGGGAGGGGCTGACCGGAGTCGTCTACTTCCGCGAGCTTGCCGACGAGCCCACCGCGGCTCCAGTAGATCCGAAGCGCTTCTCTGAGCATTTCATTGAAATCGCCCCGCAGATCGACGCCGTCAGCCCTCGCCTTTTCGGCGATCTCTTTGCTTTGTCGCTCCTGCTCATCGAGATCAGCAAGCTGCTGTTTCATTTGGGCAAGTCTTGCTTCGGGGATCGGCGTGCCGGGCTTGAGTTGGCCGGGCAGGTCGGGAAGCGTGATAAGTTCTCCGCCGTTGTTATTTTCCGAGTCGACCCAGGTCCCGTAGTAGGTTTTCGAACTCTTGAAAATCCCGATCAGCGCATAGTAGTCTTCGATTGAAACCGGATCGGCTTTGTGATCGTGACACCGGGCACACGCGAGCGAACTGGCGAGGAATCCACGGGAAAGCGCGTCGAGTTGTTCATCAATGAGGTCGGCGGCGAACTGCTCTTTTTCCTGCGAATTGAGTCCCTTTGGTCCGAGCGCGAGGAATCCCGTGGCGATAAGCAGCCGGGCGCGCTCCGCATCTGTGTCCGCCGGCAAAAGATCGCCCGCGACCTGCTCAAGGAGGAAGCGGTCGTAGGGAAGATCGCCATTGAGGGAGTCGATGACATAGTCCCGGAAGCGCCACGCGTGAGGGTAGGCAATGTTGGCTTCGCGTCCGTTCGATTCCGCAAAGCGGACGACGTCGAGCCAGTGCCGACCCCAGCGCACTCCGAAGTCGCTGGAAGAGAGAAGATCCTCCACCGTCGCTTCGAGGGAATCGTAGGAGAAAGAGGCCGCTTCCTCCGGGGTCGGGGGCAGACCGGTCAGGTCGAGGTAAAGGCGTCGCGCAAAGACGGCGGGGGAGGCGTCGGCGGACGGGGTGAGCCCTGATTCAGTGAGCCGGGCGAAGACGAAGCGATCTATCGCCGTGAGCGGCCAGTCGGAAGTGACTTCCGGTGGAGCAGGGGAAACCGGCGGTCGATAGCTCCAGTGGTCGAGTCGCTCGTCGCGGTCGAAATCGCCCGCCCCGGTCGTGGCGGAGTTTTCTCTCGGATCGGGGGCGCCCTGCCGAATCCATTCCTCAAAATCAGCCGCGATGCTCTCCGGCAGCTTTTCCTTTTTCGGCGGCATTTCGAGATCCGGTTCGCCATGACGAAGCGCGGTGAGGAGGAGGCTGTTTTCCGGATCGCCTGGAATGACCGCCGCTCCGGTGTCACCGCCCGCCCGGATCGACTCCCTTGTGTCGACTCTCAGGCTCCCTTTGGATTTTCCTGATTCGACTGAGTGGCATTCGTAGCAGTGCTTGACGAGGACGGGCCGGATCCGCGACTCGAAGAAATGATCGCCCTCTTCGGCGGCGCGAAGCGAGGCGGAGGAGCATCCGAGCATGAAGATGCCGAGAATCTGCCGAAACGACTGTTGGCGAAAACGCATTATTAAAGTGGGAGTTGATAGCGCGGAGAGAGGATCTTTGTGAATTTGCTCCGGAAAGTAGCATGGGCATCCTGCCCATGGCCGGGGGAGCGGCGTTACTTTGAGCATAACCTTTTGATCATCATAAGAGGATTGGAAATTTAGAGCCTGGCGTGATTTGCCGGATCACGCCCCTGATCATGGGCAGGATGCCCATGCCACTTTTTCGTTCTTGAGCCAATGATGGGACATTGAATCTTTTTGTGGAGCAGAAAATCAGGTCATTTGCGCCTTACGGGAGCAAAGCAAGCGTCATTTTTGAGCACCCTTTTCTCCGCAACTGCGGTAGCGCTTCGGGATTGCCGAGGACGTTCCTTTTTTCTACGCTTCGAGACGCTATGAAACATCCAGACTCCCCCGCCTCCCTCGATCGTCGCAAAGTCCTTAAATATGGAGCCGGCTTCGGGCTGGCCCTCGCCTGGCCGAATTCCAGAGTGCTCGGTGCCAACGACGACATCAGGGTCGGTATCATTGGGGTGAATGGCAGGGGAAAAAATCACATGGATTCCTATGCGGCGATGAAAGGAGTTCGCGTCACCGCTCTTTGCGACACCGATCCTGCCGTGCTCGATGCACGGGTCAATAAAATGGCCGACACGCAGGAGATCAGCGTCGCCGGTTTCACCGACATGCGCGAGATGTTCGACAAGGGCGAGATCGATGTCATGTCGACCGCGACGCCGAATCACTGGCACACGCTCTCCGGATTCTGGGCGATTCAGGCCGGGCTCGATGCCTATGTCGAAAAGCCGATTTCTCACAACGTCTGGGAAGGTCGTCAGCTCGTGAAGTTGGCCCGAAAGACCGGGAAGATCTGTCAGGGAGGCACTCAGAGCCGTGCCATGGGCTCGATTCAGTCGGCCGTGAAATTTGTTCAAGACGGAAAGCTCGGCAAAATCGAATACGTCAAAGGAATGTGCTACAAGCCCCGCGCCGCGATCGGAAAAGGCGGCGGCGGCGAAATTCCGGAGGGTGTCGATTACAATCTTTGGTGTGGGCCTGCGGCGCAGGAGGCACCGCTCGGACGTCAGAAATTTCACTACGATTGGCACTGGTTTTACGAATACGGAAACGGGGACATGGGCAATCAGGGCATTCACCAAATGGATGTCGCCCGCTGGTATCTTGGTGAGGATAAAATTGCTCCTCGCTCCATGAGCATCGGCGGACGTCTCGGCTACGACGACGATGCCGAGACTCCGAATACGCAGATTGTTTATCATGATTACGAAGCGGCTCCCCTCATTTTTGAAACCCGTGGCCTTCCCAAAGCGAAGAAGTTCCAGGAGAACGACTGGGGCAAAAACATGAACGCTCCCGACGAGTATCCCGAAGAGAGCGGGATTGCTGTTGTGGTCGTTTGTGAGGGTGGTAGCGTCTACACGAGTGCCGGCGGAAAAGTCCTCATGAAAGATGCCGACGGGAAAGCGATGGAGCCGCCGAAAGCCGCCGAATCCGAAGATATTTTCACTAATTTCATCTCTGCGGTGAAGAGTCGGAAAGTCGAAGAGCAGCATGCCGAGTGCGAAGAAACTCATATTTCCAGTGCGCTTTGTCACACCGGCCTGATTTCGCACCGCCTCGGCGCGCTTAAGAGCAACGATGAAATTTTGGAGCAAATCAAGGACGACGCGACCCTAACAGATCGCTATGCGTCGATGAGTGATCATCTCGGAAAGAACGGTGTCGACGTGAAGGCGAAGAGCGTCGCGCTCGGGCCGATGGTGAAGTTCAACCCTGAGACCGAGTGGGCTGAAGGGAACGGTGACCTCGACGCGCCGGCCAACAAGCTCGCGACCCGGGTTTATCGTGAGCCGTTCGTTGTCCCGGAGGTGCTTTGATTCTGTTTACTTGAATTTAGAAGCGTCGGTTGCCAAACGCGGTGGCCGGCGCTTTTTTGTGGTCGATGATCTCCCGCAATCTGGACAAGGCGCGCAAAGCCTACACGAAAAAAAGCGCCGGTGATTCCCGTCGGGCGCATGAGGCCGGAGTCGAGCCGCATCGCGCCGGTGGCGGACAATATATCAAGAGCTTCGTCTACGGCGGACTCGACGGCACGATCACAACCTTCGCAGTTGTCGCCGGGGTCGCGGGTGCTTCGCTCAGTTCGAATGTGATCCTCATTCTCGGCTTCGCTAACCTCATCGCCGATGGCATCGCGATGGCCTTCGGGGATTTTCTCAGCACACGGGCCGAGCAGCAGTATCACGCTTCCGAACGTCGGCGCGAGGAATGGGAACTGGAAAACTACCCGGAGGGTGAGAAAAAGGAACTTATCGAAATTTACGAAGGGAAAGGACTCTCGCGGGAAGACGCTACGACCCTCACCGAAATTCTGGAGAAACATCCCGAGGTCATGGTCGACACGATGATGGTCGTCGAGCTCGGAATTCTCGAAGAGCACGAGTCCCCGATTAAGAATGGCCTTGTTACCTTTGGTGCCTTTGTCCTCTTTGGTTTCGTGCCTCTGTTAGTCTTTGTCCTTATGCGCGTGACCGGCTGGCAGCTCGACGGGATGCTCTGGGCCTGCGTTCTCACGGCGTGCACCCTGTTTGGTTTGGGAGTCGCCAAGAGTCGCTTTTCCGCCGGTGCCTGGTGGCGGGCCGGAGCGGAGATGCTTCTCCTCGGAGGCCTTGCCGCCGTCGCCGCCTTTTTCGTCGGCAAAGCCCTCGAATCCCTCGCGTAGGTAAGCCGCCGGTTTGCCGACACGGAAGAAGCTACCCGACTCCGAGCGCGAGCTTCGTGGATTCGGTGACGCCGAAGCAGGTCTCCTCCATTGTCAGGTCGTCGGTATTGATCGAAAGATGCTGCGCTCCGGCGTAGAGATCGTTCCGTTGCAAGAGGAGATCACGGATTGTCTTCTCGGGATCCCTGGTCTGGAGGAGCGGTCGGTTCTGGTTCCTGCTCACGCGCTCAAAAATGATTTCCGGACTCGCTTTGAGCCAAATTACATAACCGGCGGATTTGAGCAGTTCGAGGTTTTCCGTACGAGTCACGATGCCGCCTCCGGTTGAAATGACTTGATCGCTCTTCTTACGACACTCCATGAGAATCTCAGTTTCCAGGGCTCTGAAAACGTCCTCGCCGGAGTCCTTAAAAATCCTCGGGATCGACTTCCCTGCTTTTTTGACGATCAATGAATCCGTGTCCACGAACTTGAAACCGAGGCTTTTGGCGACCCGTTTTCCGATCGTGGTTTTCCCGGTGCCCATGAATCCGATCAAAATCAGATTGCGAGGACGCTGTCCTGTCGTATTCACTAGCCAAGCATAGCGAGAAAGGCGGTGATGCCTAACTTTTTCGCGTCTTCAGGATTAAGATGGAAACCATTATTGCGAGAACCCAATCGGAACTGGACACGAACGATGCCGTCCGCAGCGCCGTCAGTGCGTTGCAGACCGGCGATGTCGTCGCCCTTCCCACTGAGACCGTCTACGGCCTCGCCGCCGATGCCTTGAATCCTAAGGCGGTGGAGAAGATTTTTGCGGCAAAGGACCGTCCTCATTTTGACCCGCTCATCGTCCATGTGCATCACAAAGATGCGGTTCGCGATGTCGCGGAGATTCCGGAAGAGGTGAAAAAAACGATTACTCAGTTGATTGAAACTTTCTGGCCGGGACCGCTGACACTTGTCCTGCCGCGAAAGCCGATCATTCCCGATCTTGTCACCGGAGGTCTCGCGACCGTTGCGGTTCGTCAGTGCGATCACCCGGTTTTCCACCGGATCATTCGAAATTTCGGAGGCCCTCTTGCGGCCCCGAGCGCCAACCTCTTCGGTCGCATGAGTCCGACCTCAGCGCAGGCGGTGATGGATCAATTGGAGGGGCGTATTCCCCTCATCGTCGATGGCGGAGCCTGCTCGCGTGGTCTTGAGTCCACAATTGTCAAAGTGGAGCCGGGAGAGAAAAAGCCACTTATCACCGTGCTCCGACCCGGTCCGATCACCGAGATCGATCTGAAAAAATTCGGCAAGGTCGTCTTTGCGGAGCGGAACGCGGAAGTCGAGGATTCCAGCCCTGAGGCACCCGGCATGTTGGAGAATCATTACGCGCCGACGAAGACTTTGCGCCTCCTCTCTGATCCTGCCGAGTTCACTCCGGAGGAAGGCAAGCGCTACGCGCTTCTCAGCTATCGTGGCCAGCCGAAGGATGGCTATGTCGATACGTATGAGTGGGATCATGTCTCTGTTCTCAGTCCCGGATCAGGCCGCGTCGCCGAAGCGGGAACGCGGTTTTTCCACGCCCTGCGCCAGCTTGATCTCATGGAGGAAATTGACGAAATTATTTCCGAACCGATGCCTGACCGCGGCGTCGGAAAAGCGATTTTGGATAAATTGCGGAAGGCGACGGTGAAGGCTTAGGCGCAAATTTCTTTTCCCTTTTCCAAATCCCTCTCTTTCTCCGCCGTAGCGCAGACCTCACTGTTTGCGTTAGCGACGGGCGGGGGCAATGCGGGTCGGAATTCTACCGAATCCCGCTACGTTTCGGGAAGCGCATGGCGTGAAATGTAGCGGGACTTGGTAAAGTTCCGACGGCGACGGGCGGGGGCAATGCGGGTCGGAATTCTACCGAATCCCGCTACGTTTCGGGAAGCGCATGGCGGAAAATGTAGCGGAACCTGCCAAGGTTCCGACGGCGACGGTCGGGGGCGAACTCTCCTCTTCTTGCGACGGCGCGGAGAAAAAGAGAAGGATTAGGAAAAAAAGGAACCTCAGACTCCGCGCTTTACCCCGAACAGCCGCAGGTGCAGCCGATCCGAATAGTTCAGCCCGTGCTTCTGCGCCAGCTCGGCGACGAAGCCTTGATTCGATTCTAGTTCCGCGACCGAGTTTGCCTTCGGCATTAGGAAAATTCGTTTCGCCGGGATTACCGCCGACTCGCAAAGCTCCTGGATCTCCTCAAAGTCATTCTCGTCACCGACCACGAATTTGAAGTCGGCTTTACCTGTCGCTGCCAGCACCTTGAGCACTTCAGGTTTGAGCCGCAGTGCTGCTTCGATGCCCGAGTTGGCCAACTTGGGCGACACGTTGATCTGATCAATCCGATCAAGAAAGGCAGCACCCGGCAGCAAGGTTCCGTTCGTCTCGACTTCGAAATGTCCTGACAAAACTCCCATCAGCTCCGTCCACGCTTTTTCCTGAATGAGTGGTTCTCCGCCGGTGAGGACGAAATTGGTGCAGGGAAATTGCCTCACCGCCTCGCGGATCTCTTCGATGCTGAAGTCGATGATCTGCTCCTCGCGCTTGTATTTGCGACCGCTTTCATGCACGAAGTTGGTGTCCTCCCAGTTCCAGGTGTAGTCCGTGTCGCACCAGCGGCAGTGGAGGTTGCAGAGCGAGGCGCGGATGAAGACGGAAGGACGACCGGTGTTCCGGCCCTCCCCTTGCAGCGTGTAAAATATTTCCGGACTGCCGTCCGGCATCCGTGCCAGTTTCATCTACTTCGGCACGAGGGTCACTTTCTCCATGATGTCGCCGCGTTTTCCTTCGGGCCATTCCTCCGATTTCGGCCAGCCGAGGTAAAAGAAGCCGAGGCATTTGTCGCGGGGATCACTGAGACCGAGCCACTCGCGCATTTCGTCAGTGTAGGAAATCGGTGGCGACGACCAAAACGCGGCCATGCCGAGGGCGGAGGCGGTGAGGTGCATGTTCTGCACGGCGCAGGCGACGGCTTCGATTTCTTCCAACTCGGGAATTTTTTCGATTTCCTGCCGTTTCATCCCAATCGCAACGACGACGGGAGCCATGAGGGGTTGTTGGCCGAGTTTTTCCAGCTTCTCCGGTCGGACCTGATCCTCGGGTGTGACCTTGCGGTAGAGGTCCTGACAGAAATCGGCGAGGCGCTGGCGTCCTTCGCCGGTAAAAACGAAAAAGCGCCATGGCTCGGTCATGCCGTGAGTCGGGGCCCAGTTTCCGTTTTCGAGAATCGCGGCGAGCACTTTCGGCTCGACCGGTTTCTCCGACATATCGACCGGCTTGATCGTGCGCCGACGGCGGATCAGGGCGTTCGCGGCGGCGAGCCGCAGGGACATGACGTCGAGAGGGGGCTGGGGAGGGTCGTCACTCATGATTCGTGCCGACCCTATCGCGACTCGGTCGCCTCGACAACCGCCTATTGTGTCTGGTCTTTGAGACAACCGTCGTCCTGAGGCACTGCTTCGCCGACTTCATCGACGGGATGGGTGTAAAGATAGCGCCAGACCTCTTCGTGGAGATAATTGCCCTCGGCGTCTTTTGCCGAGTTCTTCCCGGGGGTGACGGCGCCGTGGGCTTTTTTGTCATCGCCACCGACATCGAAATCTGTGATGAGGCGGCGGGTGTTTTCGAAAGGGAAGGCGATTTCATCGACATTGACGATCGCGCCGAATTCGTGCAGCCCCATCATCTCCCAGGAGCGGCAGTAATGATCAGCGGTCCAGCCGCCATCGAGGACATGAGAAAATCCGAAGATGCGGTTCGCCGGAGTCGCCGAGGGCAGCGACTGCCAGGTTTGGTAATTGTCACGCGGTCCGCAAAGGGCGACGACGCGACTCACTTTGACGTGTTTGGAAAACCGGGCTGCGGTCGTCGAGCCGTGTGAGGATCCTGACACGATGATATCTTCCCAGCGGAGACCATTGCCGTCGTCGGTGAGAAAGTAGTCCCATTTTCCTTCGGGATTCTCCTCGGCGAGCCATTTCACGAATTGCAGACTGCGCTCCATCATTCCGTCCGGCTTCGGTATATCGACACAATCGCTAAAGTCTTCGCCGGTCGCCGCTTCGAGCCTGACATTACCACGACACTCCGGTCCGACCGGGTTCTCCTGACACACGATGCCAAACCATTTGTTCGCGTAATGTGGCTGGATTGCATGGAGACCGTAGCTGTTGAGGCGCTTAAAAAGTTCACCATTGTGGCCCATGAGCCAGATCACGAGCTTGCCCGCCGGTTCGACGGAGGTATCGACGGAGGCGTGCTGGACGTCGGCGGGTTTGCCGTTTTTGTCTTCGAACACGAAATCAATTTCGGGATGTGGTTTCGCGAGGGGGTCGAGTTCACTGGCGCGAGCCGAGAGTTCGTAGCGTTTTTCATCGCGGTCGCGAAAGCGGAGGTCTTTGGCGGTGGCGACGGCTTGGAGGCCGAAGAGCAGGGTGAGAGAGAGGGGGATGTATTTCATGAGGGGATGATTCGTCGTTAAAATCAAAGCGTGTTGCGGGGTTGATGGAGTTTAGGACCACGAATGGACACGGATTTACACGAATGTTTTTGAGAGGAGGTAGTTAGCCTGAAACAATCTCAGAAATATCGAGAAGCCACAACTGTCTTCCGTTCCCACCGTGAGGGGAATCGATGCAGATCGTATTGCCATCGTTGCTGGAGCGCGGGTGGGTGTCGCAGCGCCACTCGCCCGAATACCCGGCGGGGAGATGAAAATTTCCGAGTTCGTGCCGGGTGTCGGACGTGACGTGATACAGATACGGGTTCTGCTGGCGACGCACGCCGCGCGGGTAGGTGTCGTTCAGAATCCAGTCGGTGCCTTCACCGATGGGGAGGTAAGTGTTGTGTCCGTTGTCAGGCATCTTTTCCTGTCCGACGACTTCGATCTGATCGGTTTTGTCCTGAAAGAGATAGAAGGCGGATTTCATGCCCTCCGGCTTCGTCCAGGCGCAGATGTGCTCCGGGTCGCGCCAGATAAAGTGCGAGGTGAAACCGGAGGGATCCAGTTCGTAAAGATCGCTGCCGTCAATCGCAGCGGTGAACATGCGGGTCACGAAACCGTTGTTGACCGTGAACTCGGGATCGTCCGGTCCTTTCTCACGCCAGCGATGGAGAAAAATGAAACGCTTACTGTCGGGGCTGACAAGGAGGTGATTCACGTAGTTCCACTGATCAGTGAGCGGCTTGCCCTGAAATGGGATTTCCGCGAGCTGGGCGAGGGAAATGATGAGCTCGGACTTGCCTGTCTCCATGTTGACCCGCCAGATTCCGGAGGATTCCGGGGCGCGCTCGCTGCGGACTGGATCGTCGACGCCTTGGTAGCCATAGCCGGGTCGCATGTTTTGAATGCGGGCGAAATTGGCGGAGACGCCCCATCGGCCGTCAGGACTCAGGGCGTAGACAGGGCGGGGGATCGTCTCGGTCTCGCCCGTTTCGATATTGTGGACGCGGGAGACGAACTGATCGGAGTCACGGTCATTCCAGATCACTTTGGAAGTTGAGCCGGGGAGCCACTGGAGCATGCAGCCCTGTTGCCAGCCCCAGGCCTCGCTTTTACCGATTTCGATCCATTCGTCCTTGTTCTCGAGGTCGATCATTCCGACCTTGATGCGGTCGAATTCAGTTGGGGTGCGGTGCTCGAAATTGACCTGATTCGTGAGGACGAAGCGATTCGTCGGATCAAACTGGAGCTTGTCGTAATAGCCAAACCAATGAAACTCGGGGCCGCTCGTGATTGATCGGATCGGGACGTAGGCTTCGGTGAATTTCGCGATGTCCGCATCGGCTGACCGGAGGAACGAAGGGTTGATCGCACCAGCGCCGAGAATGGCGGCAGAGCTCTGGAGAAAGTTTCGTCGCTGCATGAAGAGGGAGAGGATTTGCTGATCAAAGATGACGCAGCGCCACGATTCTGCCAAGGCTGATCTCGATCACGGATATCGGGATCGTGCTAAGGAGACGTCCTTTTCCACTTCCCCGTAGCGCAGACCGTCAGGTCTGCGTCCCTGACTTGCCTGTGCAATGCCGGACGGAAGGCTGACGCCGTCCGCTACGATTTTCCTCGCGGCTGTCCTGAAATGTAGCGGAACCTGTGAAGGTTCCGACGGCGACGGGCCGGGGCAATGCCGGACGGAAGGCTGACGCCGTCCGCTACTTTTTTCCTCGCGGCTGTCCTGAAATGTAGCGGAACCTGTGAAGGTTCCGACGGCGA
>CAZOUP010000032.1:0-1521 GCA_964583035.1 uncultured Akkermansia sp.
TTCGCACTCGCTTCCCCTTTTTTCACGAGCGCCAGTTGCGGTTCTGTCAGGGCCGATGCTTCCGGATACGGCGGGACCGGCGGCGCCTTTGCCGCATTCGACTGACGCACTTCATCGAGAATGACGTAGCCATCTCCGTCATCGACAATTTCGAGGTAGGCTTTGTGCCCCCGATACTTGTCGAGGTTACCACCCATCGTGATCCATTGAAATTTCCCTTTCGTGTCGACATTCTTATGGTCTGTTCCTCGAAAAAGCAGCCCGCTGAATTTCGCCATCTGGTAGTTGTCGATAATGAGTCGGACCGCAACGGCGTTTCCGCGAAGAAGAACGTGGAGATTGTCTTCAGTGATCGTGAAGGTCGGCGACCGCAAGGTGCCGACCTGCTTTTTCCCGAAGACACCGCTGTCGATCGTCCCCGGCACAGTGAACGGGAGGGCTTCATCGAAGCGAAGGCCGGGAGCAGTCCCTCCCCCGGCGAAGGCAAAACCGGAAGTGCTCCAGCCCGTCGGGATCGTGCCCCCGGCGAAATCTTCGAGCACGGCGGGATCTTCTTCCACGGGAGTCACTGCGGCTCGAGCGGAAAGGATCGCGTCCCCCTTTTCCTTCATCGCCTCCATCTCGACTCTCGTTTTCTCGCGAACGCGATTCACATCGAGCGGATATTCCTGCCTCGCGCTGCTGTGCAGGTAGGCGGTGAGCGCGTAGTAGTCGGCCGTCGAGATCGCATCGAATTTGTGATCGTGGCAGCGCGCGCAGGAAATCGTGAGGCCAAGAAATGATTTCCCGAGGACATCGATTTGGTTGTCCATGATGTCGGCCTCGTTCGCGAGGACATCGGTCGGAGCATGGGTCGCTTCATGAAAGTACCAGAAGGCGGTCCCGAGAATGGACTCGTTGAACTGCTCCTCCGGATGTCGTCGCGGCGTCTTGATGAGATCTCCGGCGATGTGCTCGCGGATCATCTCGTCGTAGGGCAGGTCCGCATTGAAGGCACGGATCAGATAATCGCGATACTCGTGCGAATGATTGATCGGGTAGTCGAACTCGTGCCCGTAGGTGTCGGCGTAGCGGACGAGATCCATCCAGTGCCGTGCCCATTTTTCGCCGAAATGCGACGAGGCCAGCAAGGAATCGACGACGCGCTCCTCTGCTCCCGGCTTCTCATCATCGAGAAACGACTGCCGCTGCTGAGGCGTTGGCGGCAGCCCGATGAGATCGAGATAAACGCGGCGCAGCCACGCCGCAGGTTCCGCTTCGGGGGCCGGTTGCAGCCCGGCCGCCTCGAGGCCTTCGAGGATAAAATGATCGATCCCCTCCTGTGGCCAATGCGCATTTTCGACGGACGGCAGCTCCGGCTTCGTGACGGGGCGCCAACTCCAGTGCTCTTCAAAGCGCTCCTTCAAATCAAAGTAACCGTCCTTGGCTTTTCCATCGCGCTGCGGCACCGGCTCGTCAGGCCAGATCGCTCCGGCGTCGATCCATTTTTCAAAATCCGCGACGATTTCATCGCTGAGTTTT
>CAZOUP010000032.1:1621-40555 GCA_964583035.1 uncultured Akkermansia sp.
CGCTCCGGCGTCGATCCATTTTTCAAAATCCGCGACGATTTCATCGCTGAGTTTTTCCTTGGGCGGCATTTGCAGATCCTCATTTCCATACCGGATCGATTCGATGAGAAGACTGCGTGAAGACACACCCGGCTCAATCGCTGCCCCGGTGTCACCGCCGACGAGGAAATGCTCGAGGTGATCCAACTGCAGCCCTCCCTTCAACTTCTCAGCGTCCGCCGAATGACAGCTATAACATTTCCCGGCAAGGACCGGTCGGATCTTCTTTTCAAAAAACTCCAGCTCCTCCGACGCAGCGAGGCATACCGGGAGGAGGCTGAAGACAGCAAGGGCTGGGGGGAGAAGTCGCATCGAAGTTCAAGAGACTACGAAAGATCCCCATGATAGGTCGATCCTGCAAATTCGATAAGGACACAAACTGATACGATTTTCTCACTTTTAGAGAAAAATACGCAATTCAGCCGTAGATTACGGTACACTTTCCGCACTTCCGCCATGGCCCGCCCGCAACTTGAATTCATCCCCACCGGCGCCACCCAGGCGATGGTCTTCAAAATCGATCGCGACGTCTGGCCGGTCTATCACTACCACCCCGAGTTCGACATCCTTCTCTCGCTCAAAGACCATGCCGGGGAGTTCATGTCCGGGGACCATATCGGTCGCCTCACGAAAGGGACCCTGATCATGAACGGGCCGAACATTCCGCACGCCCTTCATTCCGGAAAGCCCGACGAGAATGACTGGGACCGACCCTCGCTCGCGGTGATCCAGTTTTCCGCGAAATCCCTGGGCGGGGATCTCCTTCGCAAAACCGAAATGCAGGTCGTGCGCGAGTTCCTTGAGGAAGCCCGCTTCGGATTCGAGTTTCATGGCGAAACGGCGACCGAAGCTGCCCGGCGGATTCTTGCGATGAAAGATCAATCCCCCCTCGAACGCTTTCTTTCACTCCTCCACCTTTTGGAATTCCTCGCCGCCTCGGCGGAAAAAACACCTCTCGCGAGTCCAGCCTTCTCACCCTCCCTCAAAGAGCAGGACATCTCACGACTCGGCGAAGTGCTCAGCTTTCTCCAGCAACACAAGACGCGACAGGTCACCCTCGAAGAAGCCGCTGCGGTCGCGAAGATGAGCCCGAAATCTTTCTGCCGCTTTTTCAAAGCCAACACCGGAAAAACGCTCATCGCCTACCTGCACGAACTCCGCATCGGGGAGGCCTCTCGCCGCCTCCTTGAAACTGCGGATCCGATTTCTGAAATCGCCTTTGACTCCGGCTTTCAAAACCTCTCGCACTTCAATCGCCGCTTCCGCGCTCTCAAAGGGACGACACCACGAGACTTTCGCACGCAGTTCACGATCAATCCGGGGGCGCAGGCGAAACCCTTTCCGGCGGCACGGGATTAGGGGATGGCCGACGGCGCGGCTTTCCGATAAACCATAAGGATGCGCAACGGAACCATTCTCCTCGCCCTCATCCTCGCGATCCCATTCTCGTCGATGGGCGAACCGAAACCGACGAACCTCGTTTTCATCCTGACCGACAACCATGGCGCCTGGACTCT
The DNA here is from genome assembly GCA_964583035.1 of uncultured Akkermansia sp. Classification (GTDB taxonomy): domain Bacteria; phylum Verrucomicrobiota; class Verrucomicrobiia; order Verrucomicrobiales; family DEV007; genus Arctic95D-9. The sequence continues at coordinate 3,178 of CAZOUP010000032.1, forward strand.
CGGCTGCTACGGGAACCCTGACATTCGCACGCCGCACCTCGATGAGATGGCGAAAGAGGGCTTCCTCTTTCAGCGCGCGCTCAGCAGCAATCCAGTCTGCTCACCGACCCGCGCGACCTTCCTCACGGGGCTCCTTCCTTCGCAACATGGCGTGCACTCCTTTCTCGACAACAAATACATGATGGGAGAAGAGGCCTACTACACGCTCGAAGAATTCGACACGCTCCCCGAAATCCTCCATCGCGAAGGCTACACCTGCGGCCTCGTTGGCAAATGGCACCTCGGCGCGAACCTGACGCCTCAAGACGGCTTCTCAACCTGGATCACGATGGCGCGGGGCAGCACGAAGGACTTCTACACCGACCCCATCATTGAAAACGGAGAGATCAAACCCTCACCAAAGTACATGACCGACCTCTGGACGGAGCGGGGCAAAGAATTTCTCGACGCGCAGAAGGACAGCGAAAAGCCATTCTTTCTCTACCTCGCCTACAACGGCCCTTACTGCCTCAGTCCGCTCCTCCTCGAGGAGTCGCAGAATCGCCATGCGGAATACTACGCGGACAAACCGCTCCTTTCGTTCCCAAGGGACACCGTTCATCCCTGGCAATACAACAATCTCGACTATCACAACAACGATGTCAGCATCCGCCGTGTCGCCGCTGAAGTCAGTGCGATCGACGATGGCGTCGGCGAAATCCTCGAGGCACTGAAAGACAATGGCCTCGACGAAAACACCCTCGTCGTCTTTGCCGGCGATCAGGGTTGGATGGGTGGCCAGAACGGCTTCTTCGGCATGGGCGATCACACCCGCCCCATCGCCGCGCACGACATGATGATGCAGATCCCGTTTATCTTTCGGCAACCCGGCGCGGTCACTCCGGGGGAAAGCGATCTCATCGTTTCCAACTACGACTTTCTCCCCAGCGTCCTCGCGCATCTCGATCTCGGGCACCGCATGCCGAACGCTCCCGAGTCGCCCGGTCGAAACTTTGCCCCGCTCCTCAAAGGCGACTCCCTCGCCTGGGAGAATGAAATGGGCTACGAAATGGAAGGATGCCGCTCCTTCCGCGATGAGCGCTGGAAGATCGTCCTTCGGAAAAACCCCGATGGTCCGTCGGAGCTTTACGACATGGAGAACGATACGATGGAGCGCTTCAATCTCTTCGGCCAACCTCGCCTCGCCGACGTTCAGGAAAGAATGATCGGCAAGCTCAACGCCTTTTTCAATCGCTACGCCGATCCCGAATACGACATCTGGAACGGCGGTCGGTCGAAAGCGAGGCGGCTTGTGCCGAACGAAGCCATTGCCGTCGCTCCGTAACCCGCCTAGATTTGGCAGTGATCTTTCGACTCCTCGCCTTCCTTTGTTTTTGCTCCGCGGCGAGTTCCGTCGGCAAGGCTGGAAGCGTGCAAAAAATCCCGCCTGGCGACTACGAGGAACAATTCATCCTCGATGATCTCCCCGAAGGCGGAAAGGTACTCGCTCATGGCGTGACCATCTATGGCGGGAAATCGGAGCACTACGAAACGCTCCCGGGGTTTGCGCTGCACTCTGCCCGTAATCGCGACCCTGAAAATGGAATCGGTTATCCGGACACCGCCGTCCTCGTGACTCGCGAATTGCCGAACGAAGAAATCTACCCGCTGCAACTTCGAGACTCGAAAGACCTGTCTTTGTCGGGCGTTGCTGTGATCGGCCTGCAATCCCCAAACCTTCCCTGGCGCGTCGTCAAAGAAATGTGGGACGGCGACGCCCTCCTCGTGAAAAACTGCGAAGGCACCGTGACCCTGACCGACGTTTTCTTCAAGAACACCGAAGATGGATTTGGCCCGGGCGAGGGCCTCGATCATTGGACTCTCGAACGCGCCTGGATGGAAGAGATCCGCGACGATGCGATCGAGAATGACGACCTCGTTCCCGGCGAAGTCATCGATTGTCTCATCGACGGGTGCTTTGTCTTTCTCTCACAGCGCGCCCCTGACGAACGCGTCGCCGAACTCACCACCGTGATCCGCGATTCGCTGATCCGCGTTTCGGCCCAGCCTCATGACGGGGCCGAAGGAAAGCCCTGGCGAGACCGCTTCATCCTCACCGGCGAAGACAAGATCGGTCGCGCTCCGGGGATGTTTTTCAAATGGGCGAACAGCTCCGGTCGCATCGAGATGAGTAATTGCATTCTGCATATGAGCGCCATTTCGATCAACGGCCCTGACGACATGCGATTCCCCCCGGGCACCTATGAGAAAGTCACCCTCGTGTGGACCGGCCACGAGCCCTATCCGGTTCCGGTTCCCGCCGGTGTTACCATCACCTCAAATCAGGAGATCTGGGAGAAGGCTCGAAACGAATGGATCGCCCGACAGGCGGAGTCTCATCCCGGGCATCGCTCTCAGCGGCAGTGATCAATCCGGTTTCTTCGATTCGTCGAGCGCTTCGACATAATCCGTAAGGACTCCGAAATGTTTCACGAAAGAACCGGCGTCGATCTTTCCATCATCAATCCAGTAGCCTTCGGGTTCGCGGCTTTCCATCGCCTGCTTCACTTTACCCCGGAGGCCTTTCGCCCGTTTCTCCCAAGTCGCCTGCCACTGCGGTGCTTGTTGTTTTTCACGTGCCTCTTCCGGACTGAGTTCGAAGAGCGCTTTGAGTCGCTCTACTTTGTTGCCGAGTCCTGAGTCAATTTTAAAGCCGTAGTGCTTCGGGAGATTGCTGTCGTCGTACGTCAGCGCGTAGGTGTCCGCCTCACAGTAGAGTGGTCGATTCGTTCCCAATTCGTAAAAGCGCGCCCACTCTCCATTCGGCAACTGGCTCTTCTCGATCCAGGCGAGCGCTTTCAGAGCGGCATCCCGATACCGGTCCTCGCCGGTTTCCTGCCAAATTTTTGCAAGGGTTTCGGCAGCGTCATAAGACTCGCCCGAACTCACCGCCGGTGGTTCAAATTTTCGCGCCCAGACAGGACGCATTTGCTCATCGTACTGCTGAGCCCAGGCGGGTTGCGACTCCGGAAGTTGAGCGAGAAGAAAGAAATCTCCGAGACGGACGGCGGCGGCAAGGAACCGGGATTCACCGGTCAGTTCATGGGCTCGCAAGAGGAAATCCATGACATTGCCAAGGTTTCCATCATTGAGAGTCACGAAGCGGGTGTAGTTTTCATCCGGCCACTCGCGCAACCAGTTTTCCACGATCGATGCCTTCACGACTGGCACATCCGGATCAGCTGGCCCGTCAAATCGCTGCGGCCATCCCCCATTCGAAAATTGTGCTCCGAGTAATCCGTCGATTCCGAATTCCAAGGCTTGCTTCACCTCATCCGACGGGTTCACCTCGTCTGCATTCACATACTCTAAGAGGAGTAACAAAGCCGAAGTCGTTTTGTGATCGTCCAGCGTCGAAGCATTCCTCCGTTTTCCCGGATCAGAGTCACCCTTTTCCAGATCCGTCCGCCAGTGGCGTCCCCGCAAGAACTTCGATTCAAAGTCCACATCTGCCTCCCATCCGCCCGAGGACAGTTGGGTCGTCACCAATGCCGAGACTGCCCCTTTGGCTCCTGCCAAGAAGAGGGGATCACCAGTCACTTCGAAAGCACGGAGCATTCGCAAACCGACCGTCGTCGTGCCGTGAGGTTGAATTGAAATAAGAGTCGCCGATTCGCGATGTTCCGAATACCCGAGGCTCAAGTCCTTCTTCCAACTCGAAGCATAGCCACCTTCGACGGCGAGGTTCTCCTGATAGAAAGCCGACGCTTCTTTCATCGCGGAGAGGATCTCGTCGCGGGCCGGGAAATCGTCAGCAGTGAGCGCTCCCGCGCTCAGAACAAAGGCGGCGAACGTCGCCAACCAAACAGGGTTAGGTGGATGACTAAACCCTGTTGAATGTCGAATCTTGAACGACTTTCGCAGCAGCAGTTCTGACTTCAAGATTCCTTGTTCGAAATTCATAATTCCTCCCTCTTCATGAGCGAAACAGACGCTGCTTCAAATACACATATTCAAGCGCAGTTCGCCTCGCCCGCTCCGCCTGATTCGCGGCGGCGGAGTGGCCCCCGTCGATGTTCTCGTAGTAGAGAAAAGGCAAGTCGGCCTCTTCGAAAAGTTTCGCCATCTTGCGGGCATGCCCAGGATGAACGCGGTCGTCTTTCGTCGAGGTGACAAAGAAGGGCGTCGGGTATTCCTTCGCCGCATTGAAGTTGTGATAGGGTGAAATCGTTTCGAGGAAGGCGCGTTCCTCAGGCACCTCGGGTGAACCGTATTCATCGACCCACGACGCGCCCGCAAGGAGGAGATGATACCGCAGCATGTCGAGAAGCGGGACCTGCACGACGACCGCATTCCAAAGGTCAGGCCGCTGGTTCAGCATTACGCCCATGAGAAGGCCACCGTTCGATCCTCCCATGATCCCTAAATGCGGAGGGGTCGTGATTTTTCGTTCGATGACATCTTCGGCGACGGCGATGAAATCGTCGTAGACGCGCTGGCGGTTCAGTTTCAATCCCGCCTGATGCCACGCGGGGCCGAACTCGCCTCCACCCCGGATGTTCGCGAGAATGTAGGCCCCGCCTTTTTCCAACCAGAGCCGGCCGGTCGTGCCGTTGTAACCGGGATTCAGCGAAATCTGAAAGCCGCCGTAGCCATAGAGGAGAGTCGGCGTCGTACCGTCGAGGGTGAGGTCCTCCCGATGAATCGCAAAGTAGGGGATGCGCGTCCCGTCGCTCGAAGTCGCAAAGTGCTGGCTCACGGTGAGACCGGTCGGATCGAACTTCGGCGGGAGGCTCTTGAGGAGATTTACCTTGCCTGACTCGCTGTCATACTCATAGAGCGAGTCCGGGGTGAGGAAGCCCTCATAGGTGAGAAAAGCGATCGTTTCCTCCTCATCAGCGAATGCGATTCCCGCCTGCCCGTCCCCGGGTAGATCGATGGGTGAGGTCGTCCACGCTCCGTCGTTTTCCTCCAGATTGAGAACTTTTCCAGTGACCTGATCATCAATCGAGAGCAGGGCCGTTTTTCCAACGACGCTAACGCCATTGACGGCCTGCGTTTCGCTCGGGTGAAAAGCAAGCCGCACGGTGGGAAGGGCGCGGGTTTCGAGAAATTCGACGAGGTCAAAGACGACGAGATCGCCGCTGAGAAATTCCTCGCCGCCGACGGTCCAGTCCTCTTTCAGCAAAATAAACATCCACGGGCCGAAAACATCGCTGATCGACGACTTCGCGGGGATGGGGATTTTCACCGGCGTCGTTTCTCCATCCGGGATCCACCAATGGGTTGAGGTGAAAAAGGTGTCGGACTCTTCGATGCAAGTGAGGATGCGGTCGTCGTCCAACTCAATCGTGTAGGGCCAGACACCAACGTCGGAAGGATCCCCGGCGAGGAGTTCCGTCGCTTCGCTGAGCGGCGTCCCCCGTTCCCAGCGCTTCACGATTCGCGGATAACCGGACTCGGTGAGCGACCCCTCGCCCCAGTCCGTAGCGATGAGAAGAACATCCGGACCCGCCCAGTCGGAACCCTGCTTCGCCTCCGGAGTGACGAAGCCGTCTTCGACAAAACTCAGCGTTTCGAGATCGAACTCGCGTTTGATGACCGCGTCTTTGCCGCCATCGGACAGGGAAATGAGGCAATGATAACGCTGCCGTTTTTTATCATGAAAACAGTCCGCCCCTTTGAAAACCCAGTTCTTGTCTTCGCGGCGCGAGAGCTCATCGAAGTCGAGCACGATCTCCCAGGCGGGTTCCGGCTTTCGATATTCTTCCAGCGAAGTCCGACGCCAGAGACCGCGGACGTTCGTTTCATCCTGCCAGAAATTGTAGACCTGACCGTCCCGAATCCGCCCGTAGGGAATGCGCTCTTTTGAAGTGAGAATCTCGAGGGCAGCCGCCTCGTAGGCGGCGTAATCCGGGTCGGAGCGGAGATCCGCCAACGTACGTTCATTTTGCTCACGCACCCAGGCGAGCGCGCTCTCTCCCTCGACTTCTTCGAGCCAGAGATGGGTATCGTTTTCAGTAGGAAGCGACTCTGACATCAGGCCGTCAGAGTCATCCCGACAGGAGGTGAGAGCAAGGGCCGCGAAGCAGAAAAAGGGGATAGTCAATTTCATCGAGGGAAACGATGGCAGGCACCGGCAAAAAGGCGACCAGGAAATCGGTGTCGCTCTCTTGAATCCGCCGCCAAATGCCCTTACCCATCGACATGGATGAATTTGAGATTGAAGTCTACTGCGGCGGGCTTTTTCAGACGAACGGCTACCTCGTGAAGGTTGCGGGAAAGCATTGGCTCTTTGATGCGCCGGAAGGCGTCGCAGACTGGATCGGGGAAATGGGGATCACTCTCGACGGGATTGTCCTCACCCATCAGCATCACGATCATGTCATCGGCGCGGGGAAAGTGCAGGAAAAATTCGGCTGCCCGACCTGGGCGTGGGCGGAACCGTCGGAGGGATTGACCCTCGCGAAACGGCTTGAGCAAATGATGGGCGTTCCCTGCAAGTTGGATGACTACACCGTCGATCATCTTTTCGAAGGTGAGGCAACTCTCGCCCTCGAAGGGCTGACGTTGACGCTTTATCATGTGCCCGGGCACTCACCGGACAGCGTTTGTTTTCTCATCGAAGGGCAGCCGGTTCTCGTCGGGGGTGACGTGCTTTTCGCGGGCGGCATCGGCAGGACCGATTTCCCAAATGGCGATCACGAGCTGCTTCTCAAAGGGATTCGCGAAAAGCTCTGGCCGCTGCCGGAGGAAACGCATGTCCTTCCTGGCCATGGCCCGACGACGACGATCGGACAGGAGAAAGCGACGAATCCGTTTTTGCAGTGAGCCTAGCGGTCCCGCCGCCGCGAGACAAAAAGTGCCGACGATCCGGAGTTGGTCACCGCTCTCTCTGAATTTCTAGCAAATTCAGCTACGAGAGAATATCATTCAGAATATGGCCGTGCACATCAGTGAGACGAAAATGTCTTCCCTGGAATTTGTAGGTGAGCTTCTCGTGATTCACTCCTAACAGGTGCAAAATAGTAGCGTGAAAATCGTGGACGCTGACGGGGTCTTTCGTCACGTTGTAGCTGAAATCGTCGGTCTCACCGTAGGTCAACCCCTGCTTTACTCCACCTCCTGCCATCCAGGTCGTAAAGCATCTCGGGTGATGATCGCGACCGTAGCTCTTCGGGCTGAGGTCGCCCTGGCAATAAACAGTCCGCCCGAATTCGCCACCCCAGATCACGAGGGTGTCATCGAGGAGACCGCGGAGCTTTAAATCTTTGATCAAACCGGCGGAGGCCTGATCGGTGTTTTCACATTGTTTCCGAATTCCACCGGGGAGGTTGCCATGCTGATCCCATCCGCGATGGAAGAGTTGGATGAAGCGAGTCCCGCGCTCGGCGAGACGTCTCGCCATGAGAACGTTGTAGGCGTAGGTGCCGGGCCTGCGGGCATCCTCGCCATAGAGATCGAAGGTGCTCTCAGGCTCGTCGGAAAGATCGGTCAGGTCCGGCACTGAGCTCTGCATCCGGTAGGCCATTTCATACTGCGCGATGCGCGTTTCAATCTCCGGATCAGCAACGACACCCTGGCGCATCCGGTTGAGCACACCCATGTCATCGAGGGTCTGGCGACGAACCGTTTCAGAGATTCCCGCCGGATTATTCAAATACAGAACAGGGTCTTTCCCGGAACGGAAGCGCACGCCTTGATGTTTCGACGGAAGAAACCCCGGCCCCCAAAGTCGGTCGTAGAGCGGCTGGCCTCCTGAACCGGAAAGCATCGCGACAAAGGCGGGGAGATTTTCATTTTCACTTCCGAGACCATAGCTCGACCACGCGCCCATGCTGGGTCGGCCCGCGATCTGGAATCCAGTGAGAAGAAAGGTGATCGCGGGATCGTGATTGATTGCCTCGGTGTAGAGCGACTTCACGAAGGTGACATCATCGGCGACGGAAGCGAGGTGTGGCATCAACTCGGAGATCCAGGCCCCACTTTGGCCGTGCTGTTTGAAATCGAAGATCGAGCGGGCGACGGGGAACGAGGACTGCCCGGCGGTCATTCCGGTGAGACGCTGGCCGTTGAAAATCGAATCCGGAGTCTCCTGCCCATGCATCGCGTTGAGATGCGGCTTGTAGTCAAAGAGGTCCATCTGCGACGGGCCGCCGGATTGGAAGAGGTAGATGATCCGCTTCGCTTTCGGGGCATGGGTCGGAAAACTCGCATCGGAGAGCGAACTCGAGGCGTGACTTTGCTGCCCTAACAAAGAGGCCAGAGCGGCTCCCCCGATGCCGGCTCCGGACTGAGCGAGGAACTGTCGCCGGGAACGGGCGAGGAGGGAATCGGGGTTGATAGAAAATGGATTCATGAGATTGGGTGACTGGGATTATTCACGAACAGAAGCTTCTTCGAGATTGAGGAGGACGTTGGCGACGGAAGTCGCGGCGGCGAGTTGGATACGGTCGACGCTTTCGTCGGCCCCGGATTCACCCACCGTGAGGATCGACTCGGCGAGCTGCGGTGCATTCACATACTCGTCTTTGTATTTTTGATAGGATACGGAGAGAAGCGCCAATTCTTCGGGCTCAGGGAAACGTGTCAGGACTTTTCGAAAGGCGAAGCGAACCTGCTCCTCGGCGCTCTCGCCGCCTTCCGAAAGCATCCGCTCCCCAAGCTTACGGGCCGACTCGAAGAAACCGGTTTCATTCATGAGGACGAGGGCCTGGAGTGGCGTGTTCGTGCGCTTGGGCTTCACGGAGCACCATTCGCGATCGGCGGTATCGAGGACGGCCATGGTCGGTGGGGCGAGGGTTCGCTTCCAATAAGTGTAGAGGCTACGTCGGTAGAGTTTGTCGCCGGTGTCCTGCACATAGCGGGCGTTGCTGGCCTCCTTCCACATGCCTGCTGGCTGGTAAGGTTTGACCGAAGGTCCCCCGGCGACCGGAACGAGGAGCCCACTCGTCGCAAGGGCCTTGTCCCGCAGGATATCACCGGGGAGTTTGAGCCGCGAAGCGCGTGCGAGAAAGACGTTGCCCGGATCGAGCTCCAGATCTCCCTCCCGAAGATTTGACGACTGCCGATAGGTGCGACTCATGACGATGAGCTTGAGCATTTCCCGGCGGTCCCAGCCGGATTGCTTGAACTTCAGCGCCAGCCAGTCAAGCAACTCGGGATGCGAGGGAAGGCTTCCCTGAGTCCCGAAGTCCTCGGTCGTCTTGACAAGTCCGCGCCCGAAAAAAGTCTGCCAGTAGCGATTCACCGCGACGCGGGCGGCCATCGGGTTTTCATCGCTCACGATCCATTTCGCGAGGTCAAGGCGGTTCGGATTTTCCCCTTCCAGGGTCCCGAAGACTTCCGGGATCGCTGAGGCAACGACTTCCCCTTTGTTGTGATATTCTCCCCGAACGCGGAGATGGGTGTCCTTTCGCGTAGGTGCCTCTTCCATGACCATCGTTGTGGGGAGTGAATCGTTAAATTTCGTCCGCTCGGCGAGGAGGCTCTCGATGGCGGCAAAGCGCTCGCGGTCCTCCCCGGGAGCGGCGTGGCTCAGGAAATAGTTTCGCAATTTCCCTGCCTGCATTGCGGTTCGGGTTTCCGCCGCCATTTCAAGAATTTCGGCGACCGGCACCGGTTCGGCGAGGATCTTTATTTCCGGCTTTATCAGGGTTTTTGAGGTGTAAAAACGCAAATCGGAAACTTGCCCTTTCCACATTGGAAGATGCTTACTGCCACCAACGAGCATGGTTGTCTTTGCCTCGCGACCGACGGTGTTGCTGTTCGTGTTGTGAATCGTCCGGGTTTCGACCTTATCTCCGTCAATCCAGATCTCCATGCCGAGGCTGCGTTGCGTGCCGTCATTGGTCAGGGTGACGTGAACGGTTTCTCCCGGCTCGAAAGTCCTTTTCGTCTCTAACATTCCTACCCCCGCGATCCAGCGGGAGACGAGAGTGAAGCGCAGATGTCCTTCTCGAAAATCAACGAAGACTCCCTGTCGCGTCGTTCCGGGAATCTCATTCGAAAGGACCGCCCCCTCGTGAACCTGTTGAGGCGTGAGAGCGAAGGCGATCGAGAATCGCCCATTGGCGACGAGCCCGTTGATTTTGTCTTTCAGACTGGTTGGTGTCTTCCCGTTCGCGACGACGGGTTCCCCGGTGCCATAGTGATGATCCAGCCCGAAGGGAAGAATCGCACCTTCGATTTCCGGAGACGACAGCTCCCAGTCACGCTGCTTTTCCGCGATCTCCTCCCCCGAGGCCTGAAACTCTTTTTGTAATTCAGTCAGGCGGTAATCAATCTCAGCGAGCTCCGCCTCCTGCGTCGGTGTTGGGGCTTTAATCCATGGCTCCGAGTTTCCCTCTTTAATGGCCCGACCTGATTCAGTGATGTTATCAAAGAATGAGAGCATCCCGTGATAATCCTTGTGCGTGAGCGGGTCGTATTTGTGATCGTGGCAGCGGGCGCAGGCCATTGTCAGGCCCATCCAAACGGTCATCGTCGTGTCGGATCGATCTACTGCGTTTTCGAGAAGGAACTCTTCGAGGACGAGTCCGGACTCTGAGTTGTAGCGGCTGTTGCGATTGAATCCGGTCGCGACGAGTTGATCGCGTCTCGGCTCAGGGAGGAGATCACCGGCGAGCTGCTCGATCGTGAATTGATCAAACGGCATGTTCTGGTCGTAAGCGTTGATGACCCAGTCACGCCAGCGCCACATGTCGCGTGGCCCGTCGTTCTGATAGCCATCGGTGTCGGCGTAGCGAGCGGCTTCCATCCAGATCCATGCCATGCGCTCGGCATGGGCGGTCGATTCGAGAAGGCGATCAACAACTTTCTCGTAGGCATCCGGCGAGGTATCGTTAAGAAACCGATCCACCTCGGGGATACTCGGAGGGAGTCCGGTGAGGTCGAGACTAACGCGACGGATCAAGGTTTCCCTCGGCGCGTCCGGCGAAGGTTTGAATCCCTTTTCATGAAGCTTCTGGAGGACGAAGTGGTCGATGCCGTTCGCGGGCCAGTCTTTCTCCAAAGCGGTTGGCAACTCCTGCTCGACGGGTTTCTCAAAAGCCCAGTGCTGCTGCCATTCGGCACCCTCTTCGACCCAGCGCTTCAGGATGTCTTTTTGTTTATCGGTCAGTCTACGAGAGGACTCCGGCGGCGGCATGATCGAATCCGGATCGTGATCGAAGATTCTGGCGACGAGCTCACTCGCTGCGGCGTCACCTTTCACAACCGCGGCATAGCCCCCGAGATCAGCAAGCGCATCCGCCTCCATGTCGAGGCGGAGGTCAGCTTTCCGCTCCGCCTCATCAGGGCCGTGACAGAAGAAACAGTTGTCTGAAAGAATCGGACGGATATCGCGGTTGAACTCGATCTTACCCGTCATGGTCGCAAGCTCAGTGTTGGTCGCCGTCTCCGGGTGCGCGAGGGAGGCGCCGCCGAGTTCATTCAAGCGCGAGCGTTCATAACGTTCTTCGGCGGAAAGTGAATCTTTGCTCCTAACAAAAACAAAATCCGTAGGATCGGATTCCGGCGATGATTCCCGTATCAAGAGAAAGGCACCGAGTGCCACCATCGCTGCCATTCCAGCTGCGATCGCCCAAATCCCCCGGCTCAGCGAAGGTCTCACCGGGCTTGTCCCAATGCTCATCGAAATGACATTTCCGCCGACGCTTTCCTGCCCGACGCCGTAGAGAATCCCCTCGATCTGAGCATGATCTAGAAAACGTTCGCGGGCCTCGTAGTCATCGGCGAGGAGAGCCTCGAGCTGATCGAGTTCAGCATCTGTCGCGGTGCCCGCTTCGAGGCGGCTCATGAGTTGGGAAAGTAGATCGTGGTCCATTGAATTTCAGTCGAGGGGGCGGATGCTCGAATCGCCCAGTTGAGTTTCGATGCAGCGAAGGAGACCCTCCCGCCCGCGGAAAAGGAGTTGGGAAACGGCGTTCGGCTTGAGCCCGATTTCGACGGCAATCCTCTGGACACTTTCCCTTTCAAAATAACGTCGCTCGATGACCTCGCGTTGCCGGTCCGGCAATTTTTCGAGGCAGGCTTTGAGAAAACGCTGACGGCGATCAAGCGAGGATTCCTTCTCCTCCGTCCGGATCGCGAGGGTTTCCATTAACTCATCAGAAAACGGAACCTGCTCGCCCTGCTTCCGCTGCTTGTCGCGAAACTGAAGGACCTGGTAGCGGGCGACTTGAAAAGCCCAGGCCCGGAAGTTCGTCCCCGCTTCAAAGGTCTCCGCCTCGCGCCAGAGGATCCGGTTCGTGTTTTGGAGAATGTCATCCACCTCTCCGCCCGGCCCGGTGAGCGAGCGGATGAAACCAAAGAGCCTCCCCTGATGAGCGGCGAGAAGCTGCTCAAAGGCGTCCGAATCGAAAGAATTGTGTGTGGCCAAATCCAAAGCGTTTCAGGGGTAAGCCGGAATTGGTGAGGATCTTACGGAAAACGAACGAATTCGAGAAGCCGCAATCGAGGACCACAAAAAAGCCCCTCCGTTTCCGGAGGGGCTTTTTGAAAATGGATTGAGATCGGCAGATCACTTATCGCCGCCCTCTTTCTCGAGCACTTTGTCGATGAGACCATATTCAGCCGCCACTTCCGCAGGCATGTAATTGTCACGATCAGCGTCGCGCTCGATTTCCTCGACCGTTTTCCCGGTGTGCTTCGCGAGAATGACGTTGAGACGCTTCTTCAAGGAATACATGAACTCGACGGTCCGCTCAACATCGGAAGCGGTACCCTGAGCGCCACCGGAAACCTGATGGATCATGATGTGGGAATTAGGGAGGGCGAAACGCTTACCCGGAGTCCCAGCGGTGAGGAGGACAGCGCCCATGCTCGCCGCCATGCCCATGCAGTAAGTGTTCACGTCGCAGGTGACGAATTGCATCGTGTCATAGATCGCGAGACCGGCGGTGACCGAACCACCGGGGCTGTTAATGTAAACGTTGATGTCCTTGTTCGGATCCTGCATTTGGAGATACAGCATCTGAGCGATGACGTAATTCGCGAGAGGATCGCTGATCCCTTCACCGATGAAGATAATGCGATCCTTCATGAGGCGGGAAATGAGGTCGAACTGGACCATCGTATTTCCTTCCTTCTCGATCACGCTCACGTTTTTCACCGGATCAATGATCCGCTGCTGAAGGTGAGGAGGAAGCATCGGGGAGAGTTCTTGGACGTCGTCTAAAGACATAGCAGGTGTGTTTTTGAAAAATTACGCTGAAGGAGGCGACATTGTGTCGCCCGGAACAAAAGAAACTTACGCACCTTCTTCCGGCGGATCAACCTCGGTCACGACGGCATTCTCACGAAGGAAGCTGATCGTCTTGGAAATGAGGATGTCCTGGCGAATTTCACCGAAGGCATTGTTGTCGCGCAACTCTCGGGCCACCTTCTTCGGCGGGCGCTGCTGCTGCATCGCCATCATCATGATTCGCTGAGAGACTTCCTCTTCGGCGACCGTGAGGCCTTCTTTCTCTGCGATCTCATCGAGGATGAACATCGTCTTCACGTTGTTCTTTGCCTGAGTCTCCGCGCTTTTGAGAAGATCTGCCTGATTCTGCTCGATGTCCTGCTCGCTCATGCCCTGCTCATAGCCGCGACTCACCATCTGGTTTACCTGACGCTGAGTTTCGTTGAAAACGATGTGCTGCGGGATATCAAAGGTCATCTCCTCGTTGAGGTGGGTGAGGATCTGATTGTCGATCATCTGATCACGAGTGCGTTTTTGCTGCTGCTCGAACTGCCCGCGGACGTTCTCTTTGAGGGCTTCGAGTGACTCAGCACCCATGGCTTTAGCGTGCTCGTCATTGATTTCCGGGATTTCGCGCTCCTTGACCTGAGTCACCGTGAGATCGTAGCTCACGGTCTTCCCGGCAACGGCTTCAATCGGAAAATCTTCAGCAAACTCGGCATCGAACTGCTTTGTGTCGCCTGCTTTGAGGCCGGTCACGTGCTGAGAAATACCGGGAATAAATTCGCGAGGCTCTTCGCCCTCTTCGGGGACGTCGATCCAGTGGCTGGAGCCTTTGGCGAGAGGCCCGGCTTCTTTATCAAGCTTGTCCATGAGCGGCTCACCATCGAGCGTCGCGGTGTAATCAGCGACAACAAGATCACCGGGCTTTGAGGCGCGATCCACATCGGTCGGCACCGACTGCTGCTTCGCCATGTTCTTCAGATAGTCCTCGACCATCGTGTCAGTCACTTCGATTTTTTGAATCTCGACCGGAATGCCTTTGTATTCCGCGATCTCCACTTCCGGCTCCGTCACGACTTCGACCGCGAGCATGTAAGAACCGTCAGCCTCAAACTGCTCACGCTCGACCTGAGAGATCCCGAGAATGGCAAGCTTCTCCTTCGTATTCGCTTCCTGATAAGCAGAACGCGAAAGGCGATCTTTCAGCTCATCTTCAATCGGAGCGGCATATTTTTTCTCGATCACTGAAACCGGGATTTTTCCGGGGCGGAAACCGGGGACCTTGGCCTGCTGGACATAAGAGGCGATGATCTGCTTGCGGGTCTTTTCCACCGTCTCGGCCGGAATCTCAGCGGAGAGTCGGGCCTTACATTCAGGGAGGCGTTCAACAGAAATGTTCATAGGATGGTTCGTGTTTCCCCGGCTCAAGCCAATCCCGGCGTGCGAGGGGCGGGAATTTAGATCAAGCCGGTCGAGTTTGCACCCGATAAATTGGACGGTTTTTGGTGAAGGGAACTGCGGCCTCAGCGACCCAGAAAGCCCGCCATGTCCTGCGGCAGCGGGCTGACCCAATTCTGCTCGCGCCAGCCGAATCCTGCGGCATGGAGGGCCTGACGATTCATGAGCAACTGCCGCTCCAGTTTCAAGGTCCAGCCCGTCTCGATAAAATCGAGATAGCACTGCTCATCGGGCCCGTAAATTTTGTCCCCGATGATAAAATGCCCTGCATGCGCGGCATGAACCCGGATCTGATGCATCCGCCCCGTTTCCGGATAGCAGTGCACCAGAGAAAACCGTGAACCGTTCGAAGTCTCGCGCTCGAAACGACGCTCCACGACAAAGCGCGTCCGCGATTCCTTACCCTCCGGGTGCACCATCTGCTTCACCCAGATTGGGGATTCAAGGACTTCGCCCTTGCGACGCAGCGGCGCATTGACCGTGAATTCATCCTCCTCCGGCCAGCCCGAGACGATCGCCTGATACGACTTCCGGAACTCGCGGCGCTCCATCGCTTTTCCCAATTCACCCGCCGCCGCCTTGTGTTTTGCGACGAGAACGATTCCGCTCGTTTCGCGATCGAGCCGATTAATGAGAGAAAGCGCGCCACCATTGGCGAGTTCGAAAATACAGAGGTCCTCCAATCCGTCGAGAAGTGTCGGCGGATTCCCCGGCACTGAAGGATGCACCAGCAAATGCGCCGGTTTATCAACGATCATGAAGTCATCATTCTCGTCGATGACCGAAAAATCAGGAGTTTGGAGTCGCAGGTCGATCCCAACTCTTACTCTTGATCCTAATCTTGATCTTACTCTTTTTCGGCCCTCAGAAATCGACTTCACACTCGCCGGGATTAAGATCAAGAATACGAGCAAGATCAAGACGGACTGGACTATCGCCGCATTTGCGCTAGAGATTGGACCCTTTCAACCTTCTGGATTTCTCAACTCCCATGTCGGCTCCGAAACAACAGACCCTCGCCTCACCGGCCACGATCACCGGAACTTCTCTCCACACCGGAGAGCAGGTCACGCTCACGATGAAGCCGGCTCCGGCGAATCATGGCATCAAATTCCGCCGCGTTGACCTCGACGATCAGCCTTTCATCGACGCGCACGTCTCCAAAGTGCAGACCGTGGAGCGCGCCACAACACTCGCCGAAGGCTCGGTCAAAGTTCACACCGTCGAGCATGTCATTTCCGCCCTCGTCGGAATGGGAGTCGACAACGCGCTCATCGAGATGGATGCGAACGAGCCTCCAATCGGTGACGGTTCCGCCCGCCCCTTCGTCGATTGTATCAAGAAAGCCGGTATCGAAGAGCAGGACGCCCACCTCAACGTCTACGAAGTGCGTCAGCCGATTCATCTCGAAACGAGAAACGGATCTCTCATCACGATCGTCCCGGATAAGAAATTCCGTATTTCATGCACCCAGGTCGGACCCGAAGGTCGCATGACTCAGTTCTACTCGACCGAGATTAATCCGGAGACCTACGAGAAAGAAATCGCCGACGCGCGGACTTTCGTTTTCTACGAAGACGTCGAGCCACTCCTCGAGAAAGGACTCATCAAAGGCGGCAGTCTCGAAAACGCGATCGTCATCAAAGGCGAATCCGTCATGAGTAAAGAATCCCTCCGCTACCCCGAGGAATTCGCCCGCCACAAGATCCTCGACCTCATCGGTGACCTCATGCTCAGCGGCAAGCGCATCATGGGCCATGTCATCGCGGTGAAGCCCGGCCACGGACCCAACACCGAGATGGCGAAAAAGCTATCCAATGCTTTTGCGACGACGAGCGCGATGGTGCCTTCGGTCAATATCCCGACCGGCGAAGGCGTCATGGACAACATCGAAGTCCAGCAAGTTCTCCCGCATCGTTACCCCTTCCTCATGGTGGATCGCATCGTCGGATTCGAGGGCGAGTTCAAGTGCACCGGCGTGAAGCAGATCACGATCAACGAGCCCTATTTTCAGGGACACTTCCCCGGCCACCCCGTCATGCCCGGTGTCCTTCAGATCGAAGCGATGGCCCAGGTCTCCAGCATCACCCTCCTCCGCCAGCCGGAGAATCAGGGCAAAATCGGCTACTTCATGAGTGCCGATAAGGTAAAATTCCGGAAGCCGGTCCTTCCAGGCGACACGCTTTTCATCGAGTCGGAAATTCTCAAAGTTCGTCGCAACATTGGCTTCGCCAAATGTCGCTGCGTCGTGAACGGCGAGACCACTTCCGAATGCGAATTGAAGTTCGCCCTCATGGTCTAAGTTTTCTGCAGCCCCATCGTCCCTTCGGTAACCCCATGGCTAACGAGATTCACCCAACCGCCGTCGTCGATCCCGGAGTCGAGCTGGGCGACGACATTGTCATCGGCCCCTATTGCGTGCTCTATTCCGGCGTGAAACTCGGGGACGGCTGCCGTCTCCAGAATCATGTCACGATCGATGGCCCGACCGAAATCGGCGCGAAGAACGAATTTTATTCCTTCTCCTCGATCGGCCAGCGCACCCAGGATCTCAAATACGCCGGCGAGCCGACCTACCTCAAAATCGGCGACGGAAACACCTTTCGCGAATTCTGCACCGTGAACCGCGGGACCGCGCCGGGTTCCTATACCACGATCGGCAGCCACGGGAACTTTCTCGCCTACTCGCACATCGCGCACGATTGCACCGTCGGTGACCACGTCATTTTCTCGAATAACGGGACTCTCGCCGGGCACGTCACCGTGGGCGACCATGCGATCATGGGCGGCCTCACCGCCGTGCACCAGTTCTGCCGCATCGGCGCGCACGCCATCACCGGCGGTTGCTCGAAAATCGTCCAGGATGTGCCTCCTTACATGATCGCTGACGGGAATCCCGGCAAAGTCCGCGCGATCAACTCCGTTGGCCTGAGTCGTCGCGGTTTCTCCGAAGAAGCAGTCACCGCGATCAAAAAAGCGCACCGGGTTCTCTATCGTGAAAAGCGGAATTACCGCGAGGCGGTCGAGATTCTGAGAGAAGAGGAGAACCGCCTCCCTGAAGTCGATCTCCTCATCGACTTCGTTGAAAAATCCGAGCGCGGCATTTCCTGATCCGCGTTTGAGGGCTTGAAGCTCACCCTGCCAAAGCGTTAGGGTCCGGGCAATGAAGCCCCTCGCTGTTTTTCTTTCACTCCTTGCTGCGACCTTATCCACCTTCGCAGAACCGCGCCCCAACGGTGACCGCCCCAACATCATCTACATCATGGCCGATGATCTCGGCTGGGCGGAACTCGGGAGCTACGGGCAGGAGAAAATCAAAACGCCGAATCTGGACCGCCTCGCCGCCGAAGGAATCCGATTCACGCAGCACTACACTAGCGCCCCGGTTTGCGCGCCGGCCCGCTACTCGCTCATGACCGGAAAGCACGCCGGACACTCCGTCGTGAGAAACAATTTTGAAATCGGCGAATGGGATTCCCATCAGGGCCAGTTCCCCATGCCCGCCGATGAGATCACGATCGCGGAAATCCTCAAAGCTGAGGGCTACGCCACCGGCGCCTTCGGCAAATGGGGAATCGGTCAGCCCGGCTCGGAAGGCGACCCGCTCAAGCAGGGATTCGACCGCTTCTTCGGCTACAACTGTCAGCGCCACGCCCACAACCTCTTTCCTGAATACATCATCGATCAGGACGAGCGCGTCCATCTCGAAGGCAACACTGCGACCGTCTATGGAAAGCAATATGCCCCCCGGCTCATCGCCGATGCCGCGATCGATTTTGTGGAGCAAAATAAGGACGAACCGTTCTTTGTTTACTACCCCACAATCATTCCCCACCTCGCCCTGCAAGTGCCCTACGACGAACTCGCCCCCTATCTCAACGAGTGGGATGAAACGCCCTACGTCGGGAAAAGCTATCAGCCGCACCCGACTCCGAAAGCCGCCTACGCCGCGATGATCGCCCACATGGACAAGCAGATCGGCCGTCTCATGGACAAACTCGACGAGCTCGGCCTCGCTGAAAACACCATCATCTTTTTCACCTCCGACAACGGAACCACCTTCATCAAAGATCAGGTCGATTACGAATTCTTCAACAGCGTCGCCGGTTTACGGGGGCTCAAAGGCGAAGTCTACGAAGGAGGCATCCGCGTTCCCATGATCGTTCGCTGGCCTGCGAAAATCTCCGCCGGGAAAACCACCGACCACCTCAGCGCTCACTACGACGCCCTCGCCACGATCGCCGACATTACCGGTGCCACGACCCAGGCGAAGACCGACGGTATCAGCTACCTTCCCACCCTCCTCGGCGAGGAACAGCCGGAGCACGACTACCTCATCTGGGACTTCGCCGGCTACGGAGCGCAAGTCGCCCTGCGTCAGGGAAACTGGAAAGCCGTCATCAAAAACCTCCAAAAAGATCCCGGGGCAAAAATGGAACTCTATGACCTCGCCAACGATCCTTCAGAGTCGAAGGATCTCGCCGAAACACTTCCTGACAAAGTCGCCGAAATGACCACGACACTGATCGAGGCCCGCGACGAACCCGAAGTCGAGAAGTTCCGCTTTTGGAAGTATTGAATCGCCTCCCAACGCGTATCCTTCCCCATGCCGGAACTCGCCGAAGTCGAATACAGCCGCAAACGATGGAACCCCGGACTCGGTGGAGTCGTCCATGAAGTGCGCACTCACCCGAAGTCCCGCATCTATCGCGACATCCCCGCGACGGCGGTGAAAAAAGGACTTACGAACCGTTCCCTCGTCGCCAGCTACGCGCACGGGAAACGGATGATGTTCGAATTTTCCGATGGCGCCTGGCTCGGCCTCCATCTCGGCATGACAGGAAAACTGCACGTCGCCGATCTCGACCGGAAGGAGGAAAAACGCGATCACCTCATCCTCCGGATGGAGGCGCAACAGCTCATCTTCAGCGACTACCGCATGTTCGGAAAGCTCACCCTCGACCTTTGCGAAGACGGGTCACCTCCGCCGTGGTGGCAGAACCTCCCGCCACGGACCACCGAAGCCGGTTTCACCAAAAAACGCCATGCCACCTTCTTGAAGCGTTTCCCGAAAACGCCGCTGAAAACCCTCCTCCTCGACCAGCGCGGCTTCCCCGGGATCGGCAACTGGATGGCGGACGAAATCTGCTGGCTCCTCAGCATCGCTCCTCAAACAAGAGTCGGTGATCTCACCGATGAGCAAATTGACAAAGTCTGGAAAGCGACCCGCAAAATCTCGCGCGACGCCCTCAAACACGTCGGTGACGACTGGGGAGACCTCCCGAAATCCTGGCTCATGACCCATCGCTGGAAAGACGGCGGAATCTGTCCGAGGCGGGAATGTAAAACCGACCTCATGCGAGCCGATCTCCGCGGCCGCACAACCTGCTGGTGCCCAGCGTGTCAGGCAGGCTGATCCCTCGTAGATTGGAACCAGGCAGGGGCATTGCCAGTCGGAAGGCTGACGCCATCCGTTACGTTCGGATTACCGCGTTAAAAAAACGTAGCTGAACTTGTCAAAGTTCAGGCCGCGTCGGGCCGGGGCACCGCAGGTCGGAAGGCTCGCGCCGTCCGCTACGTCTCCCCGAGAACGAAACAGGGTTAGATCTTCTACCTAACCCTGTTGAGTTGTGTTAAGGGGAATTAACGATTCACTCAGCGCCGAGGGCGTCGAGGATGTAATTACTCGGGCGGAAGTTCTCAATGATGACTTCCTCCTGATCGCCACGCTTCATGCGCACTTCGCTGATGTTAAAATTCGGCGTTTTGTGCGGGGCGAAAAGAATGTCGTCGTGGGTCGAGTTCTCGTGCTTTTTGAACATCGTCGGGACGATGTCGCCACCGAGATGGTCATCGCGACCGGTTGCGAGATGGCAGGTGCCGAGGACTTTTTCGTCCTGAATATCCGCACCCGAAACCGGGAGGACCTGCGTGCCGAAGCCGAGTTCGCCAAGCGTGCCCGTCATGGGGTCATCGGCGAGGCGGGCGTTGTGCGCATCGATCGTTGCCTGATTCCCCGAGATGAGCGTCGAGCGGACGATGTTGCGATTTTCAACGTCAAGGACACCGAGAGTGCCGTCTTCGTATTTCATCGGGAACTGACCGTTCGCATCGACAGGGACAAAATACACTTCACCGGCGGGGAGATTCGCCACGTCAGGCGCAGTCCCCTGGCAAAGCCCGTGAGACTTTTGTGCGTCCTGACCGTTGAGATCGAGCGATGCGGTGAGGACGCGACCGTCTTCGAGGGCGAAATCGATCTCGACGGTGTCGGCATTCGTCATCGCGGCGCGCATCTTCTCCGCATCGGCACTGACTTCGTGATAGTTCACGGCGAGCCCGGAATTGAGAATCACGTCGTTCACGCCGTGGAGCGTTGCACCACGAAAGCCGAACTCTTTGCACTTCGCGGTGAGCGGGGCGGTCGCGGAGAAAGTAGAGACGCAGAGGATGAGATCGTAATTCGTGTAGATGTCTTTATCGAGGCTCAGCTCATTGCCCTCGACGTCATAACATTCATCCTTGAGATCGAGATTGGAACCGTGGGTCATCGGGAAGGCAAACAATTCACCGCCGGTCATCCCGAGCGCTGCCATGCCGCCGTCTTTCAAGCCGAGGTAAAATTCCTCGTAGGCCTTTTTTTGAATCTCATGACCCTCAGCATCGAGAAACGCATAGCCTTTCATGAGGCTCAGGTCTTCGAGGTCAATAAGGATGCAAACCTTCGCACCCTGCGTGGGCTCGAAGACCGTGCCGAGCAAACGCTCAAGGCTGAATTCGGGGAACACCCGCTTTTCGGGGTTGAGGATAATTTCGCGTTCTAAGGTAGCTACGGACATGACTCGTTTTGTATGGTTTTCGCCGGGGTGGGAGACGTTAGCTCGCTCTCGATCTTACAACTTTCCCCACTCTCCGGTAAACTATTTACGATGGGGGGTTGGTTAGGGATATACTAAATTTCGGCATTATTGTAACAGCATCGTTTCCGATGGAGCCGGAAGAGCCTCATGATTCGCGCCTTTTCGTTGCCATTGCACGAGCTGTTCAGGGAAGGGGCACTGCTCGCAGTCGGAGACATCTTCGAGGCAGAAATCCTGGTAGATTTGCAGAAGTCCCTGCTGCTGATGGTAATAACTTGTGAATAACTTTCGCCGTTTTTGATCAGGACCGAAAAGGCGGAGCGCGGCGCGGCGTAATTTCTGGTTGGAATCGACTTTGCGCAGGCCCAGAAATTCGGCCCAGAGGCGGTCCTCACCCCCTGCAATCTCAATGGCACCGGGGAAAATGACGTTTCCGAGGACATCGCGAAGGCGATCCTGCCCAAGGAGACGCAGAGGCTTCGGGGCGGGGTTTGCCTTCAGCGTGTAATTCAGCTCCCAAAAGGGATGGTGGAGGTTTTTCAGGGAGTTATTCACCTGTTTCTCCAGGTTATTCACATTCTGTTCCCAAAAGGTGGAAATATCGTCCCAGGAATCGACGAGCGCAGCGAGTGCCCCGACCCGTCGCTGCGGATGATTGAGGGGGCGGTTCCCGGAAAAACACCAGGGAATAGCGCGGCTCCGGAGCGGTTCGATTTGATCTCGCATTTTCCACCAGCGATCCCAAAGCTGTCGCAGATAGCGGCGTGATTCCTCATTGGCGGCTTCGTTGAACCGCTCCTGATCAAGAAAACCGGCCGCTCCAAAAAGGCGCGCTTCGCGGTCGAGCGGCTCCATTTCGACGAGTTCGCGAATCGGACAGCGTTGCGAGAGAATCGCCATCGGGGTTTTGTTGCTGCGGAATCCGAGCGCTTCGGCAAGCCCTTGGAAAAGAGCCTGCTCCGGCGTTGTTGACGCGGCCATGACGCGGAGACGTTCCGCTTTTTGCCGGAGCCGATATTGCGCGGCAGAGAGCAGGAGCGAATCGACTTCCGCATCGGTCATGCGACTGAGCGGCGCGACGCAGCGACCGGGAAAAGCCTCCGGCAAAAAGTCGGGCGGCCCCTGCGACCAACTGTATTGGGGCAACTGCACCTGCGTCACGAGCTGATGTCCTTCTGTCCGCGTGTAAAACCGGCTCAGCGAGGGGCCGTCGGTGAAGACGTGAAGGACGGTCTCTTCAAAGGCAGGATTGCTCCCGTGGCCATGCCCCTCCCAATCGCGGGCGTCGAGATCAAGCTCGATGGGACCGGCCTTCAGCTCGCCGTCAATTCTCACCGCCGCCTCGGTGAAATCCGGACCGGCGGCGCGATTCCAATGCCCGAACTGAACGATCTCAATCTTCTCCCCTTCCGTGCCGACGAATTTTCTGCCGAATTCCCCGCCAAACCAACGGGCTTGAATTTGCAGCTCGGACTCGGATGCAGGAGAGGGCTCCGAGACGCGTGAGGATCTCGACCCCCGAACGCCGATGTCGAAGATTTGCTCGCGAAATCGAAGGTAGCGCTTCGCGGCTGCCGGGAAATTCAGTTTCATGACCCGGAACAGTAATTTAACTGTTCAAAAGTTCAACTCATTTTCTACAGGCCCTACCGGAGGATTCCCGTAGCTAATACCAATGAGTCGATCCGTGAGACGACCCACTGCGATTTGTTTCGGTTTACCGGGCTTCGAGTGCTCGTTTACAAAGTAGCTGGCGGGCTCGAAATTGCCATCCACCGAAAACCACATCGTTCCCTCCCCGACGCCGTTTCCGTCGGGACCACGCGTGTCATCAGCATGAGGCCGACTCGTCGAATCGAGAACGCGGACGTGGTATCTGCCGTCGGGATCCCGCACCGGAGTGGAGATCGCGAGGAGCACATGACCGGTCGATTCTCCTCTCACGACTTCGTCTTTCCGCCAGGCGATGAGATCGCCCGGTATGATCTCAGTGAAATTCCGAACGCGGCTCCAGCCGGGGACCTTTTCCTCGCTGGCGCGGACAAAGGTTTCGTGAAATGTCACCGCGAGCGGTCGGACGCGCCAGGGCGCTTCCTCCCCCTGAAGCGACGCATGAGACTCCGGAAACGCCTTTTTCAGAAAAAATCCCAGAAAACCGGAGCAGTCACAAAAGTAGGTTCCCTTCTCCAGGTCGATCGCGGTGCGATGCTGGTATTTTGTTTCCTCCATCTCCGCGACACGGGCACGGAGAGTTTCCACAAAGTGATGAACAATGCTGAGCGATTGTTTGGTTTCTCCCGCAAGAGGAAGAAAAAGCGCAAGGGCTGCGACAAGGTGAAGTGGCTTCCTCATTTCCGTGCTGCGGCTGCCGCTTCGACAAAGGCTTTGAGCAATTTCGCCTGCACCGCATCGTCGGGCATCATTTTTTCGGGATGCCACTGCACCCCGATGAGAAACCGGTCGGGGTCCGTCGTTTCGGTCGCCTCGATGACACCATCCGGACTGCGCCCGACGATGCGGAGACCGTCGCCAACACGCTTCACGGCCTGATGATGCAGCGAATTCACCTCCAACTCGGTCTCTCCAAATATCCCACTGATTCGCGAATCCGACTCCAGTGCGACGGGATGCGAGATGTCCCGATGGCTGACCCCGAACTCACTCGGGATATCCTGCACGAGCGACCCTCCATGAAGCACATTGATCCATTGGCTCCCGAGGCAAATCCCAAGAAGTGGCTTGTCGGTCTTTTCGATCCAGGCTTTGCCGAGGGCCTTTTCAAACTGAAAGCGATCTTCGTCGAGCGGCTCGACCGTTTCGTGTGGCTCCTCGTCATATTCAGAGGGAGGAATGTCAGCCCCTCCCGGCATGAGCAAACCGTCGAGGAGGTCCAGGTAATCTTCGATCCTCTCCACGCTGCCATCGGCGTTCGGAAGCACGAGCGGGATGCCGCCCGATTCACGAATCGCGCGAACATAGGGATCACTCGTGAGGCTCGCAATCCCGATGAGCGGCGCACGGGATGTGCCCCCGGTCGACTCATCAGAAATCCGTCCGATTTGAAAACCGAAGAGGCCCGTCACCGCTGCCGCCGTCGTGATGAGGAGGCCTCGTCGTGTTGTGGATTTCATGAGGCTGAGTAGAGCGGTTTTTGAGTGGGGTTGAAAGCGAAATTGAAACCACGAATGGACACTTATTTTCACTAACCCTATTCTCCGCAGGGATTCTTATTCGTGTTCATCCGCGTGAATTCGTGGGCTAAAATAATTCCAAAGCAACCGGTGCTTCTCCCCTCGCTGCCGAATAGAAAAGCCCACGAATGCACACTAATTTTCACGAATCCCATCCTCTGCGGAACCCCTGATAAGTGTCCCATTAGTGCCCATAAGTAGTTCCACCCTCCCGAAGCTTCTCACAGGCATCGCGCACGACCCAGCCATTCCCCTCCAGCGTTTCCATCGCCGTCACTTCATCGGCCCCGGTCAACTCGCTCACGATTCTAACAGCACGGTTCCTCAGCTTCGCGTTGGATGGATTTAAATCGATCATGAGGTTGCTCATGACTTTCCCGGAATGGGTCATCGCCAGAGTCGTGATCAAATTTAAGACCAACTTCGTCGCGGTGCCGGACTTCAATCGAGTCGATCCTGTGAGCAACTCCGCGCCAGTGTCGGGCAAAATCGCGGCATCCAGGAACGGGTGATCGCGATAGGCGGGGTTGCAGCAAACGAGCACCGTTTTCGCTCCACGACGTTTTGCTTCCTCAAGGCATCCCCAGATGAAGGGGGCGTGGCCGCTTGCAGAAATCCCGACGACGACATCGTGCGGGCCAACATGGCGAAACCCGATCGCCTCTTCGCCGGCGGAAAAATCATCCTCAGCCCCTTCGACGGCACTCCAGAGCGCACTGCGTCCCCCCGCGATGATTCCCTGCACGAGGTCGGGGGATGTTCGAAAAGTGGGCGGACACTCGCTCGCATCAAGCACGCCGAGGCGACCGCTTGTCCCCGCGCCGCAGTAGATGAGACGGCCCCCTTTTGAAAAGGCTTCCACGGCGGCTCGAATTGTCCACTCGATCCCTGCGCTCTCGGCGAGAATCTTTTCCGGAATCGCCGCATCCTCTCCTAACATGAGCGTAATCGCATCACCGATCGGAAGCTCGGACAAGCCATTCGAGCGGGGATTCCGCAGCTCCGTCGGCGAAGCGGAAACCGGTCTCCAGCTTCGTGAGGTCGTCGCCAAATCCCGCGTCATCGTCGCTCCCGTTTCACGCAAAGCGTCGAGCGTGATCCCTGCCATCGCCGGGTCGAGCGCCATCTTCACCGCACCGATCACGCTGGGATCCTCGAGTCGAGTCACTTCGCTGTTGGGCCGCGCTTCGAGGATCCTTGAAATGACATCGTCCGCGAAGAGCGGATTTTTCAAAAGAACCGACCCATTGAGCACGAACTGGATTTTCTCTTCAGGCTTCGTGACCCGCGCCGCACAGTTCACGGTGTCTTTGCTGAGTCGCTCTGCAGCACGTTCCAGAATCGCAAGAGCAATTTCATCCTCCCGGGTTGCGGCCGCTTTGAAAACCACCTGCGCGAGACTCGCCAGTTCGGTTTTACTCGCCGTCGCCGACCACTCGATGAGCGACTCCGGATCGTTCATTTGAAGAAATGTCAGGATGTCTGATCCCAGTGCGGGCCAGTCGGCGTGAATGTCGGAAAGCGTCACGACAGACCGCAGGGCATGCAGTGCAATATCGCAGGAACTCCCGCGATCCCCGATGACATGGCCACGTCCGCCCACCTTCGCGGTGGTGCCGTTACGATGACGACCGAGGCAGCAGGAGCCGGTGCCACTCACGAGCAGGACCTGAGCCTCGCAATCCGGGGGCCAGTCGGTCGCTTCGAGCGCGAGGATGAGGTCATCGCTCACGATCACCGGGACGCCCGGCCAGACCCTCGCGACCGCAGCGGTGAGTCGCTCGCGGTCTCCCTCGGATCGCACCCCGGCACAACCGATCCCGATTCTTTCCGGCTCCGCCGGGAGTTGCCTGTGGATCACAGCGAGGAGCGCGTCGAGTCCCGCCCCATCGAGGAGATGCAAATTTCCCGGCCCCGCTTTGGCCCTCGTGAGCACCGCATCATTCGCCGTGTTCACAAGAAGCGCTGAAGTCTTCGTGCCGCCGCCTTCGATACCGAGAATGATCATGCCGTTTTGCACAATGTATCACGGCGAGGTGACTTCGTGAAATGACGAAACAGCGAAAAGCCTACCCCCAATACTCCGCGATCTTCTTTTGCAAAAAAGCGACACTCCGCGCGAGTTGATCGATCCCGTCAACGCCGTCTTCGATGCTGATCCAGCCGTCAAAACCGACCCGCTTCAGTTCCCTGAAAATCGCATCGTAGTCATTCAACCCCTGTCCGATCTCACCGTGCCGAAGCCGTTTCGCGTAGCCTTCGGCTCCCCCTTCCTCGCGCCGAAGATCCTCAATCGTTCCCTCGGCGAGGTAACGATCACTCGCGTGCATCGTGACGACGCGGTGGGAAACGCGCTTCAGCAGCTCGATGGGATCTTCACCGGCGAGGTAAGTATTGCTCGGGTCGTAATTAACGCCAAAATTCGGATCGTTGATCGACTCGACGAGCTGGCAGAAAACGTCAGCCTGCTGCGCAAATTCCGGATACTCCCAAAAGTCATCCTTGTAGTGATTTTCGAGGATCAAAGTAATGCCCCGCTCCTCCGCCAAAGGGAGGCAGGCCTCGATCGATTCAGCAGCAAGCCGGACCCCTTCCTCAATCGAAAGCTCAGGTCGGCGCTGACCGCTGAGAACGCGGCAGAAGCTCCCACCGAGGGCATCAGTCATTTCAATCCAGCGCTTCTGCTTCGCAATTTCCGCATCGCGAAACGCGGTGTCAGGGTGCGTGAAATCCGGCGAGCAACACATCATCGGGATCGTGCGCCCCGTCGCTTCGACTTCAGCGCGGAAGCGGGACCAGTTCGACTCATCCGCCATTTCGAGAAACCCGGCATACCATTCGAGCCCCTCGACTTCGAGGGTGTCGGCGAGCTGAATCCACTCAGACACGGTCATGCTGCCGTCTTTGCAGAGCGCCTGCATGTAGGCTTTGGGGAAGGCGGCGAGTTTCGGCATGATGCGAGGCTGCGACAAGATTTACGATTTGTCGAGATTCGGATTCATCCGCCCTCGGCGCCTCACCTCCGGTCCGCGCCTGCCCGCGAACCGGCAAGCACAGATAGAGCAGCTAATCTGCGGAGTAGCCTTGTCTTTTTCGTATTGCCGTTCCCTGCCACTCAAATCGGCCTGAATCATGAACGCCGTTCCTTCGATAAACCATTGGTAGAATCCGTTCGATAGCTCGAGGATCAGATTCGCAGGGAACTATTCGGACTTGGAACACTCATGACCCGGCTTTTATTCACAGGAAGAGACCTCGCGGACACGGCCGGGAAGAGGCATTTCATCCTCCAAAGACCTCCCTCACGGCTTCCCCTCCAAAGACCGTCGGTACTTCATCGCGACCGTGGTGGTTGTAGGTAAGCCGGTCGGCCTGCAAACCAAGAGCATGCAGAATCGTCGCATGAAAATCGTGCGGGCTCACGGGCCGGTCAACCGTGACGTAGCCGATCGGATCGGTTTGACCGATAATCTGCCCGCCTTTGACTCCGCCTCCCGCAAACCAGACGGAATATCCGGCAGGCGAGTGATCGCGACCATTGGCTTTTCCCTCCATCGTCGGCGTACGCCCGAATTCTCCCGCCCAAACCACGAGAGTGGAATCGAACAGCCCCCGCTGTTTCAGGTCGCTCAAGAGGGCCGCAATAGGGCGGTCGGTAATCCCACACATTCTCTCGTGATTGCCCTTCAGATTGCCGTGTGCATCCCACCCGCCGATTCGCAGCTGCACATAGCGAACACCCCGCTCAACCATGCGGCGGGCAAGGAGGCAGCCGCGCCCGCTCTGTTTCGTGAGCGAAGCATCCAGTCCGTAAAGTGCCCGCGTCGCCGCTGACTCACCGGACAATTCAAACAACTCCGGAGCTGCTGTCTGGAGGCGAAACGCCATCTCGTAAGAACGGATGCGGGCTTCGATTTCCGGATGTTGCCCGAGCCCGGAAAGGTGGCGTCGATTGAACCAGTCAATCGCGCCGAGTTGATCCCGCCGCCGTGACTTCGTGAATCCTTCAGGCATCGCGACATCGCGAATCCCCTTTTCCGGATCGACAACAGTGCCTTGAAACTGAGGGGGAAGAAATCCTGCCCCCCATCCTGCAGCCTGCGGAAACTGCATACCATCACTGTGGAGGTTCATGGTCACGAATGCCGGGAGATTCTGCGTTTCGCTGCCGAGCCCGTAGATCGACCAGGCACCGATACTCGGCCGGTCGCCGGCACCGGTTCCGGTCAGAGCGACACATTCCCCGGGGCCGTGGACAGGATTGCGATGCTGCATCGAACGAATCACACAGAGGTCGTCAACATGCTTTGCGGTTTCGGGCAGCAACTCCGAAACTGGAATACCGCTCTCACCGTGCTGATGAAAGACCCACGGGGAAGCCATCAGATTTTTCAGGCCCGCCCGCTTGATCCTCGGAACGGTCGCCGCAATCGAATCCGGCACATCCTTGCCGGCGAGCTTCGCAAGTTCCGGCTTGGGATCGAAAGTGTCGACCTGACTCGGGCCTCCTGACATGAACAGAAAGATGACCCGCTCCGCCGTCGGGGTGAAATGCGAACCGGCCGTCGGAAGCTTACCGGATTGTCCGGCGAGAAGTGTCTGCAGCCCGATCGATCCCATCCCCATCCCGATGCCCGCGGAGAGAAAGTCACGACGACTTGCTGGATGTTCAATGCTCATGGTCACGGCACGTAGACAAATTCATTGGTGTTGAAAATGACAGAGACAGCATCTTCGAGAGAGGACTCCTCCATGAGGGTAGCGAGTCGTTCGATCTCTTCTTTTTCACCGGCTCTCTGGTAAGCTGCTTCAATCAACCGGCGGGCCTTCTCCCCGGCAGTGTCTGATCCCGACTCGATACGCCCGGCAAGGACTTTTGTCATCGTCTGCATGAACTCGCTGTTCAGCATCCAGAGCGGCTGAAGACCTGTCGTTGAGACACGACGCTTTGCACAACTCGTGACAGCCCCGGCACCGTCGAACAGCATTTGCTGGTGCGGCAACTGATCGCGCTTCTGCTGAAGATATAGACTGCGGCGGCGGGAATTCTCAACGTCTTCGAGGGGAACACTTTTCCCGCCCATTTCGGAATCAAGAACCCCGACTACGGTAAGCACGGAATCACGAACCGCTTCAGACTCAAGGCGGCGGGGCTGCCATCTCCACCAGGTCGCATTGGCCGGATCCCGCTCCGCATTCGAGGCGGAAAAGAGAGAGCTCTGCCGGAAGGTATTAGAACGCAGAATGAGTCGATGAACGTGTTTCGTGCTCCAGCCGGAATCGACCAGCTCCCGGGCCAGCCAGTCCAGTAAATCGGGATGGGACGGATCTGAGCCGGCGACCCCGAGATCACCGGAGGTCTCGACCAGTCCGGTGCCGAAATACCCCTGCCAAATGCGATTGACCCAGACACGTGCCGTCAGTGGATGCCCGGGATCTGTCAGCCAGTTGGCGAGCGCGAGCCGGGGATGCCCCTCGAGGTCTTCCGGAGTCTCACCGAGGACCTGAGGCCACGCCGGTCTCGCAACAGGGCCGGGAGTCGAGGGTTCACCGCGGTCAAGAAAGCGAACCCTCGCTTGCTCAAGATACTCGCGCTGGAACGGCAGCGGCCACCGCATCGCGGTCGGTGCGACCGCAAGATCGTGAGGTGACGTCACCGGCGAGTAGAACGCCCAGGCTGTGGGAAGCTTCGCAAGGCGGCTTTCGATTTGCTGAAAGGTGAGTGCCTCCGCCTCTGTCATTCCTTTCGGAACACTCTTGGGAATGACGAGGATCGGTTCCGGCACCCCCTGCTTCCGCCTCTCCTCAATGATGCGACTGCGGACCGACTCAAAAATGCCCCAACGCTGCTCGACCAATTCCCCGCCCCCGCTTTCCGGATCGAGCACGACATCCCCCGGCAGGCCCTGAGCAAAGAAGGCCTGCATCCGGTAATAGTCCCACTGCGTGATGGGATCAAAAAAATGATCGTGGCATTGAGCGCACTCCATCGTCAGGCCGAGAAATGCCTTCGCCGTCGTATTCACCATGTCGACAAGAATCGCGTTTCGCTGAATATCTTTGTCGAGTTCGTTCCCGCTGTAACGCGCCGCTGCCAGAAAACCAGTCGCGACGATATTGTCCGCAGAGAACGGAGCCAATTCGTCTCCCGCAATTTGTTCGCGAAGAAACGCATCGTAGGGTTTGTCTTCATTGAACGCATCGACGACCCAGTCACGATAACGCCAGGCATGGGACCGGTCCCGGTTATGCTGATGACCGTTGCTCTCGGCCCAGCGGGCGACATCGAGCCAGTGTCTCCCCCACCGTTCGCCAAAAGAGGGAGAAGCGAGAAGCGTTTCGGAAAACGCATCGAAATCAGCGGGCGCTTTCTCTGCCATGACCGGCAGGCCTGTCACCACCAGTGCCATGCGCCGCGCGAGAACATGAGACCCGGCAAGAGGAGCCGGCGAGAGTCCGAGTTCCTCATGCCGCCGCGCGATGAAGGCATCAACAGGAGAGCGCACCCACTCAGCATTTTTCACGACGGGAATATCCGTCTCCTCCATCGCCTGAAAGGACCAATGATCCGTTTCGAGTTCCGCGGGGGCCGGATCGACCTCGACCATCTCAGGCAGAGGTAAGGGCACATACTCCGGGGGAGAGGGAATCTCACTCCCGGAAAGCAGCTTCACCGGTGGAGCGACGAGCGCCGGCGCCGCAGGAATCGTCAAGACCTCTTTCCAATCCGTCGCCACGGCGAGATCACCCGTCCGGATACGGTCTTCGGGCTCGGTCTTGCCGCCGGTGGAAAATCCAATCCAGCGGATCTCGCGCAAGCGGGGATTCTCCGCCGTCGTACTCGCATGAGGACGGCTGAAATCGCCCTCCTCAGGGTCGACCCAGAGATCGAGACGATCGAATACATGATCCTTTCCCGCCTTTGTCTTGCTCAGTCGTCCCACGAGGAGCGTTTCACGATCTCCGGTCAATGCCGGTCCGAATGCCTCCGAGTCCGGGGAAAACCGGGCCATGAAATGGTTCGCATCCCCTTTCACATGAATCCCGAGGTTGGGGATTCCGCCGATGTGACCTGATCCATCGACGCCCTCTGCCGAATCGAGCCAGAGCACGAAAAACTCGCCTTCCCCGTCAGGCGGGGTGTCGATCGTCGAAGCCTCGTATTCAATTCGAAAACGAATGAAAAGGGTGTCGCCATCGTAAGCCTCCGAGAGCTGGCGACGGAGGGGATTCTGGCGTTTTCCCGATCCGCTAATCTCGTGAATTGTTGATCTAACTCCACTCCCGGAAACCTTGGCCCCGCTCAGTGACAACGGCTCAGCGCCTGCAATCGAGCCAACGAGAGTCAACGCAAGTGTCACCGATAGAAAACGCGAAGGCATAACCAATTGCAGTATTGTTATTTCACGTTGGGATCACAACCACCAAACTCCCGCGATAGCGCAGGATAAAGACTCCCGGAACGATCTTCGATGGCCCACCCTCTGATTCATTCACCAAAACGCGAACGCTTCCCGGCCCATGGGGAATCCTTCACTCACGCTGCTCAATCGAAAGTTCCCTCTTCGCGCTTCCTTCCCGTGCCCGATTCCCCCTTTCACCTCCTTAGATTCCGGTGCTAAACTGACGGCTCCTCATTGCCCCGGAACGACTCAATTAAAATACCTGTTCATGAAGAAACCCCTTAACTGCCTCCTTGCGATCGCTCTCTCCGTTTTCGTGACCGGCGGACTTGTGACCCGACTTTCAGCTGGCGAACAACCACCCAACGTGATCATTCTTTACGCGGATGACATGGGGGTTGCGGATGTCTCCTACGGCGACGGTGATGCCTTGATCCAAACCCCGAACCTTGATCGCCTCGCGAGTGAGGGGATGACCTTTAGCGATGGTCACAGCTCTTCGGGGATCTGCACCCCGAGCCGGTTTGCCTTGCTAACCGGGCAACACCATTGGCGTCGCTTTCATGGAATAGTGGGAGCTTTTGGAGAACCCGTCTTTGAGGATGGGGAATATACCATCGCAACAATGTTCCAGTCGAAAGCCTATGACACCGCCTGCTTTGGTAAGTGGCACTTGGGCTGGGATTTCGATGCAATCCGCAAGCCGGGAGTAGAGAAAGAGGACTGGCCCAAAGCCGATTCCTACGACTGGACAAAACGGTTTCCCGGAGGCCCCCTTGAGCGCGGATTTGATCACTACTTCGGCGACGGGACGATCAACTTCCCACCCTACTGTTGGATCGAAGACGACAGGTTCCTCACGATCCCGACCCTACCCGTGATCAAATCCGAACCGCTCGCCGGGAGCGGCTCCTTTCGCCCCGGACCGATGGCCGAGGGCTGGAATCCTTATGACATCCTTCCGACGGTCACCGAAAAGACGGTCGAATGGATTTCGGAGCGAAAATCTGATGAGCCGTTCTTTGCCTACCTCGCCTTCAATTCGCCCCACTATCCTATCGTTCCGAATAAAGAGTTCCACGGAATATCGAAAGCCGGCTACTACGGGGACTTTGTCATCGAAACGGATGCCATGGTTGGCAAAGTGCTCGCCGCGCTCGACGAGCATGATCTCACCAACAACACGATCGTAATATTCACCGCCGACAACGGTGCCGAGACCCATGCCTTTGAACGGCTCGAAGAATTCGGGCAATGGAGCTCCGGGGACTTCCGCGGGCTCAAGCGCGACCTCTATGAAGGCGGGCACCGGGTTCCTTTCATCGTGCGCTGGCCCGGCGCGGTCGCGGCGGGTTCGCTTTCCGATGAAGTCGTGAGCCAGGTCGACCTCGCCGCCACTTTCGCGGCGATCATTGACTACCCTTTGGGCAGGGAGGAAGCGATCGACAGCTATAGTCTTCTCCCGGTCCTGAGTGGCGCTGATTACCCCCGCCCCCTGCGAACCGCGACCGTGCAGAACACCTCTCCGGGAGCTTATGCCCTGCGTCAGGGCGACTGGGTTTTGATCGATGCTCCAAGCGGTGCCGCGAAAGAACCGCGGGCCTATTTAGAGCACTTCGGACTCGACCCCTACGGTAAAGGCCACTCCGGTCTCCTCTTTAATCTCAAGGAGGATCCCCGCCAGTCAGAGAACCTCTACGAAGAGCATCCCGGAAAGGTGAAAGGGATGCGAAGCCTCCTGGAGCGCTACACAAACGGCGAGCGTTGTGCGCCCTATGCAAAATAGTCGCCAGATTAAGCGACCGTGTCATCACTCAAGAGGGTATGGTCGCCGACCTAACCCTCTTATATTTTCGCTGATTCATCGATCTCAATTCTCCACCCGACGATAGAGAAACGCATCGGAAGTGAGGAGGGAGGTGATCAGCGCATTCATGCTTCCTCCGCTGTCGCGATAGGCCTTGTGAGCCGCTTGCAGAACCGGAGCATCATTGAGGGTCTCATTCCGCCCCATCCAAAAGCGGAAGGTGTGCCGGACAAAGACCTGCTCGACTCGTTCGCTCCCGGCAAGTCTTTGAATCATTTCAAAAGCATTCTCGACAGGGCCATCGAGCTCAGGATCGCCGGAGTCGATGATCTCACCGGAGGTGTCGACGGGCTCGCCATATTCTGTCGTACGGAAAAGACCGGCATGATTATACATTTCAAAAGGCAGACCAAGCGGGTCCATTTTGTCATGGCAGCTCCAACAGTATTCCGCCCTCGTCACTCGCATCCGCTCGCGAAGGGTTGTGTTGGGCTCGTCGGGGAGTTGCGCATCGACCGTGATCGGCACATCGGGAATGCCACCACCAAGAAGTCGGTTACGGACCCAGATACCACGATGAATTGCATGATTGTCCATCGCATCAGTATGCGAGACGAGCCAACTCGGATGAGTCAAAATACCGAGGCGCTGACCTTCGGGCATCGTCGCAAGAATTCGCTCCGGCTTCAGGGAGCCAGTCCCGAAAGAACGGCGGCCGACGCGGGCGTATTCATCCGGACCTGTAAGATTCGCCAGCTCCACGATGACGTTCGTGTTGTCGCGGTTCCTCTTTTTATCCCTCTCGATGCGTTGCTTCTTCGCTATCAGATCCTTCTTTTCTTTCTCGAGGTCTTTCCTGGTCTTTTCTTCCAGAGCCTTGTCCTTCAGTTTTAGGCTCAACTCTGCCACCTCTGTCTCTACAACCTCGATCTCAGCATCAAATTTTGCCGCCCTTTCCTCGTCTGCAATTTTCTTCGCTTCTTTCGCCACGGCGATCTCTTCGGGAATCCGCTCCCGGCCAAAGAAGGTATTATCAGCTTCCGTTGCCACGACTTTTTGGGTCGTCAGGAGTTCCTTGAAGACCTCTTTGTCTTCCTCAAGAATCATCTCGATAAGACGATCCGTACTCGCCGTCGCTTCGAACATGGCTTTGTGATACCCGGCTCCACTCGCGGCACCAGTTCTCGCAAGGGCTGCCGTGTCTTTGCAAATGTAACCCGCCAAATCGTGATCAAAGTAGTCGCGGAAAAAACGCAGGATGCGTGGCTTGCGAATGGTGTCGTCGGCGAGCATGCGGGTGACTTCGCGCTCGACGTCTTCCCTTGTTCGCATACGACCCTCAGCAATCGCTTTCCGGAGCGTTTCATCGGGCTTGATGTAGCGAAGCGCATGGTTTACAGCGAGTCCCAGCTCCCAGTCCTGTAACATGACGCGACCGTGTTTGTCAGCTTTCCCCGCTTCCGCGAGCTCCGGACGGAACAAGGCATCCCGGTCGAGAAAAATAGCGGAGAGGCCCATGAAGACACCATCTTCTTTCCCTACTTTAGCGATGGAATCTTTGACCATCGTCACGTAGTCCCTCGATTCCTTTTTCGTCGGCGGGCGGAAAGTGAGCGACTCGAAGAGGTAGTCCACGGCATCGCGAAGAAGCTCGTCGGTGACCTCGGAATCTTCCTTCATCAACTCGTAGACAGGAGTAAGGGGACGGGCAATTTTGGTGCTGTAGACGATCGCAGTGGGCAGACCACGAAGATCACCGGGAGGCTTTACCTTGTCGTAGGTTTTAGGGTCATCTGTAATCTGTTCCGGCATCCCGACGATGCTCATCGGACCGTAGGCCATGTAGCGCAGAATGTTCTCCGCCTTGTCGAGGATCTGCGTCGCCTCAGCACTGTTGACGGTGTAGAAATCAGGGTAGTTTTCGAACCCGTGCTTCCGGGATGACGAGAGAACCACAGGCACACTCTTCACCGCTGTGGCATAGGCGACAGTTCCGCCTTCCCAGCGAATGATCCGATCCGTGCCGAAGTAGAGTTTTAACTCGCCACCGTGATTGGTCGGGACAACATCCCCGCGAGTTCGAAGCCCCGGCTTTTCCGGATCAAATTCCGGCTCGTTGTTGATCAACTCATTCAAACGAGTAATGTGCTCCTGCGGCGTGACCCGCCAGATGCGCGTCGGCGAAGCAGTCGGGACCAGCTTGATGCCGTCAGGGAGCGGACCGAAAAGGAGATCGTGATCGATGAAGTTGCCTTTGTTAGGGTCGAGGTGAGCCGTGAAGCCACCTTTATCCTCCATCACGCTTTCCAATTCTCCTACGATCCAGTCAGTGAACTGAAGCCTTTCAATCACCTCCGGCTGCTCCTGCTTCTTAGGGGGCATTTCCTGCAGCGCGACCTGCGCCCAGAGAGATTTCCAGACCGCCGCATTGGTCTCATCGACCGGGCCAAGATCGAGAAGGTTGAGGTCCGCCTCGGCCGTGATGTCGTCGTGACATTCGATACAGTGCTTATCGAGATAGACCTGCGCAATGTCCTTGAAGTCTCCGTGAACCGGTTCGCCGGGTGTGTAGACCTCTTCAGCACGTGAGCTTGCGCCGAGGACGACGAAAGCCGCCACCGCGAGGGTAAGGGTGATCCGGATCATACCAGAATTTCTTTGAGCGGACCGCTGCCGGAATCATACTTGGCAGCCATTTGCTCGGACATGTTGAAGCGGTCTACATTCACACCGGCAGTCTTCAGAATGGAAGCATAGAGCGCGTTAATCGGACGCTTGCCCTCCATCTGCGTGAAACAACCAGTCTTGAAAGCACCATTGCAATTTCCGAGAAGCATCACCGGCCAGTTCGCACCGTTCGTGTGCTGCTTGTCGGCATTATTACTCGTGTAAACGATGAGCGTGTTGTCCATCATCGTGCCGCTACCTTCAGGGACGCTTTCCAGCTCTTCCATCAAACGAACAAGCAGGCGGCTGTTGTATTGGCGGATTTTGACCCAGATCGGATTGTCGACCTGAGGCATGTGCCCGAGATTGTGACCCTGTTGGTCAACGCCGAGCCCT
The DNA here is from genome assembly GCA_964583035.1 of uncultured Akkermansia sp. Taxonomy (GTDB): domain Bacteria; phylum Verrucomicrobiota; class Verrucomicrobiia; order Verrucomicrobiales; family DEV007; genus Arctic95D-9. The sequence goes on from CAZOUP010000032.1 coordinate 40,128, forward strand.
TTCCAGGCACCGAAGATTTCGCCACGACCTGAGCCGATCGTGAGGACACTCGTGATGCCGGATTTCAACGCCGAAACACCGATATCAAGGAGTGCGTCGTGCCAGTCAGTCTCGAACTCAGGATTCGTATAACGGTCATCCACTTCCGGCGCAAAATTCCGAAGGTGATCAGAAACGCCACCGAGACGCTCACGAAGACCGTTCATGTCGTTGAAGCCCTGAACAAATTCCCCATAACGACTTTGATCGGCGACCGGGAGACCTTTGCCCTCAGCGGAGGCCATCTGCTCAATGCGGTCAAGCATGCCGGAACGCGCCTCATGATGATTTCGAATATCACCGCTGGAGATACCGCCGTAGAGCATCTGATAAAGGTGATTCGGATTCGAATGCATGAAAATAGGCTGCCCTGCCCCGCGCGCAGACAG
>CAZOUP010000033.1:0-24809 GCA_964583035.1 uncultured Akkermansia sp.
ACAACAACCGCTGGCTCATCGATGGGATCGAGCCGCTTCAGGAATTTGCCCGCCTCGAAAAAACCTTCGAAGCGATCCCTGAGCAAGTCAACGAGGGCTACTGGTCTGAGTTCCGGGCCGAAATCGAGGAGCATCAAATCGGGACGCCCTTCGGGAAGCGAACGATCTACATGGTCCCCCGTTTTCTCGCAGCCTGGGATGATCTCGAAAACGGCAAGGCCGCGATCAAATTCAATCGTACCGTGCACGAATTCGATCCCGTCGCGTGCGAAGCGGTCCGCCGCATCACGCAATGGCTCGTCGGCGGCGAACTCCGCGCGAAACTCCGGCGGACCCGCGGCGTCTGGGAGCTGCTCCACCTTTACGAAAACACCTACGCCGACCGCGTCCGCCGTCAGGGGCAACTCACGTTTCAAGACGTTCCGCTCCTTCTCTCCGGTCACGAATACGGCGATGGGCGCGAGGCGCCACTCCTGACCCAATCGCCGGAGGGAGACGACCGACTCCGCATCGACTACCGACTCGACGCCCGCTACGACCACTGGCTCCTCGACGAATTTCAGGACACGAACTTCGTGCAGTGGAAGGTGATTCGGAACCTCATCGACGAAGTCGTGCAGGACACCTCGGGGACGCGATCGCTCTTTCAAGTCGGCGATATCAAGCAGGCAATCTACGCCTGGCGCGGCGGCGACACCCGCCTCTTCACCGACATCTTCGAGCAATACAACGCGAACGAAGAGCGCATCCTCCCGAGAAATCTGAACGTCTCCTATCGCTCCGTCGAGGCAATCCTGAATCCCGTGAATCAACTCTTTGGCGACCCCGCCGCGCTCAGCGCCCTCGGTTTGCCCGATGCCACGGTGGACCGCTGGAAGTGGGAGAATCACGAAGTCGCGTCGATGAATGCGGGAGACAAAGGCTTCACCGCGTTTCTCAATCCGCGCTCGGAAGAGGAAGGATCAAAACCGGACCAGGACGATCTTTTTGCATTGGTCAGGGGCATTCTCGAAGAAGTCCGACCCAACGAACGCGGCATCAGTTGCGCGATCCTCGTGCGCAGTAACGCCCGCGGAAATGACCTCATCGATTACCTCCGCGCCCATCTCGATATCCCCGTCGTGAGTGAAGCGGACCAGCACATCGCAACCGACAACCCGGTGAACCTCGCGCTCCTGAGTCTCTTCCAACTCGCCGCGCACCCCGGAGACCGCTTTGCCTGGGAGCATCTCAAGATGACCCCCTATCAAACCGTCATCGCCCGGGACGAACTCACCTCCGCTGCGCTCGCCCGTCGCACCGCTCGAGACCTCTACCGGACTTCTTTCGAGGAAGTGGCCCGGCACTTCGTCGAGGCTCTCGAAGAAGCGACCCCAACTCCCTTCGATGAATTCACGCGCGGAAGAATCGAAGCCTTCGCTCTCGCGGCACGTCTCTTTGACGAAACCGGCAGCCGCGACCTTGACGATTTCCTCGCCTATGTGAGCCGCCACACGACCCGCGAAGCGGTCGATGCCAAAGCGGTGCAGGTCATGACCTATCACAAATCGAAAGGCCTCACTTTTGACATGGTGATTTTGCCGGATCTCAAGAGCGACAGCCTCACCACGGTGCGCCTCGACATCGGCGCGAAGACGAACGAGAGCCGCGAGATCGAATGGGTTCTCGACATGCCCGGCAAAGACATCGTCGCGGCCGACCCTGTCCTCGGGGAATTCCTCAGTGAGAAGGAAGCCGAATCCGCTTACGAATCACTCTGTCTCTACTACGTTGGAATGACCCGGGCACGCTACGCGAACTACCTCGTCGCCCTCCCACAGGGGCCGAAGTCGCAGTCGAAAAATTTCGTGAAACTTCTGGAAGACACCATCGCGAACGAACCGGAGGAATGCACTTTTGGCTGCGTCACCGCCGATCTCCTTTTTCAATCCGCTCCCGCAATCAGCGACCGGAATTGGTTCGAGCGGATTCAGAAAAAGAAGAACACTCCGGCTGAGATCAGCAACGAAAGTTCCACCCCTGAACCCGAAGCCCGCTTCCGCCCCCGCCGTCGGACCCCGAGCGGATCGGAAAATTCCGTCGTCACTGCCGCGCAGATTTTTAATCCCGGATCGAGTGAGGCGCGCGAATTCGGCACCCTCGTTCACGAGCTTTTCGAAGAGATTGAGTGGTGGACGCCGACAACCCTGACCGACCTCGAAACGAGCCGCCCCGCTGATTGCCCCGCGCTTCAGCAAGTGCGCCAGAGTCTTTCGTCGCCGGAGAATCAGGCCGCGCTCGCAAAGCCCTCTGCGAACGCCACGGTCTGGCGCGAGAAAAGCTTCGAAGCCCTCCTCGAAAACGAATGGCTTTCCGGCACCTTCGACCGCGTCACGATCGAGGAAGATGAAAGCGGAACTCCACTCTCCGCCGCGATCCTCGATTTCAAAACAGATCGCGTCGCCTCCCCGGAGGACATCGAAAAATCTATCGCCGTCTATCGCCCGCAGTTGGAAACTTACCGGCAAGTGCTTTCGCTCATGCTGGCGCTTCCGGCAGAGAAGATTACAGCGACCTTGTTGTTCACGAGAATGGCGACCCTCGTGGAATTGTAATGCCGAGGTCGAAGACCTGAACTTTTCCAAGTTCAGCTACGCCTTTGCAAGACGGAAAGGCTAACATAGCGGGATTCGGGAAAATTCCGACCGACATGCCCCGGCTATTGGCTGGTGAACCCCACTGATTGAGGTTATCGTTATCCCAGCCCGTTCCCCCGCCCCGTGAATCCCGGATATATCTACATCCTCCAAAACCCTTCCCTCTCGGAGTCCCATCTCAAGATCGGGCGGACAGAGCGAGACCCTGACGAGCGTGCTGCCGAAATTTCCCGTGGGACCGGAGTGCCGACGCCCTTCTAAGTCGTCTGGTGGAGTGAGTCGGTCGATTGCCATCTCGCGGAGACGATGCTCCACCACCATCTCGCCCCCTACCGAACCAACACGACGCGGGAATTTTTCGACCTTGAACTCGACGAAGCAATCCGCGTCGCGAGGCGGGCGATTCATCAGTCGGGCGGACGCACCGGTGGCATCGCCTACTTTCTGCAAGGGGCCGCGGGCTGGATTTTTCACGGCTTCGTCCGCCCCCTGCTCCGGCTCCCCATTCAAATCATCCTCCTCGCCGGACTGGTGATTTCATGGGCGATTAGAAGCGTTCTCCTCCTCGCATGGGGAATTATCCGTGCCGTCTTTTCGGTGCTGGGCGCTCTTCTCTCCGCTCGAAAGGGCAAGCGCAGAAGACGGAAAAAAAGAGCCGCTCAGCCATCAAGATCGCAACAACGGAAAGTCATCTCAACGCAGAGTAATCCCCTCTACTCGAAAGAAATTCTCGGGGCCCTCATTTGGATTTCTCTCTTCTATTTTCTTTTCACGAAAGGTGGCTCCTCCCCCTTCCCGGAGATGCTTTCGACGGCTTCAGGCACGGATCTTAAATAGGTTCGACATGGGTGACGACGCATCTGAGAATCGCGATCACCCGATATGGAATCAATCAAGCTACAAGTCAGCGAAAAGGAGCGGGCACTATGAATTGAGCTCGCCGCGATTTCCTATCATGGCTACGATCACGCGACGAATGAAACGAGCGATGTCTGCGAATGGATGGTCTCAGATTTCGGACCGATCAACAAAGTCTTTCTCCTGAGAAATCATGGATCGCTACGAGATCGTTCAGACGAAATAGGCCGACGAAGAATTCGGAAAGCTCAATTGGGAAGCAGCGAGGTGACAGATGGAAGCGAGAGTAGGCCTCACTTATCAGGCTTAGAAAAATCCGCCACTGAATACGCCATGACCCTGACCGCCCCTTATCTTGCCTGAAGCGTGATATCGGGCGACGCTTGGGCATGCCTGCTCAGCGCTCCCGAACCATCGCCGGTGTTCTCCTGATTCTGACTTCGACGATTCTACTCCGCGCCGATACCTGGCCGCAATGGCGGGGTGAAAGCGGTGATGGCATCTGGCGCGAGACAGGGCTCATCCAGTCCTTTCCCGCCGACGGGCTGCAACGAGCCTGGACCGTGCCGGTCGGCTCCGGCTACTGCGGGCCAACCGTCACCGAAGAGCGGGTCTACCTCATGGATCGCGGGCTCGACCCTGCCACTGGGGAAGAAAGGATTCTCTGCTTTGACCGCCACACCGGAGAGTCGATCTGGACGTTTCCCTACCCCTGCATTTACCAAAACGTCTCCTACGATGCCGGGCCGCGAGCTTCAGTTACGATATCCGGCGGCATCGCTTATGCGCTCGGGACGATGGGGCACCTTCACGCTCTCAATGCTAAAACCGGTGAGATCATTTGGCGGACTCATTTGGCAGAAAACTTCGGGGCCGAAATTCCGACTTGGGGCGTTTCCACCGCACCCCTCGTCATCGGTGATCTTCTCCTCGTTCAAGCCGGAGGCACAAATGGTCCAAGTTGCCTAGCCCTCAATGCAAAGACGGGTGAAGAAGTCTGGCGCGGCCCTTCTGATCGCATGTCGTATTCCGCCCCAACGAGGGTGCCCGATGACTCCGGAACTGTGCTCGTCTGGACCGACTCGGCACTCCGCGCCTTTTCCATCGCCGATGGCACCGTGACCTGGGAAATCGAATCGCTCAAAGTGAAACCATTCTCAGCACGGGTCCAATCCCCTGCCTTCAATCAGGAAGGCGACTCATTTCTCCTTTCCGATTTCAACGATGGCACCCGCCGCTTCGACCGCGATGGCGATGGCGATGGATGGGCCGAAGTCTGGCACGTCCGCGGAAAAAACGAACGCAACACGGAGGGGCTTCATTCCCTCAAAAGCTCACCACTTTGGATCGACGATCATTTCTACGGAGTCGATAGCTATGGGACGTTGCGAGGACTCTCCGCGTCCGATTCGACAAGAGTTTGGGAAACTGAATCCATCGTTCCCCTGACCCGCTGGTCCACCGCTTTCATGGTTCGCGAAGGAGAGGAGGGAAACCGCGTCTGGATGCTGAACGAAATCGGGGAACTCATCCTCACAGACCTGACGCCCGAGGGCTTTCAGGAAATTGACCGGACCCTCCTGATCGAGCCAACTCAGGAAGCCAAACAACGGGACTACCTCATCGTCTGGAGTCATCCCGCTTTTGCCCATCGCCATCTCTATGCCCGAAACGACAAAGAACTCATCGCCGTTTCGGTGGCTGATGACGGGATGAATGCGAGCAAAAATTAGTCGCTCACTCATCGTAGCTTCTTAACTCTTCTCTTCGAACGCCTCATCAACTGCTTTAAAGATCAATCCTCTTCGTCCGTCGCCAAACCGTCCTTATTTGAAGATTGATTCGCCCAGTTCGGCATCCGATTTGCAAAGCACAGGATAGTCGACTCCATCAGACGTAGAAAAGGTAACGTCACGTCGTGGAACCCTAACGCGTTTTACTCATTCTTCTCCGCAGCCGCTCCGTGCAAGTGCCGCATTTGCATAGCTGACTCGGTCGCCATCTCCCGCTACCCTGAGACGCATGATAAATCGCGGATACTTGAGACAAGCCCTGCCCCTAGCTCTAACCGTTCTTCTATCGAGCTTTGCGGTTTCTAAGAGCGAGAATTCGGCATCACCGGATGACGAAGGATTGCTAGCCGGCGCTGCTGTCACCAATATCGACCCACCAAAGCTTCCCGTCATTCAAAACGGCGGCTTCAGTCAGAAGATTGCCAATTCCGTTTCGCAGTCACTCTTTGTGCGCAGCCTCGTCCTCGCGAAAGGTTCGGAGAAAGTCGCGATCTGCGTGGTTGATACCTGCATGATGGATCGCGAGCTTTGCGATCGCGCCAAGGACATTGTCTCAAAGGAGGTAGGAATCCCCATAGATCGAATTCTACTCTCGGCGACTCATACCCACACCGCTCCCTCGGTGATGCGCTGTCTCGGTTGTCCACCTGATCCGGACTACCCCGACTTTCTGGTCCCAAAAATTGTTGAATCAATCGTGGAAGCGAATGCTGCCCTCAAGCCGGCCGAAGCAGGAGCGATCGTCGCCGATGCCGGCGATTTCACGAACACACGGCGTTGGATCTATTTACCGCACAAGGTGCGTTTCGATCCATACGGAAACCCCACGGTGAGAGCGATGATGCACCCGGGGCATGAGAATCCCGATACCGCCGGCCCATCGGGACCGGAAGATCCCGATTTGACTCTGCTGTCGATCAGAAGCCGGGAGGGAAAGCCACTCGCGGTCCTTGGCAATCTCTCCCAGCATTACTATGCCCGCGGGTCCCTTTCCTCCGGTTACTCCGGGACGTTCTGCCGTCTTCTCGAAGATGAGTTTGGCGATGATTTCGTTGGGCTGATGTCCCAGGGAACGAGCGGTGACTTGCAGTATATCGACTACTCACGCCCCAAGTCAGCATGGCCCTTCGCGAGTGCGAAAGATCCCTACGAGGCCTACTGCCGAGCCCTCGCTGATCTCGCCATCAATGCTTTGAAAAAAGTGGAATACCGATCAGATCTCGAACTTGCGATGGCAGAATCAAAACTCACTCTTGGTCGTCGGCTTCCTGACAAAGAACGAATTGCCTGGGCAACACCGATCGCGGAGGGACTCGGCGAAAAGCTTCCCGAAGGACGCGTCGAAGTTCTCGCGAAGGAAGTGTTTTGGGTTCAGGAGAACCCGTCCGAGGAACTCATCTTGCAAGCCATCAGAGTGGGAGATTTCGGGATCACCGCGCTTCCTAACGAAGTTTACGGTCTTACCGGCCTGAAGCTTAAAGGACAGAGCCCGCTGCCAACACTGATGAATATCGAACTGGCGAATGGATCCGCCGGTTATATTCCTCCTCCCGAGCAACATCATCTAGGCGGCTATACGACCTGGCCTGCTCGAACGGCAGGACTCGAAGTCAGCGCAGAGCCTAAAATCGTCGAGGCAACGCTCGGTCTCCTCGAAAGGGTTTCGGGGGCACCGCGCCGAACCGTTAAGGAAGATCAATCGGGAAAACATGCTCGAAAACTATCAGCACTGAAACCGGATGTCTGGTGGCAAATGGGCATTCAAAGCGGAAATCTGGTTCCCGATGCGAGTGGCCACGAAGCTCCCGGAGAGTTGGAGCCCGGTTACGCCCTATACCTTGAGGGTCCAACAGGAAAAAGCGAAGACTTCAACTCGGTCAACCGGGGAAACAGAGCGATTCACTTCGCCGGGGGAAGAATGCGCAGCGATTGCCCCGCACTGAACCGGGGATCAGACTACAGCGTTAGCCTCTGGTTTTGGAACGCAATGCCACACGACGCCCGCGCCATGACAGGTTACCTCTTCGGGCTCGGTCAGGATGAGAATAGCCAAGCTTGTGACCAGATTGGAATCTCAGGGACGGCGCTTGGAAAGCCCGGGCGATTGGTCTTCTACAATGGAGACATGAAACGTGAGATCCACAGTGGTGAGACCCTTTTGAAGGAGCATCACTGGCATCATCTATTCGTTGTCCGCGAAGACGAAACGGTTCGCGTTTATCTCGACGGATCCGCCACTCCGGAAATCGAGGCGACGATAACAGATTCCCGCCCTGAAAAAAACACTTCGCTATTTGTCGGTGGCCGCAGCGATGGGAGATTTAACTTTGAGGGAAAAATCGATGAAGTTGCCGTCTTCTCAAGGGCCCTTTCCACCTTGGATAATCCGGTTCAAACAAGATCAAAACCGAATGTTCTCTTCATCGGAATCGACGATCTACGACCAGAGCTTTTTTGCTATGGAGCGAGTCACATTAAGAGCCCTAACATTGACCGACTTGCATCGCAGGGAGTCCTCTTTGAGAGAGCCTACTGCCAGTGGGCGGTGTGCATGCCTTCGCGAGCCAGTCTACTGAGTGGATTGCGGCCCGACACTTTCGAGGGCAAATCGAACCTCTTCCGTAAGATCGTCCCCGAAGTCGTTACCCTACCGCAGCATTTTAAAGACCACGGCTACTTCACTCAGTCATTCGGAAAGATCTACCATGGGGCATGGAAGACCGCCTACGTGGGCAACTCTTTCCAGGATCCCGAGTCATGGTCGGTGGAGCGCTGGGCCGCGAGTCCTCAATACTATTTCTCGCCGGAGGGAATGAAGGCCGCGAGGGAACACTTTTTGACGTCCAATGACAAATTCCTGCAGAATGTGAAACGCGACCCCGGCAATCCTGATCAATGGAAGCATCACTTCGTGCGAGGTTTCGCCACCGAAGCTCCCGAGGTTGCCGATCATATCCCAGCTGATGGCGCGACTGCTCAAGCGGCCCTCGAAACGCTTCGGGAACTTCATTCCTCCAGTCCCGGGCAACCCTTTTTCCTCGCCGTCGGCTTTTCCAAACCACATCTTCCCTTTGTCGCTCCGAAAAAATACTGGGATCTCTACGATCCAGATCTTCTACCCCCACCCCCTCTCCCGCGACCACCCAAAGGAGCACCATCGTTTGCCGTGAGCCCCGGACCTAACGAGTTGAATCAGTATTTAGAAAAGGCTCAAGGATTGGTGCCTCCTCGACGAGCTCGTCACCTCCGCCACGGTTATGCCGCGTGTGTCAGCTATGTCGACGCCCTAGTCGGACAGCTTCTCGATGAGTTGGAAGCCCTCAACCTGCGAGAGAATACCATCGTCGTGCTCTGGTCAGATCATGGCTACAAGCTTGGCGATTTCGGTGCCTGGGCGAAGCATACCAATTTCGAAATCGACACGAGAGTGCCTCTAATCATCAGTGCGCCCCATTTACCCGAAGGCGAAAAAAGTATGGCTTTGGTAGAACTCGTCGATCTCCATCCCACGCTCAGTCAGCTCGCGGGTTTACCAATCCAACCAGGAGCGGAAGGCGAAAGTTTCTACGCGAACCTTACCAATCCCGGAGCTGGGGGACAGGGCGCTGCCTTCAGTCAGTTCCCGAAAGGAGATTACATGGGATACTCGATTCGAACCGCGACCCATCGCTACACCGAATGGCGCGACGAAAGCGGTAACGCTCCATTCTCGGAGCTCTATGATTACGGGGAAAGCAACATTGAAATGATCAATCTCGCTGATGATCCTGCATATCACGAGACCGCACAGGATCTTCGCAGCCAACTTCGCGAGGCGTTTCCGTAAGCTCCTAGTTTCCCAGCCCAAGGGTAGCCAGCAACTTCGGAAGACCGACCCAGGCGAAAAATCCAATGATGATGACGAGGGTGAGCGAAGTCCACCATCGATTGCGCAGGGACTGACCGACCCAGGCGGCGCGACCGTTCAGGAGGAGCAAAGTCAGCGCGACCATCGGCATGACGAGTGCTCCGAAAACCGAGTAGGCTTTTTGGACCAATTGAAAATCGTAGCCGAGTCCGAGGAGCGGCACGAGCGCCAAAGCAACGAGGTATCCGCGATAGGCCTTCCCTCGTGTGTTGACTTGATAGGGTTCAAACCGATCCGGAGAGAGCGATTTCCTGCTCGACTGAAGATGCCAGAAATCCGCGAAGAGATAGGGAATTGCCTGCCAGACCCCGAGGAGGCTGCTGAACACTGCTGCCCAGGCCCCGGCAAGAAACAGAATCTCAACAGAGGGGTGAGTCTTTTCCCCGATCCGATCAGCGAGATCGACGACGAGAGTGGCGCCCTTGCCGCTGAGCTCGAGGCCGTCAGAAAGGATCACCATCGCGATGCCGAAAAGGGCCATGAGGAAATAGGCGATCCCAAGGTCCCATCGACAAATGCGAAGATCCTCCGGGCCGGAGCGGTGCTTTTCACGAATCCAATAGCCGTAGCAAAGTATGGTGAGGGTTCCGCCGACGCCACCCATGAGCGCGAGAGTCCAGGCGACACCCTCAGGATGATCGGGAATTTGTGGGATTGTCAGGCCACGCAGAACCGCCCCCCAGTCCGTCCCTACCGAAACACCAGTCGCGAGAACCACGACGATCATAACCGACACGAGCACGGCCATCGTTCTTTCGAGAAAACGAAAGCTACCGATCCAGACGAGAGCGAGACCAAGGAGAGAATGGAGAACGCCGAAAACGATCTTCGCGGTCGAGGCTTCTTCAAAAATTGGAAAAAGCGCGTGCATCGCGACGCCGCAAGCCCCGATCAGGGCGGTCCCGACGACGAAGGACCAAAGAAGCAGGTAGATGAGAAACCCCCAGCGAATCGCCGGACCGAGGCGGAGAACCGCACCCTCAAGCAGCGTCGTTTCCGTCGCGAGTTGCCAACGCGCAAGCCCTTCGGTGATCACATATTTAAAGAGCGCCCCGAGAACAATCGCCCAGAGCACCGCGACGCCTAGATTCATGCCCGCAAAAGCACCGCCCGCGAGATCCCCCGCCCCGACCCCGGTCGCCGCGAGCATGAGCCCGGGACCGAGAAAAGCGAGAAGTGGCAATCGAGCACTAGAGGACTTGCGGTTCATGAAAGAGAATGCTGCGTGGGAAAGAGGAACGTGGCAAGAGAGGATCCGTCCTCCTTAGAGGGATCAACCCGGCCATAGCAGTTTGATCGCCATGAAGAAGAGCGCGACGTAGAGCGCGTTACGAATCCAGTTTTCTCCCTTAAGGACACTGAGCTGCGACCCGATCCAGCCTCCGATGGAATTTCCAATCGCGAGCGCGAGACCGGGAATCCAGAGCACTTGCCCGCGTGACGCGAAAATGATGAGCGCGGCAAGAGTGAAGAATCCGACGATGAATACTTTGTGCATATTTACGCGGACAAGATCGAGCCCGAGGACGCGATGTAGGGCCGCCATGAGGAGGAAACCGACTCCAGCCTGGATGAAACCTCCGTAAAACCCGACCACGACCATGGCAAGATGTCCGAGGATAAGTCGGCGACGGGACGGTTTCCCTTTCGGAGCTGCATCCGGTTCAACCTCGCTCACGGAATCCTTCCCCGCCTTCAGCAGCCGTTGCACCGTCATGAGAATGAGCACTCCGATGAGAACCGCTCCGAGAACCCGGTTAAAGAGTTCGCCTCGCACCATCGTGCCGAGGAGCGCTCCGCAGATTCCGCCGGGGAGAGCGGCAAGTGCGAGCGAGAAACTAAGCTTCATGTCGGAGAACCCGAGCGAGCGAAAGCCCCCGACCGCTGTTACATTTTGCGCAAGAATCGCGACACGATTTGTCCCATTCGCGACCGCTCCGTCGAGACCGAGAAAAACCATCGCAGGTAGCGTGAGGAGCGAGCCCCCTCCCGCGAGGACATTCAGCGTGCCCGCGATGACTCCGAGTACAGCGAGAAGTAGGTAATGCCAAAATTCCATCGTTTCGACATCCTACCCGCATTCGACGAGTTCTGCTCGATACAATCAATGATGACTATCAACCCTCCTTGATCTCTAAGCTGAAAATCGCCGTTTTGGGTGCCAATTACGCCATTTTAACGAATGAGTGTTGCCACTGGCCCGTCGCTTTGTTATAAGCATTTTCAGGCTACAACTTCCTCATCCGGTGTACGAAAAATATCCCATTTCCGGCATTAAGCAGTCTTACCGGCATCACCGTGAGACGAAGACGGTCGTGATGCCGCTGCTAATCGTGTCGCTCATGGCAGCGATGGCGGTTTTTTTCGTCAAATCAAAGCCCGTCGAGGAAGCCGCGCCGCAGGAAGTCGTCAGCATCAAAGAGGACGCTCGGAACATTTCTATCGAGCCGGTTTCAGCAACGGGAGAACTCGAGTTACCAAAAGGACCGGAAGGTTCGAGTTCCGATACTGAAACAGAGGCGTCCTCACCGGAAGAACCCCTTCCCGACACGAAAACCGTTTCGGCACCTCCGGAATCGACCGGGGAATTCACCGCCTGGATGACACCGCTCGCACTCGACACCTACATTCGCCTAAAAAACCAGGGGTACAGTGAGAGTTTCTGGCAGCGAGGTCACTGGATCACTGCGGTAGAGGGTCGGCAGGAAAGCGACTCCGTCGAATTTCGGATCGCCCTTGATAAGATTCCGGATTTGAACCGCTGGCAGTGGCAGTATCGGGTCAATCAATCGACCAAGGAGTTCGCCCGCACCTCACGTGAATTCGCGGACCAGGGCTTCAAACTTGTTCACACTCAGAGTTTTGCCGAGCCTGACGGAACGACAAAATTTCAGGCAGTGTGGCAGCGTGAACTATCAGACGCAACTCCGGTTGTTGAAACACGCGCTCCAACCGCCCCGGTTATCGACACACCTCGCATCCTCGATGTGAACAATCTTCGGTTCCGCTGAGCTGAAGCGAACGAAATCAGTCTTTCGTCTTCGATCACCCGATCAGCTCTTCGATCACGCTTCCGCCGAACTGAGATAATTGCTTAAAACGTCCCGCGTGAAAGTAAGTCAACTTATTATCATCAAGCCCTAACATACGCAGAAGCGTTACGTGGAAGTCGCGGACATGATGGACATTTTCCACAGCCGTGGCGCCAGTCTCATCGGTCGCTCCAATTGTGTGACCTGCCTTACAACCACCACCGGCCATCCAGACAGTCATCGCATCAGGGTTGTGATCACGACCGTAAGCCGTCCCGCCGCTTCGCACGCCATTGTCGGGCGTCCGGCCGAACTCTCCCATCCAGACGATGAGCGTGTCATCAAGCATGCCGCGATCTTTCAAGTCTTTGATCAAAGCCGCAATCGGCTTATCGACACGTGGAATAAGCGATCCGTGCGCTTTCTCAATGTAGTCATGTGAGTCCCATGAACTCACATAGAGCTGCACAAAGCGCACGCCTTTTTCAACCATCTTCCGCGCAAGGAGACAGCGTCGCCCAACCTCATCAGTGGGGTCCTGACCGATGCCATACATTTCCTTCGTCTTCTCGGACTCCCCGTCGATGTTGACCGCTTCTGGAACTTCCGTCTGCATCCGATAGGCGAGTTCATAGTTCTTCATCCGCGCGACGAGATCGTCGTGCTCCGGGTGCCAACTCGCGTGCCGCTCGTTGAGCTTCGCGAGAAAATCGAGATTCTTCCGTTGATGTCCCGCCGTGATTCCTTTCGGTGGTTGAATGTCGAGAATCGGCGATCCTTTGGGCCGCAGTGGCGTCCCCTGAAAACTCGTCGGGAGGTAGCCATTTCCCCAGTTTGCGGAGCCGCCCTGCGGCTGCGCCAGTTCCGGTAAAACGACAAAACCGGGAAGGTCTTCGTTTTCACTACCCAAGCCATAATTCACCCAGGCTCCGATTCCGGGATCACCCCCGAACTGATTGCCGGTGTTGGCCTGATAGTTCGCGGTCGGATGGTTCACCGAGTCTACCTGCATCCCGCGGTAGAAACACATGTCATCAGCACAATCCTTGAGATTCTCCCAGAGCGTACACATATCGGCCCCACTCTCGCCGGCCTTGATGAAATCGAAGGGTGACTGCACGTAGTAGCGCTTCCCACTCGACATCGCCGACTGTTCGGCACCTTCGCGAGTGAACTCTTTGAGGTGCAAATCTTTCAGCTTCGGCTTCGGGTCGAAGGTGTCCATGTGGGAGGGACCGCCTTCCATGTAGAGAAAGATGCAGTGCTTCGCCTTCGCCTTCGGAAAGTGCAGCGCCTGCGCGCCCGGACCGGGATACGCCTGAGCCTGACGGGCAAGCATCGAGGTGAAAGCAATGCTTCCAATACTGGACCCGAGTCCATACATAAAATCGCGACGTGTTTTCATGTCAGAATGTTAGTAAATGTAGACAAATTCGTTGGAGTTCAGAAGCGCGAGGCAAAGATCAGCAAACCCGCGGGTCCGCGCATCGACTTCGTGAGCTTGGAGGTCATGCACATACTCCTCGTAGACGCGGAGCTTTTCATCGAAGGAAAACAACTCACCGGTTCGCTCGTCCGCTGCTCGACGCGTGATCTCAGTGGGGTAGGAACGCGGCTCGAACTCGATACCCTCCTGAACCTTGGTCATCTCCTGCCAATGCCCGATCGCAGCGGCCACTTCCCCGGCGACAGGCTGACGACCATAGGCGAGCATGAACGCACGCCGGACCGCCATCTCATCGGACTGACCCTCGCGATCTTTCAAAACGCGATCTGCAAACGCGATGGCACGGTCGAACGACTCTTCGCTGTTAAAGAGCGTGAAAACCTGCGGGGTGATATTCGAAGCATCCCGCGCTTCGCAGGACAAATCCGGAGTCGGCTGATTGAAGACCTCAAGGAACGGGTCACGCTGTCCCCGCGTCTTGTGCGCATACACGGTGCGCCGGTTGCGCTGCTCTGGATTCGGATTCGGCACGTAGCTCGGAGCGAAGGTCCCCATGATCATGCGCGGCTGCAACGCGGCTTCCATGTTCATGTCAGGGCGAATCGGAATGCCACCCGCTTCGCGATTCAACTCTCCCGAGGCAAGCAGCATCGAATCCCGTAACTCCTCCGCCGAAAGACGACGCGGCGCAAAGGTCGCGTAGCTGATGCCTTGAGGATCTTTTTCCTCCAAAAAACCGGGCGAGGAATAAATCGTCGAGCGCCGATAGGCGGCCGATTGCATGATGATCCGATGCATCGCCTTCACCGACCAACCCTGCTCGATAAACTCAGCCGCGAGCCAGTCGAGCAATTCCGGATGCGTCGGTTTCTTCCCTGTGGCGCCGAAGTTATTTGGATTCCCCGCAATCGCTTTTCCAAAGTGATACTGCCAGACCCGGTTCACCATGACCCGCGAAGTGAGCGTATTGTCAGGGTCAGCAATCCAGTTCGCGAGAGCAGTGCGACGACCCCCGACCGTTTCGGGGATTTCATATTCGAGCCCACCGGGGACAGCACTGAGCACCGCCGGTTTGACGGGATCAGTCGGTGAAAAGGTGTCCCCTCCCCCGAGGATCGCGGTCTGCTCGATCTCGCCTCCCTTCATCGGATCCGCCGGCATCGCAATGCGACCGTAGTTCCCCTTTGGCTTGATCGTTTTGCCGTTGTAGACAGTGTAGGCGACCGGCTCATAGCGGTCATTTTCCCAACTGAAACGGTTCGACCACTTGCTGCTGATCGGACCGAGCGCAAACTCCTCCGGCTTTTCAAAAAGTGATCCCTCGGGGAGCTGATCCTTTTTCAATCCAGCCTTCTTTGCCTCGGCGACGGTTTTGTAAGGAAGGCCTTTTTTCTCAAACCACTTCGCTTCGTAAAACTCCTGCCGTTCTTTCAGCATCGCCTTCCGCTCGTTGTTATCGACGATTCGCTTCTGATGAAGCGCCCGGTCTTCTTTCATCCCGTTACGATTCTCCTCCGGGAGCCATTCGGTCTCGACCTCGGCAAATTGAGTCGTCGCGAAGATCGCCTGCATCGAATAGAAGTCGCGGGTCGGGATGGGGTCGAATTTGTGATCGTGGCATTTCGCGCACTGCAAGGCATGAGCGAGAAAGACCTGCCCGACCGAGTCCGTGACATCGTCGAGGAAAAGCTGGCGGGTCACTTTCGCGACGCTCATCCCCGTGTGCTCCCATGCACCCATGCGGAGAAATCCGGTCGCGACGAGCGCCTCGGGATCTTCGCGATTCGTGATCTCATCCCCCGCGATCTGCTCGCGGACGAATTGGTCATAGGGTTTTCCTTCGTTAAAAGAGCGGATCACATAGTCGCGATAACGCCAGGTATTCGGTCGCTCGTAATCATTCGCAAAACCGGAACTGTCCGCATAGCGAACGACATCGAGCCAGTGACGCCCCCACTGCTCGCCGTAGTGCGGGCTTGAAAGCAGCCGGTCAATGAGAGCACTCCAAGCCGCCGTTGCATCATCCTCCCAGGCCGCAAGAAACTCATTCACCTCCAAGGGGGTCGGCGGCAGTCCAAGCAGGTCAAAGGTCGCCCGGCGAATCAAAATACCCGGTTCCGCTTCCGCCGCTGCCTCCAGCCCCATCTCGCTCAGCTTTGCGCCAATGAATGAGTCAACAGGGTTAAGTCCGGCATCTAACCCTGTCAGGTCAGCCGACGGAACTTCTGGTTTCGTCAGGGTTTGATAAGCCCAGAGGTCCTCCGACTTATAGCGGCGGTTCTGCCAGTCTTCGGAGAGCGCTTCGGAAAGTTCCATCTGGACTCCTTCCGAATATTTTTCCTGAATGAGATGGACGCGCTCATCATCGGGCCAGGGCGCGCCTTCATTGATCCAGTCTCGAATCCACCACTGCTGCTCTTCACTGAGTTGGTCCGCCGCCTTCGGCGGCATCTCGTAATCGACCTCGGTTCGGGTCGTCGTGATATAGAGAAAACTCTCCTCCCCTTTCCCCGGCATGAGAACTTCCTCCGCAAAGTAGTCGCCACCCTTGAGCATCGCCTCACGGGTGCGCATGTCGAAATCACCTTTGAGCTTGTCCGGCTCGTCGCCGTGACAGGCATTACATTTTTCAGCGAAAAGCGGCTTCACCTGGAGAGCAAAAAGCTTTTCGCCCTCGCTGATTTCGCCAGCAAGGAGAAGCGTCGGAAAAGTGAGGAAGAGAAAAAGTGGAGTGAACTTCATGGTTTTCCGTTTTCGTAAATCATCCGAATTTCTTCGGCAGAGAGCGGTTCTTGAAAAATAGCAAATTCGTCAATGCGCCCGTTCAGCGTTCTCAGGGCCGTTTCCCAAATGGGATCACTCCAGTTACTGAGGTCCGCCTCGCCGATGCGAAGACGCGCAAGCGGCTTGTGCATCTGCGTCCCACCACTGAAACCGACAGCCTCTCCGTTGACATAATGCGTCACACCACCGACGCCCATCCGCACCGTCGTCGCGAGATGAAACCACTGCCCGCTTTTTCCAGGATCCCAAAAGACATCGGAGTAGTAGCGACGGTTATGCTCTTGGATATCTTCAGGACCTTCAGGGCTGGTCGCAAAGTGGAGCGCCCCTTTTCCCGAAAGCTGCCAGTGAACTTCGTACTCATCGAAATAGTCGGTCACAAAAAGAGAATTCAAATGACGGTCCAGCGCATCGATCCGCACCCACGCGAAGAGCGTCAGTCCATCGAACTCACCGGGAATATCAAACCGAACCCGGTCACCTTCGAGCCGGAAGTCGAGCGCGGTCTTGTCGCCCCAGCGTCCTTCGGCGACTCGTGCCCCGACGATCCCTCCATCGAGCTCCGACCCTGACACCGCTCTATTTTTGAGGCGGCGCGAAACCGGGGTCAGATTTTCGAAATCATAGTAGGCGATCAATCGCGGATCCTGCCGCAGTTCGAGACTGGCTTCTTTCCAGTTCGCGTAGCGAAGATCCTCGCGATTTCCGGAACCGGCGAAGACGTCTTCAATGTCAGGGAAATCACCCACCTCGCTCGGGGGCTGACGTTTTGTCTCGCCGTTGATGAGACTCGCCGATTGACCATTAGTAAGTGACATCGGTTTTCCATCCCGCCCGGTCGCGACGACTTCTCCGTCAAACACGATCAAATTCGCCCCAACATTCTCATCAACGGCGAGACCGAAGGTCGTCCCCAAATCTTCGAGGACAACGTCTCCGGTCAAAATTTCAAAGCCCCGCGCCGCCGGGGGCACCTCGGCCTTGAGACGCCCGTGATTTAAAACTGCCTTGTCCCTCGTTACCAATTCGATTTCAGCCGGTCCGGAAAGACTGATCGAAGCGCCGCCAAAAAAGTCGATCTGCGCGAGCCCGGATTCCAACCGCAAGACGCCCGGCTCGAGCGGGGCTCCTTTGCGGATCGCCTGCCCGTTTTCCTCCCACACCGCATTCGCCTCAGCAGTGACGACGGCGACCCCCATCGTGCGCGGCGCGTCCCCCGCGACAGAATCGGCGGTCGGTTGCTTAAGAAAGAGTGCCACGGAAACGGCCAGTAACGCCAAAGCAGCCGCCATCGCGAGGAAACCGGCCCGCAAGGTTTTCGCCGCGGGGAAGAGAGTCACCTCCGGCGCGACGTCCTCGACCATCGCCAGATCACGCAGCCCGGAATCGAGATTGGCGAGACGAATAAACTCGCGACGAAACTCCGGCTTCTCCCGCAGTGATTCCTGAAGCGCAGCAAATTGCTCATCACTCAGCTCCCCATTGAGCCAACGCTGACAAATCTCGTCAAATACTTCCCGGTTCATGCGCGATCTCCTTTTTCGGCGATGACCTGACCCTCGATACACTTGAGGAGCCCACCCCTCGCCCGGTTCAGGGTTTTATAAAAGGCCGTCGCCGATTTTCCGAGCGCCGCCGCGACCTGATTCAATCTGACGCCAGGCTCGTAGGCGGCAATGACAATGCGGCGCTGCTTTTCAGACAGTTTCCGGAGACAAAATTCAAGAGCACGGCGCTCATTTGCCAGCACCTCGTGCTCTTCAGCCGCTTCCTCTGCGAGCAGGTTGACCAAATCCTCGTCAAAGACATGACGGTCACGCGCTTTGTCCCGTCGCCACGCGAGAACCTCGAAGCGGGCGACAACGCAAGCCCAACGCATGAAGTCGGTTTTCTGATCGAAGGAGTCAAACTTTCGCCAGAGCACGAGACCGGTGTTTTGCATGACCTCGTTCGCATCATCCCACGAAAACACGAGCGAACGCACGAAGGCTCGCAAGCCCGGTTCGTGTCGGGTAAAGAGCGAGACGAACTGCTCGTAGCGCTCATCTGTGGAATCGTTCAACATAGGGTTTCACTGGAATACTCCGGCTCGTGAAAAGATTGCCCAGTATTTCTGATTTATTTGCGAGCATAAAAGGGTGCTATTCATGACCGGTTTTATTTTGCATAACTTCTGAGGCGGGCCTAAGAATCGGCTTCTCATGGACTTGCTTGTTCAAAATCTCGTCTCTCCGATCGTTCTCGCGTTCGCCCTCGGCATGGTCGCGCGATGGGTGAAAAGCGATCTCGAAATCCCTGATGCGATCTATCAGGCACTTTCGATCTACCTCCTTTTCGCGATTGGTCTCAAGGGCGGTGTCGCGATTTCTGAAACTCCGGCAGCGGAGTTGGTCGGGCCGATCAGCATCACCCTGATTCTCGGAATCATCACGCCGATCTCGGCCTTCTTTGTGCTCAAATACTTCGGTCGCCTCGGTCGCATCGATGCGGCGGCCTCGGCCGCGCACTACGGATCCGTTTCAGCGGTGACCTTCCTCGCCGCGATCGAAGCCTCGAAATTCGCCGGCATCCCCGCCGACGGCTACCTCCCTGCGCTCGTCGCAATCCTCGAAGTTCCCGGTATTATTGTCGGACTTCTCCTTGCCCGGCAAACACGCGGTGGAGGCATCAAGGCGGCCCTCCACGAGGTCCTCGCCGGAAAAAGCATCTTTCTCCTGATTGGCGGCATGGTCATCGGAGCGGTCTGCGGCGCGGGCAAAATCGAATCAGTCGCCCCGTTTTTCATCGCTCCGTTTAAAGGTATTCTCTGCATCTTTCTTCTCGAACTCGGCATGGTCGCAGGACGCCGCATCATTGACGCGAAGAAAGCAGGATGGCGCCTTATCGTCGTTGGCTGCGTCCTCCCACTCTTCCACGGTCTCATCGGCACATTTGGCGGGATTCTTTTCGGCATGTCACCCGGCGGCGCTGCCGTCTTCGGCGCCATGGTCGGCAGCGCCTCTTACATTGCCGCACCCGCTGCGGTTCGCATCGCCCTGCCTAAAGCGAGTCCGGGAATTTATCTGACACTTGCCCTCGGAATAACTTTTCCGTTTAATTTGGCGATCGGAATCCCCACCTTTTTGTCTTTCGCCCAATACCTTGAGGGCATCATGAAATGAAAGTCCCACTGATAAAAGTTACCATCATTATCGAAAGCCTTCTCAAGGACGAAGTTATCGAGTTGATTCACAAACACGGCGCAACCGGTCACACCATGACCAAAGTCGAGGGCGAAGGATCGAGCGGCAGACACGCGAGCGACTGGGGCGGGCGGAACATCAAGATCGAAACGCTCGTCGCGAAAGAGGCTGCTGATGCGATCATGGACGATCTTTCTGACGAATACTTTGAGGACTACTCCGTCATCGCCTGGCTCGTGGAAGTGACCGTCCTGCGTGGCGACAAGTTTATCAGGAAGTAGTCCCAAGGGGGAATGACCCCGAAAAAGATCAGAAAGATCGGGTAATCGCGGTTTCATACGGAGTAATCTGGTGAACCGCTATGCAACATTTCCGCTTTCTTACGGCCTTTCTTCTCTGCACTCTTCCCCTTTCGCTCGCCGCAGAGGAAGACTGGAACTCTCTGCCCCGAACTCAAATTGGTGCGGAGATCAATCAGGCTCTTGAGTCACACCCCGACCTCGTCTACGCAACCTATGGCGAGCGTGAGATGAAGCTCGACCTCTTTCGTCCCAAGGGCGTCGAGGGCAAACTCCCCGCGATCATTTGCATCCACGGCGGAGCGTGGTGGAAAGGTGAGCGGCTCAATCACGCCCACATCGCCAAGGCCCTCGGGACGCGTGGCTTTGTCACTGCGACGATCTCCTATCGACTCTCCGGCGAGCTTCCCTTTCCCGCTCAAATCGAAGACTGCAAAGCCGCCGTGCGCTGGATGAGAGCCAACGCGGAAACCTACGGCATCGATCCTGATTTTATCGGCGCGACCGGTTCCTCCGCCGGCGGACATCTCGCCAACCTTCTCGCGACTTCCGGCGACGTCGCCGAACTCGAAGGCGACGGTGGAAACGCTGATTTCTCCAGCACAATCCAGGCCGCCGCCCCCATGGGCGCGCAGTCCGATCTCGAGACCGATCGCATCCGCCTTCGCTCCCTCGATCCGAACGCCGCCTTCTACCCGCAGTTTCTCGGCGGCACGCAGGTGGAAGTTCCCGAGACCTACCAACTCGCCTCGCCGCGCCACCACCTCGACGCAAACGATCCTCCCATTTTATACCTCACCGGCGAGTTAGACGACCCAAGCACCCACGCCGACGAGATGCGCCTCGATTTAGAGCAGCTCGGGATTCCCACCGGATTGCATATTTTAGAAACAGCACCTCACCCTTTCTTGACGAAGCAAAAATTCTTCGATGAAGCACTCGACGTCCTCGACCTGTTTTTTGCGACCCACCTTAAACCCTGACTACTACTTCGCACCTGACCTAACCCTGTCATGTCCTTGACCCAACCCTGTTTAGCCCGGCTTTTAATGGCTATTTTCATGGCTTTGTCAGGATATTCTGTCGCGAATGAAAAGCCAAACATCCTCTTCATCATCGCCGACGATCTCCGGAACGAACTGGGTTGCTACGGGTCAGAAATTGCGATCACCCCGAACCTTGATTCGCTCGCTGCTTCCGGCCTGCGCTTTGATCGGGCCTACTGCCAGAAGGCGGTCTGCTGGCCTTCACGAAACAGCCTCCTTTCAGGACTGCTTCCGGGGAATCTCGGCAAGACGAACTCGGATCTGACTTTCAGAGTGAGCCATCCTGACATCACCTCATTGCCGCAGCATTTTAAGAACCACGGCTATCACACCGCCAGCTTCGGGAAAATTCTTCACAACGGACAGGACGATCCGGAGTCGTGGTCGCAACCGCATTTTGACCCGCCTCCACTCCACTACGCCCGTCCCGAAAGCCGTGGTAAGCATCCCATCATCAATCGAAGTGTAGCGGAGAACAAAACCAATCAGTTGTTCGAATCTGCCGACGTTCCCGACACGGCTTACGAGGATGGAGTGACGACCGAGAAAGCGATCGGGGAACTTCGCCTTCGCGCCAAGGGAGAAGAACCGTTTTTTCTCATGGTCGGCTATCATAAACCGCACTCGCCGTTCAATGCACCGAAGCGCGATTGGAATCTCTATTCCAATATCAAAATCCCCCTCTCCCCTTTTCCTGAACAGCCCGGCGGTGCACCCGGGAAGCACACTTTTCACCCGTCAAGCTACCTCCGCAGCTTCGGTGGATTTCCGACAGAGGGGGAAATCTCCGAACAGGCGCAACGCGAGGCCCGCCATGCCTACCTCGCCTGCGTCAGCTATATCGACCGGCTTACGGGACAACTGCTCGCGGCGCTGAAAGAGGTCGGGGAAAGCGGGAACACCATCGTCGTCTTCACCTCGGATCATGGCTACCACCTCGGTGATCAGGCGCTTTGGTCAAAGCACAGCACCTTCGAAATCGCGACGCGCGTTCCCCTCATTTTTTCAGGCCCCGGCGTAGTGAAAGGAAAAAATACTGAAGCACTCGTCGAACTAGTCGATCTTTTCCCGACCCTGGCAGAGGTGGCGGGTCTCGATTTGCCCGACCATCTCGAAGGAGACAGCTTCGCTGACGTTCTCTCTGATCCGGAAAGCGGTGCTCGCGACGCCGCCTTCAGCGAATACTCACGCGGTGGTGCGAGAGGCTTCTCAATCCGGACAACCCACTACCGCTACACCGAATGGCGCGACGTGAAGAGCGACGCTCTCGTTTCAGTCGAACTTTACGATCTCCATAAAACCACCATGGAAATTGAGAACCTAGGAAACAATTCGTCCTTCCAGGACATCCGGGAGCAGCACGCCGAGCTTCTCAGGAAGCGCCTTGACTAAAGCCAGCGTTTCCTAACAAAGAGCAAAATCATCACCGAAGCGCTCACCACGAAAAAAGCCCATACGGCGGCATAACCCCATTTCCATTGGAGCTCGGGCATGTGCTCGAAATTCATCCCGTAGATGCCGGCGATGAAGGTGAGCGGCAGGAAGACCGTTGAAAAACAAGTCAGCACTTTCATGACCTCGTTCATGCGATTACTCACTGTCGAAAGATAAAAATCCCGAAGCCCGGAAGCACCCTCGCGAAGGTGGTCGACCGTCTCCAGCGCCAGCAGTGCGTGATCATTCAAATCAACGAAATAGGGGCGGGTTTCTTCGTCGAGCAACGGCGAAATGGAGCGGCAGAGTCCGCTTGAGATTTCCCTGACGGGACGCATCGCACGGTAGAGGATCCCGATTTCACGCTTGAGCGCATAGAGTTCCTCCGTCGAAACACTCCCCTCATCCTCCTGCATTCGGGTCTCCAGTTGAAGGATCAAATCCTCAAGTTGATCGAGAACGAAAAGGTAATGATCCACCACCACATCCAGAAGCGCCCAGAGCAGATAGTCACCGCCTTTGTTCCGGATTCGACCGCCGGAACCGGTCTTGATTCGGGCAATGACAGGATCAAATGCGGTCGTCGGACCCTCGAGAAAAGAGAGGAGGACATTGTCAGGAAGGAGCACGAGAGAGAACTGCTGGATATCAATTTCCTGTAGCTCCGAATCAAAGGTAACCATTTTGGTGACGACAAAGATCAGGTCATCGCGCTTCTCAAGTTTCGGGCGCGCTCCGGTGTTGAGAACATCTTCCACGAGCAATGATGGAATATCGAAAATCTGAGCGACTTGCGACAACTCTTCAACGACATGAAGACCGCTCATTTCGTGCCAGTTCACCTCTTCGGGAACTCCGCGCGCAGTGCTGTGAATAGAGTCGTTCTCGATCAACTCAATCTTCAAAGCATCATAGTTGATCGTCCTGATCGAAAAGGAATCAGTCCGCTTTGCGCCGAAGTGCACAAAAGACCCTGGAGGGCGGGCAAGATCACTACTTTTGCGAGCGGAGCGGGAATGCGGGAAAATTCTAAACTTTGAAAAGGCCATGGTGAAGAGATGTGAATCTCCGGGGCTAGGCAGAAGAAACAGCACGTGCTTGATGGTTCTTCACAATCCGAGCGATAAGAATCACGAGCGAACCGGAGAGCAGTATCGCCAAAAAGCCAGTGATCGGTAACTTCGGATGCTGCTTCATGATTTCAAACCACTGGCTCTGCGTCGCGAAACTATGGGATTTCCAAGAGGCGTTCACGAACATATAGGACTCTTGCCGCAATGGAGCCGTCGTTCGAATCGTCACCCCGCCCGAAGTCTCGGTTGTCTCATAGCCGGTTCCATTCGAGAGGCTTCCGCTCAAGCCCAGCGAATAATATTCCAGATCAACAGCTTCGGGGAGTTGCATCCGAAACGTGATTTCCCTGATGGGGAAAGATTTGAAAGGCTCGCTAATCTCGTAGGCCCAATGCGCCATTCCATCACGATAGGTCCAGTCACCGTTGCGGACAAAGCGCACGATGTAGCGATGCTCACCCGGCTCGAGGAGGACATCACTTTCTCCGCACACGATTCTCATGATGCCGTCGTATTCTTCCACTTTGAAAGGCTCAGGCTTTCCATCCCGAAGCACCTCTTTGACTTGCATCTTATGATTGAGAACTAGATTTCCAAAACCTCGGTAGGCCGTCAAGTAGGAGAGAATCGGACCACGCTTGATGTTGCCCTCTTTCCCCAGCAAGAGCACAAAATCCTGCTCAATCTCGAGCTGCCCGGTTCGCAGAACCTGGACCGAGATATCGAGGGAAAGAATTTCATCCCGGCCGATCCCGGGAAGGGAACTCTCTGCCGCTTGAGCTGGCAGAATCGTCGGGGCACTGAGCAGAACCCACATCAACGCAACGCTGCGAATGAGGAGTGAATGAAGAGCGTGAAACATCGGGCTGAAAGCTACCCCAAAAATACGCTCAATAACAGAGATTATAGAACACTCAGCAGCTTCTCATGAATCCCACCAAACCCACCGTTGCTGAAGACAAGGATGACATCGTCGTCTTTGGCTTCG
Source organism: uncultured Akkermansia sp. (assembly GCA_964583035.1). Lineage (GTDB taxonomy): Bacteria > Verrucomicrobiota > Verrucomicrobiia > Verrucomicrobiales > DEV007 > Arctic95D-9. The sequence goes on from CAZOUP010000033.1 coordinate 24,480, forward strand.
CTCTTGAGACGCGCGACGATGGCATCGACGTCGGGCTCGTAGTAGGCGGGCTTTCCTCCGGCGCGAAGGGTCTCCATCATGAGGTCGGTGTCGAGTCGCTCGCCGGCTTCGAGTTGATCGGCTCTCGCGACGGCGGCGATACAGACGGCGTCGGCCTGGCCGAGGGCTTCAGGGAGGGCTTCCTGGAAAATGTTCCGGCGGGTCGTGTTTGAGCGCGGCTCAAAGATGGCCCACATCCTCGCGCCTTCGTATTTCCGGCGGAGGCCGGTGATCGCTTCGCGGATCGCGGTGGGGTGATGCCCGAAGTCATCGATCACGGTGATGTTTCGA